>NZ_CP115607.1:1200000-1500000 GCF_027797205.1 Campylobacter sp. VBCF_01 NA2
GCAAAGCTAAATAGCGAAATCACTGAAATTTTGCCAATCATCGAAAGCGGTCATAAACTAGTCGCCCAATATCAAAACGAGGGCGAAGAACAGTCTCAAACTAGCGCAAATCAAAGCGAAAATTCTGCCCCAAACACCACGCAAAATTCTAGCGCAAATTCGGGTGCAAATTCGGCAAATCAAACCCCAAATTCCGACCCAAATTCTCCATGGCTTAGCGTTTATAATGATTTCATCACCGAACTAAATAATGCAAAAACCGCCTTTGATAACAAAGACGAAACCGCGCTAAAATCGGCTTTAAACAAGGCTAAATTTGACATTTATCGCAACACTAGATTCGAAGAGGTCGTGCGAAAATATGTTTCTAGCAAAAACGACCAAATGATTCAACGAATTATCTCAAATTTATTGCGCGATAGCCTAAATACGGGCGAAGCGAAATTTAACCAATCTCTAAAAGATTTAGATGATTTGCTTCTTAGTGCCACGCAAAATTTGCCTAGCCAAACTTACGCCCTAGCCCCACAAAGCGCGCAAGAGGCTAGCGAAAGCGAAGTGGCGCAAAATGCAGATTTTAGCCAAACCGTAGCAAACATAAAATCCAAAATGGCGCAGGTTTTGGCTCTGTATGAGGCTGGCAAAACCGATGAGGCAATCGATGAGAGCGGAAATATCTACTTCGACGAATACGAAGAAAGTGGCATGGAAGCACTCGTGGGAGCCAAAAACTCCCAACTCAAACTTGACACCGAGGCTAGCTTTAATAAAATTTCAGCCCTAATTAGCTCTGGCGCGCCAAAAGAGCAAATTATCGCAGCGCAAAACGAGCTTTTTGCGCAACTTGAAGAGAGCCTAAATTTGACGCAAAATTCTAGCGCATGGGATCTGTTTTTATACTCGCTTATAATTATTTTGCGCGAGGGTATGGAGGCCCTAATCATCGTGGCTGCCGTCATCGCCCTACTTATCAAATCAGGTAACGAGGGCAAATTAAAAATCGTTTATAGCGCGCTTGCGGTAGCAATTGCGCTTAGTTTTGCCACAGCGTGGGGCATAAGCGCGATTTTTGGTGCCGCAAAAGCAGGTCAAAGTCGCGAAATCCTAGAAGGCGCGGTCATGCTAGTAGCCGTGGGATTGCTATTTTATGTCGGGTTTTGGCTTCTATCAAATGCAAATTCGAAAAAATGGAGCGCGTATATCAGTGGAGCGATTTCGCAAAGCCTGAGCGAAAAAGACGGCAAAATGCTATGGTGGATGGTCTTTTTAGCGGTATATCGCGAGGGAGCCGAGACGGTGCTATTTTATCTAGCGCTCATAATCGACGCTAAAACTCCGAGCGCGCTAGGTATGGTGGGCGCGGGATTTGTCGTAGGCGTAATCGCACTGCTCGTGGTTTATATCCTAATCAAAAAATTCTCGCTTCGTATCGCAATCAAGCCGTTTTTTATGATAACTTCGGCTATTATTTTTTATATGTCGATTGTCTTTGTCGGCAAGGGAATAATGGAGCTAGTCGAGGGCAAGGTATTTACACCAACCATAATCGAGGGCTTGCCTACGATTACATGGCTTGGATTTTACCCTTACAAAGAGAGCCTAATCCCGCAAGCTGCGCTAATCGTGGCTTTAATAGTTGGAATTTTGATAATCAAACAAAAAAACAAATCTATTTCAAAGGAGAATTTATGAAAAAATTATTTTCATCAGTTTTGGCTTTAAGCCTTGCTTCAAGTATCGCCTTCGCTGGCGAGCAACCTATCGGCGAACCAGTCGAAATGAACGGCATGGAGATCGCCGCTGTGTATCTACAACCAATCGACATGGAGCCAAAGGGCATTGATCTAGCACCTAGCCTAGCTGATATCCACTTAGAGGCTGATATCCACGCGATCGAGGGCAACGCAAACGGCTTTGGCGAGGGCGAGTGGATCCCATACCTAAAAATCGGCTACGAGCTAAAAAACCTAGATAACGGCAAAATCCAAAAGGGAAATTTCATGCCAATGGTCGCAAGCGACGGCCCACACTATGGCGCAAATGTCAAAATGGAAAATGGCGTGGGAAATTATGAGCTGATTTTCCATATCGAAAACCCAGGCGCAAACGGCTTTGGTCGCCACGCTGACAAGGCCACAGGCGTGGGCAAATGGTGGGGCGCATTTGATGTGAAATACACATTTGCATACACTGGAACTCCAAAAGAATAACGAAATTTCACCCTTTTTGGGTGAAATTTTAGAAGTGTTTGAAAAAAGGAAATTTGCAAATTTAGCGTTGTGAGAAATGCGAAGCATTTCCGTAAAAATAAAACCAGCTAAATTTAGAAAAACTTCGTTTTTCTAAATTTAGCCACTTCTAGCGTTTTACAGGGGTGGGGGTTGGTAAGGGGGAGGGTAGCGTCTCGCAAAAAGCGCGCCCTCCCCCTTACAGAGAATTTCACGGCGCAGATTAAATTCAAAAAATCGTTCAATGCAAAATTTGGGTTGAATTTTGAATTTAAATTTTTCTGGATTGCTTCACTTTCTGCGAAAGCTCGCAATGACAGCAAATTTAGCGCAAGGAATTTTAAATTCGTAGATTGCCACGAATTTCGCTAACGCAAAATTCTCGCAATGACAAATTAGACAAAATTTAAATTTTAAATTTGCATTTTATTTCAAACAGCTCTAAAATTTCACATTTAGGTTGCAGTTTTGTCGATATTTTTTTACCATTTTGTTTTGGCATTTTTGCCACTATTTATCGTCGCCGCGCACTTTGGCAAAAAAAATTTTGCATTTGCCTTTTTTGGAGCGGTGTTTGGGGGCGCCTGTTTTAGCGCGCTAAATCATAGTCTAATCGCGCAAGAGGGCAAAATTTTCTTTGATATTTTTGCCTTGGTTGCGCTATTTTTACTGCCATTTTGCGCTAAATTTTGCCTTGCGAAACTGGCTAAATTTTGCATTTTTGCCCTTGGCGTTTGCGCCTGTTTTGAGTATTTTTTAATCAGCGCAAATTTTAAAATTTTTAGCACCGAACTCCTTGATAGCGGGGCTATTCTAAACCTTTTTATGGTGATTTTAGCTCTTTCGTGCCTAGCTTTATTTTACCTGCTTTATAGCGAAATTTTAAAAAATCGTGCGCGCGCAAATTTTGTCGCCCTTACCCTAACCTGCGCCCTCTTATTCATCGCTAAGCTCGGATTTGTGGGGCTAGGGATCAGGCAGGGCGGATACTTCGCAAATTACGCCTCGCTCAAATTTATAAATTCGAGCGAATTTCTAAGCATAATCGCCAAAATCATCTACCACAACAACCAGCATTTAATATTGATTTTGTGTGCAATTGCCCTATTTATGGGGATTTTCTACCTAAATTTAGCCCCCAAAAAACTAGCGCAAGATGAAAATATCATCGCTTGGCGCATAAACAAAAGCGTAAGGTTTAAAATTTGGCGCACTTTCCTCTGCGCACTCGCACTTTGCGCCCTATTTTGCGCTATTAGCCTATATTATCTGCTAGTAGCTTCTCGCCCGCCTACGATTGATACACCCACACTCGTAGAACCAGTAAATGGCGAGTTTGTCTTTGACGCGCAGGCTTTGCAAGACGGGCGCCTTCACAGATACGCCTATATCAGCGATGATGGCCATAAAATCCGCTTTTTTTTGCTAAATAAATTTAACACTCATCTCTCGCCGGTTGCGGTGTTTGACGCGTGCTCGATTTGCGGAGATATGGGCTATGTCAAAAAGGGCGATGAGCTAATCTGCATAGCGTGCAATGTGCGAATTTTCTTGCCAAGTGTCGGCAAAATGGGCGGCTGCAACCCAATCCCAATGAAATTTGACTTTGACGGCGAGCGCGTAAAAATCGCGCTTAGCGAAATTTTAAGCGGAGCAAGCTATTTTAGCGAAATCGTCGAAAAACAGGTCATAGACCCCGTTTCGCGCGCGAGGATTTCAAATTCATCGAAATTCAGCTATTTGTATTATGGCAGGATTTATTTTTTCGAAAATGAAAAAAACGAAGAAATTTTTACTCAAAATCCGCAAAATTTCGTCGATGAAAACGGCACATTAAAGGAGCTTAAATAATGTTTTTTAGAATTTTAAAAGCTTCGATTTTTGGGGCTAAGGAGTCGAAATTTTTAGCGTTTTTGACGATTTTTTTATCTGTTGGCTTAATCGCTTGCATGCTAAATATCACTCTTAAAATCGGCGACAAACTAGCAAGCGAGCTAGGAAGATATGGCGCAAATATCGTGGTTTTGCCCAGATCTGCCAACCTAAATATCGAAATTGCGGGGCGCGATTTTTCGCCACTTGCAAACGATGATTTTTTGGCCGAAAGCGATTTGGTAAAAATCAAAGAGATTTTTTGGCGCAACAATATCACAAGCTACGCGCCGTTTTTATCCGAGCAAATCGATGAATTCGAGGTCGTTGGGACATATTTTGACAAACCCGCAGGCGTGAGTGATGAGCCTGATTTTAGAGTCGGGGTAAGGCACCTTTATCCATTTTGGCGCGTTAGTGGCGAGTGGGCAAAGGATGGCGCAGATGATGAAGTCATCGCAGGCGAAAAGCTAGGTTTAAAAATCGGCGATGAGATTGATCTAGGCATTTACACTGTGCGCGTGGTGGGGATTTTGCACGATGCGGAGGAATACAGCGGTAAAATCATCGCGAATTTAGCCTTCGTGCAAAAGCTCACTCACCGCGAGGGTCAAATCGCCAAAGCAGAAGTATCTGCAATGACAATCCCAGAAGATGATTTATCGGTAAAGGCTAGGCGCAATTTAGACAGCCTAGACGCCGTAGAGCACGATACTTGGTATTGCTCAGCCTATGTTAGCTCCATAGCATACCAAATCGCCGAGGATTTCCCAAACGCAAGCGCCAAAGCAGTCCTTAGCGTGAGCGAAGCCCAGAGCGGAATCACCAAAAAAATCCAAGGCCTAATGGGCGTGGTGAGTATCCTCTCGCTCATCATTTCTAGCATTTGCATTGCAAGCTTGCTTAGCAACGAAACCTTCAAGCGCAAAAAGGAAATCGGGCTTTTAAAGGCGCTTGGGGCAAGCGGTTTGTCTATATATTTGCAATTCATCGCCGAAACCCTCGTCGTGTGCCTTTTCGCTTCGATTTTAGGGGCGAGCGCGGGATACTTAGCAAGTCAGATTATCGCTCAGCAAATCTTTGGCTCGTTTTTGGGCTTTGCTCTGCTAGTTTTGCCACTAAGCATTGCATTTGGGTTTGTAATCTGTCTAATCGGCTCGATTTTGCCACTTCGTAGCGCGCTAAAACTGCCACCAGCGGAGGTTTTATATGGTAGAAAATAATAAATTTTATCGCAC
Source organism: Campylobacter sp. VBCF_01 NA2 (assembly GCF_027797205.1). Taxonomy (NCBI): domain Bacteria; kingdom Pseudomonadati; phylum Campylobacterota; class Epsilonproteobacteria; order Campylobacterales; family Campylobacteraceae; genus Campylobacter; species Campylobacter sp. VBCF_01 NA2. Next base: position 1,205,339 of record NZ_CP115607.1, read on the forward strand.
AATAGTCTTAAAAAGCATTTTTGCCAACTCTTTGCGCTCGTTTGTGATTTTTATCGCAATCGCCCTTGGCTCAGCAGTTTGCGCGGCGTTTGTGAATATCTGGGCAGATATCGACAAAAAAGTCGCAGGAGAATTAAACTCTTATGGGGCAAATTTGATAATCTCACCAAATTCCTCGCAGAATTTTATCATTAGCGAAGATGAACTAAAAGCGAAATTTCGCAGTATTCCAAATCTCAAAGCGCACAATAGCTATCTATTTAAAAGTGCGAATTTAGGGGTAAATTCGGCTGTGGTAATGGGCGTGGAATTTTCAAATTTGGCAAAAACAATGCCATTTTTGCAACTCAAAGAGGGCGAGCTAATCAGAGTGGATTTCGACGATAAAAACGCCCTAATCGGCGAGGATTTAGCCAAAATTTTAGGCGTGAAGCTAGGCGATGAAATCGGCATTTCTCCGCACAACGCAAATACAAATTTCACTCACAAAGTCCGCATAAAGGGCATTGTTTTTGACGGAGGCAAGGAAGATGGCTTGCTTTTAATCTCGCTAAATTTGGCGCAAAATATCTTTAATGCCAAAGGCGAAATCAACTACGCCGAAGCGATTGTAGATAGCGATTTTAAGGGTCTTAGCGAAATTTCTCGTAATTTAAGCGATGAGAAAATGAGCTTTAATGTCGTGGGCAAAGTATCCAAAACACAAGGCATAATCCTAGATAAAATCAAGCTTTTAATGCTACTAAGTGGCTTTACGATTTTAGCCATAACCTCGATTTGCATAAACACTAGCCTAAGCCAGGTCCTACTCTCTCGCATTAAAGAATTCGCCCTGCTTCGCGCTATCGGCGCAAACAGAGCCAATATCTTTCACATAATTTTGGGCGAAATTTTGCTTTTGTGCGTTAGCGGGGCAGTATTTGGCGCGATCATCGGGTATTTTTTAGCCATAATTTTGGGTCAAATTTTATTTTCTAGCGGAGTGGATTTTAGATTTATAGGGCTTGTAATGGCGGTGATTTTATCGCTGATTTTCGCGCTTAGTGCGAGTTATTATCCCATAAAACGGGCGCTAAATCCAAATTTGGCAAATTTATTAAAGGAATAATATGGAAATTTTAAAATTTAATGGTATTTGTAAATATTTTGGTGATGTAAAGGCGCTAGATGACATTAGCTTTGGCGCGAAAAAGGGCGAGTGGGTGAGCATAATGGGGCCAAGCGGGAGTGGCAAAAGCACACTTGTAAATATCCTCTCCCTAATGGATAGCCCCACAAAGGGCGAGTATTTGCTAGGCGGAGATGATGCTAGCTCGCTAAATGAAGCGCAAATTTTAGAATTTCGTCGCAAAAAAATCGGCCTTGTTTTTCAGCAATTCCACCTCATACCATACCTAAACGCCATTGAAAATGTCATGCTAAATCAATACTACCACTCCTGCGTCGATGAAAAAAGCGCAAAAAGCGCGCTCGAAAGGGTCGGCCTAGCGCACAGGCTGGCGCATAGACCAAGCGAACTTAGTGGTGGCGAACAGCAGCGGCTTTGTATCGCGCGCGCCCTAATCAACGAGCCTGATATCATCATCGCCGATGAGCCTACGGGCAATCTAGACGAGGCGAACGAGGCTGTGATTTTGGAGCTTTTTAAGGGACTGCGCGCCGAGGGAAAGAGCCTCATACTCGTTACGCACAACGAAGAATTAGGCAAATATGCCGATAAAATCGTGCGTTTAAGGCACGGAAAATTAGATAAAATCGAGGTTTTAAATGAAATTTAAAATTTTAAAATTTGCGTTAGCCCTAGCGTGCGCTTTAATGCTTGGTGCATGCGATGGCGAAAAACGCCATTTAGCCCTAAATGGCGAGAGTATCGCGACGAAATTTGACCCTAAAACTCGCTCTTTTATGGTCGGTGAAAACGACAAACCTGTGATTTTGTTTTTTTTCACGGCTTCGTGTGGGGCATGTGGGGCGCAAACCCCTATCCTAAATGAAATCCACGCCTCGCAAAAAGCCCTTGTAATCGGCGTTTTAGGCAGTGGCGGTGAGCTAGAAACGGATCTGAAAACCGCGCGCGAAAAAGGGGTGAAATTCCCTACGCTTAGCGCGCCAGCCTCTGTGAAATACCTATCAAATGTCGCTGGTGGGATATTTGGCACGCCAACCTCGCTGATATATGATAAAAACGGCAAAATGGTAAAAAAACTAATCGGTCTGTATCCAAAAAGTGCGTTTGAAAATGAAATTTAAAAATTTAGCCTAAATTCAGTAATTATTTAAATTTTTCCACTAGAATTAGTAACTTTTTTATTTAAGGATAAGAAAATGACAAACCGCATATTAATCGCGATTTTCGCCCTATTTAGCGCACTTTGCGCCGAGCCGTATAGCGCGTATTCAAACGACGCTGTAATGAAAAAAAATCCTAATGGTGGTGCGAACCTCGACATCGCCAAACTCTACGAATACTCCGACGCGCTGTGCAAGCATGCCTGCGAGTATCCGCTGAAATTTGACAGCGAGGACGAAGCCGAGCAAGGATACAACGACTCCGTGCTCATGGCGAGCGTTTTTGAGTACATAAACAAAGAGATCATCACCGATAAAATCGACGCCAAAGACCGCACGCAATTTGATATGAAATTCGCCCAAATTTATGTATCCCAACACAATTTCGATGTGCTAGGTGCGAAGGAAAAAGCCGACGCGATTTATGAGAGAATACTAGCGCGCGATAGCCAAAACACCGAGGTTTTAACGACTTATGGCGAGTTTTTGCTAAATTCCACTCGCACAGACAAGGCAAAAGAAATTTTATCTCGCGCTACCGAACTTGGCGCAAAACGCCCGTATTTGGCACTCGCAGCAATCGAGCTAATGAATCAAAACAACGCCAAAGGGATTGAGTATTTGGAGATTTACTGCGCCGAGTTTAAAGACGACGAAAAGGCCAAAACCACGCTCGAAGGGCTAAAATCAGGCGATATCATAATCGAAAAAATTGAGCGATAATTTTGGGCTAAATTTGCGAAATTTGGCGAATTTTAAAATTTGTCAAATTTCGCGCGCTAAGTTTAGAATTTATCGCGCGCGCCACGCAAAGAGCGCTAGCAAAAGCAAAATGCAGATTATATCCTCCAAGCATTCCAGATGCGTCTATGCACTCGCCTGCAAAATACAGTCCGGGGATTTTTTTGCTTTCACAATCCGCGCCTAACTCGTCCGCGCAAACGCCACCCGCGCTAATTTCGGCCTTTTCAAAGCCAAAAGTGCCAGCAGGGGCAAACTCGTAAGAGAAAATTCGCGCGATTTTTTCCAACTCTGCGTGGCTATATTTTGAGAAAATTTTATCCTGTAAATTTTGCGAGCGCAAAAACTCCAAAACAAAGCGTTTTGGCAAAAATGGCAAACTCGAAAGCTGTTTTTTCCCGCCATTTAGGGCCTTTTCTAGGCTTTGCATATTGTGATTTGGGGCGAAATTTAGAGTGATTTTGCCACTTCTCCAAAACAGCGACGCATTTAAAATCGCAGGCCCACTAATGCCTCTGTGCGTAAATAGCGCCTCGCCTACAATCTCGCGCCCTGCGAGCTTTGCGCGCACGCCAAGGCTCACGCCACTTAGATTTTTGAACCAAAACTCGCTCTTTTGCACGCAAAGCCCCACGAGGGCTGGTCGAAATTTCTCGCACTTTATGCCAAAACTCACCGCAAAGCTTAGCGCACTATCACTTGCGCCAAGCGCCCTAAAACTAGGCCCGCCTGTGGCGATTATGAGATTTTTGGCGCAAAATTTCTCGCCTTTAATGCTAAATAAATTAAAAATTTCGCCACTCTTTGAAATTTCGCAAATTTCGCAATTTGTGCGAATTTCGCAGGTTTTTTGCGCCATAGATAGTAGTTTTTGCAATACTGAACGCGAGTGGTTTTTGCAAAAATACTGAGCGTTTTTTTCTAAGCCAAATTCCAAAGGCGCAAACACGCTCAAAAGCTCATCTACGCTTAGCCGGCGCAGTATTTGCGAGATAAAATTTTCATCTCCTAAATAATTTTTCGCACTCAAATTCGCATTTGTGATATTGCACCGCCCACCACCGCTGGCTAAGATTTTGCGCCCTGCTAAGGCGTTTTTCTCCACAATCAAAACGCTTTTTGCGCGCAAATTTATAGCAGCAAAAAGCCCAGCCGCACCCGCGCCCACAACAATCACATCGTAAATCAAAATTTCTCCTATTTTTGGGCGCATTTTACTAAAATTTGCAAAATTGGGCAATAAATTTGGAGAATTTGTCTAAGCAAAATTTCAAAATTTCGCTAATATAAACCAAAAATTTCAAAGGGAAAAAATGATTTTAAAATCGATTTTTTGGTTTTTTGCTACGGTTTTGTTTTTGGGCGCGCTCGTGCTTTGCTTCGTGAAATTTCACCCTGTTTTTGGCGGAGTACCAGATGAGATTTCTATGGCGAAAATCCGCGCCAGCAAGGCTTACAATGGCAAAACCTTCGAAAACGCCCAGCCTACGGTGCTAGCGACCAGCGATGAAATGCCAAGCATGCTAAGCTGGCTTTATGATATGATTTTTACTCCCAAGGGCAAAAACCCCTCGCGCGCGCTTCCTAGCGTGAAATTTGAGCCTAGCGCCCTCAAAAACGGCGATTTTGTCTGGTTTGGGCATTCGAGTGTGCTATTTCGCATAAATGATTTAAATATCATCGCCGACCCTGTATTTTACCGCGCCTCGCCGATTTTCGTGGGTGGCGCGCCATTTGCGTATGAGATAACGCCTAGGATTTCGGACCTGCCAGATAAGCTATGCGTGGTAATCAGCCACGATCACTACGATCACCTCGACATGCGCGCTATCAGGGAGATTGACGCCAAAGCAGAGCGCTATATCGTGCCTCTTGGTGTGCGCGCCCACCTGCTTCGCTGGGGCGTGCAGGACGCGAAAATTACGGAACTGGATTTAGAAGAGAGCGCAAGCGTAAATGGTGTGAGTTTCACGCTCGAACGCGCTAGACATTTTAGCGGTAGATTTCACAGAAATACCACGCTGTGGGGCTCGTATGCGATTATCGCTGATGGGGCTAGGATTTTTTACGGAGGCGATAGCGGAGATGGCGAGCATTTCGCGCAAATCGCGCAAAAATACGGACACTTTGATATCGCCATGCTAGAAAACGGCGCCTACAACCGCGCCTGGGCGCAGATCCACTCCATGCCAGAGCAAAGCGCGAAAAACGCCAGCGTGCTTGGTGCGCGCGTGCTTTTGCCGATACACTGGGCGAAATTTGATTTGGCGTATCATAAATGGAGCGAGCCAATGGAGAGATTTGTGCGCGCTAGCAAGGAAGCTGGGGCGAAATACACTATCACAACGCCGCTTGTGGGGGAGGTTTTCAACCTATCAAATTTACCGCAAAACAGATGGTGGGAAGGCGTGAAGTAGCTGGGTTGCGGGACACTGCGCCAGATTTGTCATTGCAAAATTTTCACGCAAATAAAATTCCTAACACAAATTTTGCAAAAACACTGCCCCGAAATTTTAAATTCGTAGATTGCTTCGCTTTCTGCGAAAGCTCGCAATGACAGATTAAACAAATTTGCAAAACTCTTGCAATGACAATAACAAGCAAATTTCAGGGCAGTATTTTGCAAAATTTATGAAATTTTATAAAATCCGTCTTTTAGGGTGATTTTTCCTAAATTTAGCAAATTTGCTAAATTTGCCTTTGAGAGTTCGCTAAATTTAGCCTCTACATCGCTTAGGCTTTGAGGACGGCGAATTAGCATTGATAGGATTTCATCTTCGCTAAAATCGAGCTTTTCGCTATCGTATTTTGGTTTTGCGACTATATTTACGCTTTGATTTTTCAAAAATTTGCTTAAAAATTCTAGCCTCTCAAAGCTTACTGGCTTAGCGTTTTTAAACGCAGGCGGACGATCAATCGTGCCTAAATCAATGCGAGCGGGATTTATTTTTTCAAGCACCGAATTTAGCGCTTCAAATTCGCGCGCAGTATCGTTAAGACCTGCAACAACCAAAATTTCAATAACTAATTCGCCCCTAAATTCAGAGCTAAATTTAATCAAATTTGAGATAATTTCGTCCAAATTCACACTACTATGCGGATTATCAATTTTTTTAAAAGTTTCACTAACCACACTATCAAGGGAAAATTTGCAAATATCGCATTTCAAAAATGCTTCATAATTTTGCGAAATTCTGCTCGAATTTGATAAAACTAGCAGTTTTTGGGGCAATTTTAAAGCCTTAATCTCGCTTACAAGTTCGCCAAATTTAGGGTGAAGGCTAGGTTCGCCATTAGCCGTAAGCGTGATGACTTGGGTATTTTTAAATTTAGCCAAAGCCGCTTTTAGCTCATCAAGCACGGGCGAAATATCGCAAATCTCGCTCATCTGCGAAATAGGCTTTTTTGCTTTTAATTCGCAATATGCACAGTTGAAGTTGCATTGCTTCGAATTTGGACTTAAATCAATCCCAAGGCTCTGCCCAAAACGGCGAGAACTCACAGGACCGAAAATATATTTCATTTTCCCACGCTCATTTCATGCACTAAATTTATGAAATATTTCGCATTTTCCACAGGAATATCAGGCAAAATTCCATGCCCCAAATTAAAAATGTGCGGGCGATTTTTCATAACTTCCAAAATCTGCGAAACACCCTGTTTTATGGCATTTTTGTCATAAAGGCGGGTCGGCTCCATATTTCCTTGAAGCGTGTATTTTTGTCCGAGTTTTTTCGCAGCCAAATCAATCGGAGTGCTCCAATCCACGCCAAAAACATCGAAATTACCGCTAATCTTATCCAAATATCCGCTAATGCCCTTTGGAAAGACAATAATCGGAATTTGCGGAAATTTCGCCTTTAAATAGTCGCAAATTTCTAAAATATACTTCCAGCTAAACTCAAAAAACGCGCTTTCTTCTAATGCACTCGCCCAGCTATCAAAAATTTGCACGGCATTTACGCCGTTTTTGATTTGGTTTTCAAGGTAAAGTTTAGTCGTCTCCGTAACGGCGCGTAAAATTTCGTGCAAAAGCTCAGGGTTAGAATACGCCATTTTTTTGCAAATCGCATAAGTTTTTGTCGTGCCACCTTCGATCATATATGTCGCCACCGTCCAAGGCGAACCGCAAAAGCCAATTAGCGCCTTATCATCGCTTAAATTTTGCCTTGTTAGCGCGACCGTATCATAGACATATTGCAGATTTTTCACGGCTTTTTCGGAGCTTAAAGCCTTTAAATCTTCCACGCTCTTCAAAGGATTTTTAAATTTTGGACCCTCGCCTGCGACAAATTCCAAATCAAGCCCCATTTCAAGCGGAACAACCAAAATATCGCTAAATAAAATCGCCGCATCGACGCCTAAAATCTCCACAGGCTGGATTGTAACCTCGCTTGCTTTGCGAAAGTCCTTGCAAAGTTCCAAAAACCCGCCCACGCTTTTTCGCACTGCCATGTATTCTGGCAAATAACGCCCAGCTTGTCTCATCATCCACACAGGCGTATAATGTGTCGGCTTTTTCAAACATGCGTCGATAAAAATCATCATTGCTCCTTAAATAGGCTAAATTTAGTGAAATTTGTAAAATTTAAAATGGGCGCCTTAAATTTGCGCCCATAAATTTATTTGTTTTCTTGAAGTTCAATCCAATCAAGCGCGATTCTAACGGCATTTGTAGCCGCTCCGACGCGGATTTGATCGGCACTGCACCAAAGGTGCAAGATTTTATCATCATAAATATCGCGACGGATTCTGCCTACGAAAGTTTCGTTCGTATCGGTAGCAACGATTGGCATAGGGTATTTTTTCTCGCTTGGATCATCGCAAAGCACGACGCTTTTTGCGTTTGCTAAAATTTCGCGCACCTTTTCAAGCGTGAAATCTTGTTTAAATTTAATCGTAATCGCCTCGCTGTGGCTTCTCATGACAGGCACACGCACGCAAGTGGCGGCTACTGGGAAGTTTTTGTGTAGGATTTTTTGCGTTTCATTTACCATTTTTAACTCTTCTTTGGTAAAGCCATTTTCGTTGAAAACATCGATATGAGGGATTACATTCATTGCGATTTGGTGAGCGAAAACCTTTGGCTCGCACTCATCGAGCTTGAAGGCAAAAAACGCTTGAAGCTGTTCGACTAGCTCGCTCATGCCCTCTTTACCTGCGCCACTTGTGGCTTGGTATGTGCTCACATCTACGCGCTCGATATCAAAAGCGTCGTTTAGTGGTTTTAGGATTTGCACCATTTGGATAGTTGAGCAGTTTGGATTGGCGATGATTCCTGTTTGCTCCCATAGCTCAATATCGCCAGGATTGCACTCAGGCACCACGAGAGGGACATCATCTTGCATTCTAAAATGACTAGTATTGTCGATTACCACTGCGCCACTAGCTGCTGCAAGTGGTGCGAAATGCGCTGAAATACTTCCACCTGCGCTAAAAAACGCGATATCAATCTCGTTTTCTTCAAAAGTAGTATCGGTAAGCTCTTTTACCACATACTCTTTGCCCTCAAATTCTACGACCTCGCCAGCCGAGCGTGCGCTAGCTAGTGGCAAAATATCTGCTACTGGGAAATTTAACTCAGACAAAACTCTAAGTATCTCTTCGCCAACAGCGCCTGTTGCGCCAACGATTGCGATGTTATATCTATTCATCACCCTCTCCTTGTATGATTTGATTTTCGCTATTTTCTAAATTTAGGCTCTCGCCACCATTTTCTTCGCCCACTTCGCCCTCATCATCGCTTTCTGCTTTCGGGCAAGTAGCAATGCTAACCACATCATCGCCCTCGACATTTACCACGATGACGCCACTTGTGTTGCGTCCGGCCTTGCGTATGCTTTGGATATCTGTGCGAATCATCTTGCCACTTGTGGTTAGTGCCATGAGATCCATTTCCTCATCGACCATTACTACGCCTACCAAATCGCCGGTGCGGTTTGTGAGCTTCATGCAGATTACGCCCTTGCCGCCGCGGTTTGTGAGGCGATACTCGCTAGCTGTGGTGCGTTTGCCAATGCCTTTTTGGCTCACGCTTAAAATTTCTAAATTATCATTTAAAATAAATGTCGCCCCGATTACCTCATCGCCAGCTTCTTTAAATTTAAGCCCTCTCACGCCTCTGGCTACGCGTCCCATTTGGCGGACCTTGCCGAGTTTAAATTTAACACACATACCCTTTTTGGTAGCGATGAAAATCATATTTTCGTTGATTTCGCTACTGTTTTCATCTAAAATTTCGCTCTCAACTTCTTCGATTTCTTGCGAAATTTCTAAATTTTGTCCATTTTCATCATCGCTCTCGATTGGTGCGCTCTCGCCTGCCTCATTTGGCACGATTAGCGCAGTTACTAGCGCGTCATCATCGTCTAGGCTAATAGCCCTTACGCCAAGTGAGCGGATATTCGAAAACGCGCTTAAATTTGTGCGTTTTACGATACCATTTTTGGTGAAAAATACTAGCGATTTGCTATCTGAAAAATCGGTAGTCGGGATTATCGCCATGATTTTTTCATCGCCTACAAGTTTGATTAAATTTACAATCGCCTTGCCTTTGGCTGTGCGTGAGCCCTCTGGGATTTTATAGACTTTGAGCCAGTAAAGCTGTCCGCGATCAGTCACAAACATAAGCGTATCGTGGGTGTTGCTAGTGAAGAAATTTTCGATGAAATCATCGTCGTATGTCGTCACTGCTACCCTGCCCTTGCCACCTCTTTTTTGCTTCTCGTAAGTCTTGCTTGGCACGCGTTTGATATAGCCTCTATGCGTGATAGTTACGACCATATTTTCGTTTGGTATAAGGTCCTCGATATCGATATCATCGTAGTCATCGACGATTTCTGTAATGCGCGGGCATTTAAATTTATCTTTGATTTCTAAGAGCTCATCTTTGATAATTTGCTCGATTAAATTTTCAGATTTTAGGATATTTTCAAGGCGTGAAATTTCAACCAAAAGCTCTTTTAACTCGTTTTCGATTTTTTCGCGCTCTAAGCCAGTTAGCTTGCTTAGCCTCATATCCAAAATCGCGTTTGATTGAAGCTCGCTTAGGCCAAATTTAGCCATTAAATTTTCCCTAGCTATCGCAGTGTCGGCTGAATTTCTAATGATTTCAATCACTTCATCGATATTATCAAGCGCGATTTTAAGGCCCTCTAAAATGTGCGCCCTAGCGCGCGCCTTTTGAAGCTCGAAAATCGTGCGTCTAATGACGACGGTTTTTCTGTGATTTAAGAAAAGTTTAAGTAGCTCGATTAGCGAAAATACCTTTGGCTCTTTACCGTCAATTGCGAGCATAATTACGCCAAAAGTGCCCTCCATAGTGGTTTGTTTGAAAAGATTATTTAGCACGATATCGCTCATAGCGTCGCGTTTGAGCTCGATTACGACGCGAATTCCCTCGAAATCGCTCTCATCGCGCACTTCGCTGATACCATCGATTTGCTTATCTTTGACCAAATCCGCGATTTGCTCGATAAGGCGGGCTTTGTTTGTCTGATATGGAAGCTCGTCGATGACAATGACATCTTTGTTTGCCTTTTTTTCGATATGCGTTTTGGCTCTGAGTTTGACCCTGCCACGCCCAGTGCGATAAGCATCAATTATGCCTTTTTTACCAAAAATAAGTCCGCCAGTTGGGAAATCTGGACCTTTGATGTATTGCATGACCTCTTCAAGGCTAGCGTTTTTATTGTCGATTAAAAGCAAAAGCCCATCAACAAGCTCATCAAGGCTGTGTGGCGGGATATTTGTCGCCATACCCACAGCGATACCGCTCGATCCGTTTAAAAGCAAATTTGGCACGCGCGCAGGAAGCACATCAGGCTCACTTAGGCTCTCATCGTAGTTTGGTATGAAATCGACCGTCTCTTTGTCTAAATCTTTCAAAAGCTCTTCGGCTAGTGGCGTCATTCTAGCCTCTGTATAACGCATGGCAGCTGCGCCGTCGCCGTCAATCGAGCCGAAGTTTCCCTGACCATCGACGGTTGGAATTCTCATAGAAAAGCTTTGTGCCATACGCACTAGCGCATCATACACCGCTGTATCGCCGTGTGGGTGATATTTACCGATGACATCACCTACAATACGCGCTGATTTTTTATATGGTTGGCGAGAGCTAACTCCAAGGTCGTTCATAGCGTATAAAATTCGCCTATGCACGGGCTTCAAGCCGTCTCTGGCATCAGGTAAAGCTCGCCCTATGATAACGCTCATCGAATAATCTAAATAACTCGTTTTTATCGATTCTTCAACATCTATATCTATGATTTCTTGATTGTCAAAAATACTATCTTGCATATCTTTCCTTATTGCAAATTTAAACTTTTGATTTTAGCAAAAAAACCTTTTGAGTAACCTAAAATTCGCGTAAATTTGCTTAAATTTGTGCATTTGCCAAAACTATGCCAAAAACCACTCTAAATCCAGCCTTTTTTAAAACCTCCCTAGCCTCCAACATACTAAGCCCGGTTGTAACGATATCATCGACTAAAATCACGGGAAATTTTGGCTCTTTTGTAATTTTATAATCGCGCCTGTGTTTTAGGCGAAATTCCAAGGACTGTCCTGCGTATTTGACCTTGTTTTGGGCTTTAATCACGCCATAAGCTGGCATTATTTCGCGCGATTTTAGCGCACGAGCAAGCACGGCAGTATGCGAAAAACCCGAGCTGATATCATCATCTAGCGGGACAGCTTGAAATTTGAAATTTGGGATTTCGCGCGTCAAATTTGGCAAATTCTCATCTAAAAAAGCCTTAAATTCATTTGGAAATTTCGCTAGACTAAATTTAGCCAAGCGCGATAAAACCGCACTTCCGTGCAAATGGTGCTTTGAGAGGATTAAATTTTTAACCTCCGAGTATCCGTAATAATAAAACACCACGAAATCCTCCACCACACGCGCATTTAGGCGGTTTTGCGAAAGGGTTCGCGCACAAGAGGCGCAAAAAAGGCGCAGGGAAAATGCGCCACAATTAATGCAACGCATTTAAATTTCAAAGCGAAGAGACGATTTGATCAGCTGATTTTTTGATGATATCTCTTAGCATACTTTCGACGAAAGGCTCCATTGTGCGGACATTGCGAAGGACTGCAAACTCGCTTTGATCTTGGGCGACGCGTTTTGTAATTGTCCTAGTGCCATTTACGATAGTGATGAAAACTTCGGCTTTTGCGCTCATATTTTGTTTAGAATACCCCTCGATTGCAGCATTTAGGGTTTTGATATCCACACTTATGTTAGCCCCACCTGCGCCTATGGCTACGCCACGCGCGCCAAGCTCAGTTTTAAGGGCGTTTTCGAACCACGAACTCAAATCTGTTTTAAGCAAAACCTCGTCGATTAAATTTCCGCTATTATCGTTGATAGTGCCGATGATTAGGGTATTTTGACGAGAGTCTTTGATATTTAGCTCGCCAGCGCTTTTGGTTTTTGCTTGTGGCGCAACACCAGAAATATATGGGCTAAGCCCCAAAACAGGCGTATTGCTCGAACACCCTGCGATTAGAAGTGCAAAGATTGCGACAAAAATTGATTTCATTTTGATCCTTTTTTGAAAAATTTGGCGTAATATAGCGATAAATTTTAAATTTATAGTTTTTTTTGTATCATTAAAGGTTTTAAATCAAGGAGAAATTTTGCAAGCACTCGCACTAAAATACAGACCCAAAAACTTCGACGCCCTAATCGGACAAAACGCAATCGCAAGCTCCCTAGCGCACGCACTAGATGGCGCAAGACTAGGACATGCGTATCTTTTTAGCGGACTTAGAGGCTCTGGCAAGACCTCGACCGCGCGTATTTTCGCCAAAGCCCTGCTTTGCGATCACGGACCCACTTCAAAGCCTTGCGAGAGTTGCGATAACTGCATAATGGCAAACGAGGGTCGCCATATCGATATCATCGAAATGGACGCCGCAAGCCACCGCAAAATCGACGATATCAGGGAGCTAATCGAGCAGACCAAATACTCCCCAGCTAGTGCGAGATTTAAAATTTTCATTATCGACGAGGTTCATATGCTTACAAAAGAGGCTTCAAACGCCCTTTTAAAGACGCTTGAAGAACCGCCTGCGTATGTGAAATTTATCCTAGCTACCACAGACCCGCTCAAACTACCAGCGACCGTGCTTTCGCGCACGCAACACTTCCGCTTCAAACCAATCGCCCAATTAGCGATTATTTCGCACCTTGAAGCGATTTTGCAAAACGAGGGTATTTCTTACGAAAATGGCGCGCTCAAAATCCTAGCTAGAAGCGGTTCTGGCTCGCTCAGAGATACTCTCACGCTTTTAGATCAAGCCATAATTTATAGCGAAGAAAATGTCACGCAAACCGCAGTAGCCGATATGCTAGGGCTCCTAGATCCCGCCAAAATCAATGAAATTTTAGAAATCGTTTTGCGCCAAGACCGCGTGGGCGCTATCGAAATCGTCAAAGAGATCGAAAACTACAACGCCGAGACCATAATCGACGAGATGATTGCGAATTTAAAAGAGAAATTTTTGCGAAATGATACCAAATTTAGCATGCTAATTTATGAGCGATTTTTCCGAATTTTAGCCGGCGCAAAAAGCATGCTAGGCGTGAGTTCGGATAATACTTACTCGCTTTTGATGATGATATTTTTGATGATGGAAGCTGTGAATTTGCAAGAAATCGACGAGTTAATCGAAATTTCAAAATCCATTGGTGATAGCAGTGCAAGCGGGGCGAATTTGGGCACTGCGCCAAATTTTGCTACGCCAAAAAGCGCGCAGGCAAATGCAAATTTCAGCGCACCGCGAAATGCGCCAAATTTAACGCAAAATTCAGCGCAAAATCCAGCTCCTACGCAAAACACCACTAGCCAAAAACTAAACGATTTAGAGCAAAAAGTAGCGCAAAAAACAGGCGCAGATACGCTAAGTGCGAATTCGGCGTATGATAAATTTCTCTCAAATTTATACGATAGAAGCTATGAGCTGGGCGAGAAATTTGATAATTGCATTGAATTTGTCAAATTTGAAAACTCCACTTTATATCTGATTTCTCGCGCCAAAAACGAGGACAAAGAGTATTTGCGCGCCGCGTCAAGGGCGATAAATAGCGTTTTGAAAATGACTTTTGGCGACAATGCTAAAATTTCAATCACCCAAAATGTCCCACTTCGCGAGGCGGAGCCAAAGCCAAATTTGGCAAATTCGCCAAAGGATTTACCCAAGCCAAATTTGCTAAATCAGACAAATTTGAGCAATTACGAAATCAGCGCCGAAGTAGCCAAGCCCGATATGCAAAAAACTAAAAACGAGCTTGCCAAGCTTGCAAGCGAGGCTGTGAGCAAGGAAGAAATTTTAAAAACCGAGCTTGCAAATCTTTTCGGCGAACCGAGTAAAATCGTAGAAAATTAGCTTAAATTTATCAGCTTTGGTGTAAAATTAGGGCTCATCTTATCACAAAGGCAAAATATGCGTGGCTATAAAATAGTATCAGGAAGTGCCAATCCTGACTTCGCAAAAAAAATCTCAAAATACCTATCCCTGCCACTTAGCGAGTGTTCTATCAAGACATTTAGCGACGGCGAGATTAGCGTGCAAATCGGCGAAAGTGTGCGCGGCAAGGATGTTTTCGTCATACAACCGACCTGCGCTCCGGCTAACTCAAATTTAATGGAGCTTTTAATCCTAAGCGACGCGCTAAAAAGATCAAGTGCTAGATCAATCACAGCCGTGGTGCCGTATTTCGGATACGCTAGACAGGATCGCAAGGCAGCCCCAAGAGTGCCAATCAGCGCCAAACTCGTCGCAAATATGATGCAAACAGCGGGCATTGATAGAGTGGTGACAATGGATCTGCACGCTGGGCAAATTCAGGGATTTTTCGATATTCCGGTAGATAATCTATATGGCTCTTTGGCGTTTTTGGACTATTTCAAAAACAAAAATTTAAAAAACCCTATCATCGCTAGCCCGGATGTCGGCGGTGTGGCGCGCGCAAGATCCTTTGCTAAAAAGTTAAATTTGGATATGGTTATTGTAGATAAAAGACGCGAAGAAGCCAACAAAAGCGAAGTTATGAATATCATCGGCGATGTAAATGGCAAAGATGTGATTTTGATCGACGATATGATTGATACAGCCGGCACTATCGTCAAAGCCGCTGCTGCGTTTAAAGAAAGGGGTGCGACTAGCGTTATGGCGTTTTGCACACACGCGGTTTTAAGCGGACCAGCTTATGAGAGGCTAAATGAGGGCGCATTAGATGAGCTAATCGTCACAGATACGATTCCGTTGCGCCAAGAATGCGATAAAATCAAAGTCATCTCGGTAACATCGCTATTTGGCGAGGTTATCCGTCGCGTATATCACGACGAGAGCGTAAATAGCCTTTTTGGTTAAAAATTTATACTAAAATTCTTCAAATTTACCCACATTTGCCGTGAAATTTAAATTTTATTTTAAAATTTCACGGTAAAATTACTCCTAATATATTTTTAAAAAAAACTAAAATTTCATTTATAGGAGTATATAATGAAAAAGTTTTTACTTTTATCACTTGGCTGTGCATGTGCATTTGGTGCCTCTTTGCAAGAAATTCAATCAAGCAAAAAGGTTAAAATCGGTGTGCGAGAAAACCTGCCTCCATTTAGCTCGCAAGCAAACGGCGAGAGCGAGGGGTTCGAGGTATCTTTGGCCAAAGAAATCGGCACAAAGCTAGTAGGAAGCGACGGCTCAATCGACTTAGTA
This sequence comes from Campylobacter sp. VBCF_01 NA2, assembly GCF_027797205.1. Classification (NCBI taxonomy): domain Bacteria; kingdom Pseudomonadati; phylum Campylobacterota; class Epsilonproteobacteria; order Campylobacterales; family Campylobacteraceae; genus Campylobacter; species Campylobacter sp. VBCF_01 NA2. The sequence goes on from NZ_CP115607.1 coordinate 1,221,095, forward strand.
GTCATCGAGGCAAAAGACAGACTTCCTATGCTTAAAAACGGCGATTTAGACCTAGTGGTCGGCAACTTTTCTGCCACACCAGCGCGCGCTAAGGAAGTGGATTTTTCAGTGCCATACCTAGCAGATGTGCAAGTCGTAGTCACCAGAAAAGCTGACGGAGTTACAAAACTATCTGATTTAAAGGGCAAAAAAATCATAGTCCAAAAGGGTACCACAAGCGATGATTGGCTCAAAACAAATGCACAAAAATATAGTTTTGATGTTTCTTACTGCGAACATGGCGTAGAGTGCGCGGAAAAAATGCTATCAAACGAAGTCGATGGCTACATGCACACAAATATCACAGCCGCCGCAGTTGTGATGAATAATCCTAGCTTAGAAACTGGCGTCAAAAGCGTAGGCGAGATAGATTATATCTGTGTGGGCGCGCAAAAAGGCAACGCAGAGCTTGTAAATTTCGTAAATAACGCGATTATCGAGCTGACAAAGGCGGAGTTTTTCCAACACGCATATACCGATACTTTCGAGAAATTTTACAAAGGCAGTATTGATAAAAAATACCTTCTCATAGACGATTTCCTTAGCAATTTTTAAGCTAAATTCTACTTTATAAGCCCAAATTTGGGCTTATAAATTTCCCTGATTTGTCATTTGCAAGCAAACGCAGCTAACATGTTAATCCATGGGATTTTCATTGACTTTTAATTTGTCATTGCGAGCCGTGCTTGCACGGCGTGGCAATCTACGACTTTAAAATTCCTTGCGCCAAATTTGCTGTCATTGCGAGCGAGTGTAACGAGCGAAGCAATCCAGGGAAATTCAAATAAATTTTAATTCGCAGAAAAATTTATCGAAAATTTAAATTCATAAAATTTTTGAAATTCTCCCTAAATTTTACTGGATTGCTTCGATTTTCTTGCGAAAATCTCGCAATGACACGAAATTCGCATTTTGGTTATTTTTGCTCGTAGATTGCCACGAATTTTGCTAACGCAAAATTCTCGCAATGACAAATTAAACAAATTTTACCCTCGCAAAATTCTCACATGACAAATTAGGCGAAATCCGGGGTAGTATTCACCAAACAGCCAAATTTTAATCAATCTTCAAAACGCTTAAAAACGCCTCACTAGGCAAATTCACCTTGCCGATAGCCTTCATGCGCTTTTTGCCCTCTTTTTGCTTTTCGAGCAACTTGCGCTTGCGCGTGATATCGCCGCCGTAGCACTTGGCGGTTACATTTTTGCCCATGGCGCGGACATTTTCGCGGGCGATGATTTTGTTGCCGATACTAGCCTGAATCGCCACTTCAAAAAGCTGGCGCGGGACGATTTCCTTCATCGCTTTTACCAAATCCCTGCCCTTAGACTGCGCCTTTTCTACCGGCACGATGATAGAGAGCGCATCGACAGCCTCGCCAGCGACGCGAATATCGAGTTTGACCAAATTTCCGCGCCTATAATCGCTAGGCTCGTAATCAAAACTCGCATAGCCTTTGGTGCAGGATTTGAGTTTGTCGTAAAAATCCATAATAATCTCATTTGTCGGCACATCGTATTCGAGCAAAACACGCTCTGGCGTGATATAGTCCATTTTGGTCTGCACGCCACGGCGAGAATTTAAAAGCGTGATTAAATTTCCCAAAAATTCACTCGGCGTAATGATTGTAGCGCGTACATAAGGCTCTTCGATATGATCTATATAATTTGGCTCAGGCAATTCGCTAGGGCTGTGGATTCGCTTGATAGAACCGTCTGTGAGATAGACCTCATAAGTAACAGTCGGCGCAGTAGCGATTAGATCGAGGTTAAACTCGCGCTCCAAACGCTCTTTGACAACCTCCATGTGAAGCAAGCCCAAAAACCCCACACGAAAGCCAAACCCAAGCGCGAGCGAGGTCTCAGGCTCGTAGCTAAGCGAGCTATCATTTAGGCTGAGCTTATCTAGCGCATCGCGGAGCTCTTCGAATTTATCGGTCTCGACGGGGTAAATTCCAGCAAACACAAAAGGCTTTGCCTTTTCAAAGCCACCGATTGGCTGGGAAGCTTGGTTGCGATAGAGCGTAATCGTATCGCCGACTTGCACATCGCTGACATTTTTTAGCCCCATTACTACGATACCGACCTCGCCGCTTCGCACGGCGTTTGTTTTAATCGGCGCAAGAGGGTTTGGATACATGAGCCCTAGCACCTCGTGGCGACCGCCAGTGCCCATGACATAGACCTCATCGCCCTTTTTGACCACTCCGTCATAAATGCGCACAAGGGCGAGTGCGCCAAGATAGTTATCAAACCAGCTATCATAAATAAGCGCTTTTAATGGCTTGTTTTCATCGGTTTTAGGGGCTGGGATTTTCGTGATAATCGCCTCTAATAGCTCTTTTATGCCCTGCCCAGTCTTCGCGCTTACTTCGATTGCCTCCGAGCAATCAAGTCCGATTATATGCTCGATCTCGTCCTTGACGCGCGTAGGATCTGCCGATGGAAGGTCGATTTTGTTTAGCACAGGGATAATTTCTAGGTTGTGTTCGAGTGCGATATAGACATTTGCGATAGTTTGAGCCTGCACGCCCTGACTGGCATCGACGACAAGTATCGCGCCCTCGCAGCTAGCCAGACTTCTGCTCACTTCGTAGCTAAAATCCACATGGCCTGGGGTGTCGATGAGATTTAGGACATATTTTTCGCCACCAAGCTCGTATTCTAGGCGCACGGATTGGGCCTTGATAGTGATACCGCGCTCTTTTTCGATATCCATAGTATCCATGATTTGCGAGCTCATTTGACGATCTTCGACCGCCTTACACTCGCTGATTAGTCTGTCTGCAAGGGTGCTTTTGCCGTGGTCTATGTGGGCAATAATGCTGAAATTTCGTATATTTTTCAAATGTCTTCCTAATTTAAATTTTACTATTTTTTTAAATTTGATTAAATTTAAAAAAGCCTAGCACCAAGGCTAGGCTTTAAATTTTAACTGGTGTGAAAGTTACCAGTTAATGCGGTTGTTGCGGTATGATCGTCCTTCATCATTACTTTCGACGCTATCTCCAGAAGCACTAGTATCATTACCACCGACGAAGTTACCTACATTATCTTCGCCACCTTTGATAGTGCCTTCACCGCCCCAAGTGCCATCAAGTCTAAATCTAACCTCGATAGGATTATAGTATTGTCTTACACCACTATATCTATAAGCATACTCTGAATCGCTTGGTGCGTCATCTATATATACTTTATAGCCATGAACTCCATTATCTGGCGTATAAATAAGCCATGGATTTGTTAGTATCCTAATCGTATCGCTTCCTCTGGTAGCAGAAGTAACAGATATAGTCTGAACTCCGTCTTTAAATTTTTCTCCATTATTTTTGCCAGAAGGTATTATGGTTGCCTTACTAGTAGCATACCTAGACACAAAAACATCGGCTATATTGCTAGCGTCAATTGTGGAAAGCTTGTTTATAACAAAACCTCCCCCCATAGTTTCATATTCGTTCGCATCTTTAAGGGCTTTAAATATATTGCTGCTAGGTTTTAAAAGCTCATAAGTAGTATTAGGAGCTAGTAAAGTAGAGCAATCGCCTTCGCTCTTAGGACAATACAACGCCTCTTTAATATCTATTTTTTCATTAGTTTTTACTGATGGGCGTTTGATAGCGCTACCATTATCTACATCGTATGATTTGCCATATATGAAATATGCATAGGTGCCAGTTCCACTAGGCAAGGCTGCAACACCACCAAGACTTTTTGCATAATCAGCGAAATTCTCGACTTTCATCTCTCTAACGCCACCCATTGGCTGTTTAGCAGATGAAATCTCGGTAGTTGCATAAGGTATAGTTGCATAATCTTTCTTGAATTTAGCCGGCAACATAGATGCTTTATCATCTATAAATTTAAAATTGCTTAGACTAAAATCAGTCGGATAAATCACCAAAGGCAAATGCGGACTTTTTTGCATTCTATCGAAGTTAAAAAAGATAGTCGCACTAGGTGTTTGACCCTCTTTAAACGCACGAGACATCAAGATGAAATCTGGTTGTTTTGGATTCAAATACACGCCAGTTTTATTGCCATTAGAATCTTTTTTGTGGATAAAACCACTATTTAAACTCTTATCAGTATAGAAGCTAATCGCAGCACTTAAAGGAAATGCTTTTCTATCAGTAGCGTCTTCTGATCTCGTTCCAGCTGCGCCTTGACTTTTGGTATTAAATTTATAACATCTACTATCATAATTTGCGCTAGCTATACAAACATCATCGTTAAAATACTGCGTTCCACTAGGAATTTTGACCTCAAAATTAGGTTTGTCTGGATATGGTTTATAATCTATCTCGCTAGGAGTAGTCAATGCGGTTTGTCCTTTGATACAACGAGCATCGGTAGAGTTTGTAGCACAATCGTAATCAAATCCTACACTAAGCTCCATATCGCTAGCAAAACCACACAATGGCTGCATGGCCTTTCCTGATTCTGCTTCGTATGCTCTTCCGTCATAAAGTGTAGCAATAACATCGCTATATACTTCATCACTCAAATATACCTTAGCATTTGCCTTTATCATAGCCAACTCGCTCAACTGGCTAGTAACAGCTTTGTTTTTATCTGAGTCCGCAAGGGTTATAGTGACATTATTATCGCCATAATAATCTATCGTTACATCATCTTCGACTTCTACTGAGTTAAAGTATGTAAAGCGGGTTTGATTTAGGTTTGAAGCAACACCATTTGTATAATTACCTGCAAGCACAGAAGCGTTAGCATCGTAGCTACTTGCATTTTTGAGTTCACCATCTTCGACAAACTTCCAACCAGCTCCATTTAAGCCGTTTTGCAATCCGATAGATGATATCTCAATGCGATCTGGTTTATATCTCAAAACCAATCCCAAGCTCTCATTGCTATCTTTTTTCTCGGCTCGTTTTATACTGATATCACAACCTACTCTACCTGTGCTATCAGGTTTATTTGTAGCAGAGTCGATGATACATTTAGTTCCCCAATACTTATCATCGCCGTCTTTTCTCTCATCATAGGTTTGATCACCATTTTTATCAGTCCATGAGTTGTCATAAACATTTACTAGCACATCACCGACATTGTAGTAGTTAAAAATTTGACCTTTTAGGCTAGATTTACTTGCATCAGAATATAGCGTTTCGGTAGTCAATACTGCCGCTACATCTGCTTTTTCATTTGGCGCCAATTTACCTTGCACTATTAAATCATTTGTGCCAAATCTGCTTTCTATCTTAGCAGCACCCTCTGAGAGATTTACACTTTTTACACCAAAATCTGCAAGCAAAGAAATAGCATCTTTATCCCAAATTTTGTCATAATTAGTATAAAAATCTTTGCCATTGACTTTACAACCAGTATCTATTTTACCGAAATCATTATCTATCTCGTCAGTCTCTTTTTGTTTTTTCACCAACATAGTCAAATCATCTATCGTATATTTTCCGTCCTCAAATTTGAAGCCAGAGTAAAGTGAGCGAGTATTACACTCTGTGCCAAGTGTAGATTTGACACCGGTTCTATCTTGCAATTCTTTTTCTACATAGTAAGCCTGACCAGATACAACTCCATAACAATCATTAGAGATAAACGGTTTTAGGTATGTTTTTTGCTCTCTAAATGCCACATTTGCATTTGCTTCATCTACGCTTAATGATTTAATCGTATAGCTGTTTCTTTGAGCAAATCTTTTTTCGCCTAAATTGCCACCTAAGACTGCATTATAGTTAGGCACCGGATTGCCTTTGTAGCTTCTTGCATAAAATACTTCGGTTAATACATCATCATTATCTGAATATTTACCGCCTACGCGTAAATCACTAGTGGGGCTATCAACCAAAGCCTCAGTGATATCGCCGTCTTTATCAGGATCTACTAGTTTGGCGTATTTGCTAGTTTTTGCCATATCTACTTCGAAATATGCAGGTCTAATTACGAAATGATCGCTATCACACACATGGAAAGACCCGTCTGGTGACATTTCAGTTCCGAAATACGATCTTGCACTATCTAGCTCAGCCACAACAGCATTTTTTTCTTTTTCAAATTCTGCTCTTTCCTCACTTGGAGTATTACCTGTCATAGTGCCGGCAAGCCACGCTAACTCTAATCTGCGTTTTTTAGCTTGGGCTTCCTCTACTGTCCTAGCACGATATTCAGATAGCCTAATCCTAAATCTATCTAAATTATACTCGTCCAAAATAGCCCTGACACTATCAGGTATATTTGCGTCCTTGTCGATATATTTCTGATACAAGCTCTCGATTTGATATCTCTTATAATACTCTGTTGAGTTTGTTATCAGCTCAGCCTCAGCATTTGGATTATCTACTGGATTATAATTATATAGTGCAGTAGCGTTCATATCGAGTTTATCAAAATCATTGTTAAGAGTTAGACCCCTAGGTCTATAACTAAACATAAATGTAACGCCACCGAAAGCATCTTCAAACTCAATTTTTTCGAGCGGAACTACTTTTTTCTTTGATTTTTCTTGTTCTTCTTTAAATCCTGTTTTGTAGTTAAATAACCTTTCATCCTTGCCATTTACCTTAAATGGTAACTTGTCATTATCGGTTATGTATTTACAACCACTACCAGTTCTGATAGCCGAAAGATACAAATCACCAGGAAGCGGGAAGTATTGCAAACTACCGTCAAGCTCACCAGTGCTACATCCATCAGGATCATTTCCTGGCATACACACTCCCCACACATTACCTATTTTTTTATAGACTCTTGCGCGACACTCTCCCTTTTCATCAGCCGGCAAAAATATTCCAGCGTAGTTCTCACATAAATCAAAATCATCTGACTTATATTTACATTTACCATCTGTATCTCTACTGACACAATACTCATCAAAGATATCATTGATATCTGGCTTAAATATCATATTTACTTTAAATTCCTTTCCAGCTATTTGAGTAAATAATCTATCGTCTTGGGCGAGAGTTTTGTTTTTATCACTTTCGCTATCGCCATAATCTTTGAAATTTTGATTTACCACTTTAAGACCATTTAGAAGCACGATTTTTACATCGCTTTCTTCTGAATCGCAACGACTCATTATAGCAGTAGGTCCTACGACCGCTTGACCAGCTAAATTCATAGTATATCCCATTGTATAGCGGATAGGCGTATATGTAAATGTCCTACCAACCGTAGCATTATATTCCAAAAATATAGATTCGCCTTTTTTTAGCTCGCCACCGACTGGTTCATTTCCTACTAAACTACCAGCACCACGACCTACATAAAATTTAAGCTGATTATCTCTTAAAGAATTTAGCTGTTTTCCTGCATATACCGTATCAGTTACATCGGGGGTTCCACCAGCGGCTCTTTTTGCCTGAGTAGAGTATGCACCAGGTGTATTATCTTGCAAGAACTTAAACTCCTTTATGCCATCTAGACTAGCACCTGTTACAGGGACATTGTTTATACCAGATGAATTTGGCGTATAGGTATTGCTTCTACCAGTATCCACGTGCACCCATGCACCACTTGCATCTTCACTATCTTTATCATCTTTATTTCTAATCTCAGTTCTATAATACAAATTCTCGCCAGTTACGACAGTTACATCCTCTACTGTTCCGATCTTATTCTTAGGTGTGCCATCTTCGTTATAAAATCCCAACCAACCAGCTGTATCATACATTTTTTGCTCATAGCATAGTTGTGGGACATATAAATCAACAGATACTCCCACAAATTGCACATAGGCACGGTTGCTTTCGTATGTTTTAGCATCCTGTGGTTTAAATGGAGTTAGACCGACCCTGACGGCGAGCGAACTTTGATTATTATCTAATATTTTTGTACTTTTTTTTGAAATGTCAAATTCATCTAAATCGAATCCTTGGTGATAGCCTTTATTATAATACCCAGCAGTACCGCTTCTGCCTTGTAGTGTATAATCTCCGCTATCATCTAGTTCTAGCCAAGTTCTCGAACCATTAAAGAAAGAATTTGGATGATAGACACTGCTAGGTAGCTTGTTGCTATATAGGTCTTCGCCTTCCTTCGCTACAAATAAACCTTCCTTAGCACCGGTTGTTGGACCTCTATTCGCACCAAATGACGCAAATACTAGTTTGCCTTGGACATCACCATTTTTTGGCGTATAAAACCCGCTCAAAGTAAAATCAGCATAAACTGATTTTGCTAACGCTTGCTCTTCGTTACTTACACCAGAGGCAGAAGGCTCCATATACAAATATCCATCGTATAAGGTAACATTTTTTGGTCTGAAAAATCTATCTATGTATTGTTGAGCGCTTTTTTTATCACTTGCGCCGATTTTATCAGGATTGTCTAGTAGTTGTTGTTGTGATTCTAGATTTTTATCATAAACCAATACTACATACCAACCACCAAATGGCAAAAGACGAGCAGTTCCTCCAAAAAACCCAGCATCTATACTACCGCCATTATAAGCTTCAATCATCCTCCATACTTGGTTACCTTTGCTATTATAATGCGGACTTCTTCCGGTGGCATTTACATTTCCTACCGCTATGTCGATACTTTCGCTATAATCTTTAAAATTACTTTTCACAAAACTAGTAATATCAGCTGAACAACTATACTTCATATCGTATCTTTGGTCTTGACCATCTTGTGCATTTTTAGATGAATTGTAAGCAAATATTCCTTCGCAAATTTCTCTTTGGACATTATAAGCCGAACTATTTCCTACCTTTAATTTAACATCCTGATAGCCTTTTAAAGCCTTTATTTTAAGGGTTGTTGGCAATCTTTTACAACTAGCATCTCTGTGTAATTTGCCCTCTCTTTTTCGCTTCGCAACCTCATCTAACTCAGCTTGTGTGCAATTTTCTGGACCATAACTATCGTCTAATTTACTATCTAGCTTTTCGTCGCTATCTATGTCATTGTTATTGTATAAGTGACCAAACCAATAAAGCCTAGCCATGACAATATCATCTTTCGTAACGCCCTTTGGAAGTTTTATTTCATTTTTAGAGCTATTGAAAGTATCCCCTATGCCACCGTCGTCAAAAAAATCGCCGTCATAGACATCTGTGCCAGAACTCGTCATAGTATCACCAGGCATAGGTTTTATAACAGGGGCACCCGCTGTCACGATATCACCAAATACATAAGTTCCTTCACCACCAAATCTTTTACTAAGCTTTTGGCTCTGAGGATTTAATGGGTCGAGATTGCTAAAATTTATGAATTGTTTTTTTCCATTTTCATCATACCAGACATTATCGCTACCATCAGGGTTTTTTGGAGCAAGACCGCCCCATGGTTTTAGATTATTAAGTCCACTACCACCGTATGTTATGGTACCTGAATACTCACCCAAAAAATCAGAAGGAATTTCACCGCTATTTGGAATCTCCGGATCTACTCCTACACTTGCAGTAGGTTTAAAATATTTAATATTACTGGCATAGCCGTCGTAGAGTTCATCATCATCTGCGAACGCGCCAACGCTAACTCCAAACAAAATCAACATAGCAGATAACGCCCTGCTAAATACCTTTTCTTTTTTCATAATATGACCTCCATCATTTTATGTGTAAAAATTTTCTCTATTTTATTACTAAATCGCTTAAAATAAATATAAATTTAACCTTTGAAAATGTGAATAATCAAGGCATTTAGTGGATTTTTTATTTTTGTTATTTGGGTGGTTAATTTGTTTGATTTATTTTTCTGAAAATTTGTCTAATTTGTCATTGCGAGAATTTACGAGCGTGAAATTTGTCTAATCTGTCATTGCGAGCTTTCGTAGAAAGCGAAGCAATCTACGAGTGCAAACCACCAGACGATATAATCCGTGTCATTGCGAGACGGCAACGCCAGGGGAGCAATCCAGTAAAATTTATGGAGAATTACAAAAATTTTATGAATTTTAAATTCCAATAAATTTTTCTGTGAATTAAAATTTATTTGAATTTCCCTGGATTGCTTCGCTACGCTCGCAATGACAGCAAATTCGGCGCAAAAATTTTAAAGTCGTAGATTGCCACGCTCGTTACACTCGCTCGCAATGACAAATTAAGAGTTAAAAAATTCCCTGGATTGCAACGCTGGGCTCGCAATGACAAAATAAAGTAAATTTACTTCGCTTACAATGACGATAAGATTTCGGCGCAGTATTTCAGGGTGACAGATTATGTGTCATTGCGAAAAGCCAAAACCTACATATATTTTTCTAAAACTTTTGGGATTTCTATAGTGCCGTCAGCGCGTTGGTAGTTTTCCATGACAGCGATTAGTGTGCGCCCTACTGCCAAAGATGAGCCATTTAGCGTATGCACTAACGCATTTTTCTTATTTTCATCTTTATAGCGAATTTTCGCGCGTCTTGCCTGAAAATCACGACAATTTGAAATCGAGCTAATCTCTCTATATTTGTTTTGTCCCGGAAGCCAAACTTCCAAATCAATCGTTTTTGCCGCACTAAAACCAAGATCGCCGCTACAAAGCACCATGTGGCGGTGCGGCAAGCCCAAAGAAGCTAGTAAATCACTAGCGCAAGAGACCATTTCATCTAACATTTTTGCGCTATCTTCTGGCTTCGTAATCGCTACAAGCTCGACCTTTTCGAACTGATGCTGACGAATCATGCCCCTAGTATCGCGCCCGGCACTCCCTGCTTCTTTGCGGAAGCAGTGGCTGTAACTCGTAAGCTTTATCGGCAAATTCGCACTTTCGATGATTTCATCATTAAATAAATTCGTCGCCGTAACTTCGCTCGTAGGTATGAGATACAAATTTAGCTCGTCGCTATCTACTTTGTAAAGATCGTCTTTAAATTTGGGTAGCTGTCCTGTGCCGTAAAGTATCTCATCACGCACCAAAAATGGCATATTTACAAGCTCAAAACCACGGCTATTGTTAAAATCGATCATATAATTTATAAGCGCCATATTTAGCTTCGCACCAAGCCCGCGAAGCGCGGTAAAACGGCTACCGCTAAGCTTCACGCCTCGTTCGAAATCTAGCCAACCAAGGCTTTCGCCAAGCTCGAAATGCTCTTTTGGCGTAAAGTCAAATTTACGCGGTTCTAGCACGGTTTTTACGCAGACATTTTCATTTTCATCTGCGCCAAATGGGACATCATCATCGATGATATTTGGCACGACGGCTGCCACACTATTTAGCTTTTCTTCGCACTCGCTGACTACTGTGCCGAGTTCTGCGATTTTTGCCTTGTTTGCGTCAAGTTCGGCTTTTAGGGCTTTCGTGTCGCCACCATTTCGCGCGATTACGCCCATTTCTTTGCTTTTGGCGTTTTGCACGGCTTGCAAATTTTCCAAATTTGTCTTTTTTTCTTTTAACTCATTATAAGCATCAAGTAGGCTTTTTAGCGTGTCTGCGGGGACTTTTTTGGCGATTAGTTTTTTATTAAATTCGTCAAAATTTGTTTCGATTAGTCGTAAATTTATCATATCTTTCTCCGTGAAATAAAAATTTTTGGATTTTAGCGAAATTTTACTTTAAAAATATAAAGTGGGCAAATTTAAGCGAAATTTTATAATATCTAAAAATTTTTAGTGTTATTTTAAGCTAAATTCTGTAATATTACGAAACTAAAATTTTTCACAAGGAGCAAATATGAAATTTAAAATTTTATCCCTTCTAACCTGCGCCGCAACAGCGTCATTTGCGCACTTTGGCGTAGTTTTGGCAGATAGTGATACTATCGAAGATGAGAGCAAAAACAAGCTAAATTTAGTTTATGAATTCACTCACCCTTTCGAGCAAAATCGCATGAATTTAGAAATTCCAAATGTGGCTGAAATTTGGATAAATGGCGAGAAAAAGCCGTTTTTGCAAAATTTAAAAGCGCAGAAAGAGGGCGAAAACGCTTATTTCACAGCCGAATTTGAGGTAAAAGAACCGGGCGTTTATCAATTTTACTTCGATCCTAAGCCATATTTCGAACCAGCCGAGGGAAAATTTATCCGCCACCAAAGCAAAACCATAATCGACGCTTACGGATATGGCGAGGGCTGGGACGAGCCAGTGGGGCTAAAAGCCGAAATCGTGCCACTTACGCGCCCGTTTGGCCTGTATGCGGGAAACTCATTTTGCGGGACAGTATTATACAAAAATACCCCAGCTAAGGGCGTAGAAGTCGAGGTCGAATACTACAACAAATCCGCCCTAAAAGCCCCTAGCGAGGACCATATCACGCAGGTTGTAAAGACTAATGCAAACGGGGAATTTTGCTTTACGATGCCTCTATCTGGGCATTGGGGCTTTGCGGCGTTAATAGACGATGACGAAAAAATCGCGCACGAGGGCAAGGAATATGGCGTCGAGCTTGGCGCGGTGCTTTGGGTGCAGACCAAAGACTACGAAAAATAGGGATTTGCGCGTGAAATTCAGCATAAAATTTGGAGCGAAATTTAGTATGAATTTAAGCAAGAAATTTGGCATAAATTTTACCTATAAATTTAGCTCAAATTTGAGCTAAATTTCATTTAAAATTACGAAATTTAGGACATTAAATGCACATTAGCGAAGGCGTTTTACCAAGCGAAATTTTAATCTCAGGCTGGGCGATAAGTGCGCCCGTGGTGGCGTATCTCGCATACCGCTTAAAAGTGGAGAAAATCCCGCAAGTAGCGTGCATGAGCGCGATTTTTTTCATCGCTTCATTTATCCATTTGCCAGTGGGCGCAAGCTCCGTGCATTTGATTTTGGGCGGATTAATCGGCGCAGTATTGGGTGCTGACGCGATTTTAGCGATATTTGTGGGGCTCATGCTTCAAGGGGTTTTCTTTGGCTTTGGTGGGATTACGATTTTGGGTGTAAATACCGCAATCATCGGCTTTCCAGCCGTTTTGGGCGCAGTGTTTGTGCGTGCGTGGCGAAATGCTAAAATGCCCACCACGACGGCATTTTTCCTAGCAGGAGCGGTGCCGATACTCATCTCGACGCTACTTTTGGATTTAATCCTTTTTGCTAGTGGCAAGGAATTTTACACAATCATCACGCTAATCTCGCTAGAATCGGCAGTTTTGGCGGTTTTGGAGGGGATTATCGCGCTGTTTGCGCTGAAATTTATCGTGCGCGTAAAAAAGGAAATTTTGCTATGAAAAGGCTCATTTTTGCGCTGTTTGCGTTAGCTTTGGCAAATACTGCCCTGGCTCACTCGCTCAAAGTTTTCGCCAGCCAAGACGGGGAAAATGTGCGCATAAAAAGCTTTTTTTACGGCAATTCGCCCTGCCAAAACTGCGATGTGAAAATCAGCCAAAACGGCGCAGTATTACTGGAATCAAAAACCGATAAAACTGGCGTTTTAAACCTAGATTTGGGCGCTGGGGAATACGAAATCGAAATTTACGGCGGCGCAGGTCATGCGAAAAAAATAAATTTTAAAGTGGAAAATGCGGTGGAAAATTCGCAAAATTTGCAAAGCCAAAATTTAGATCAAAATTCTAGCGAAATTTTGCAAAATTCGCTTGAACCAAAAAATTCATCAAACCAAAATTTATTAAATTTTGCGCTTAGTTTGGCTATAATTCTCGCGATTTTTGGCGCACTCTACGCCATAAAAAAACGCAAATAAGGATCAAAAATCAAAACTTTTAACCCCTGCCAAAACGCCGCAATTAGCCTACTTTGCTTTGTGATTTATAGCTTTTTTGTCGCACTTGGGGGCAAAATTTATCTTAGCTATTTTTTGCCAGTTTTGGCTCTTTTGGTGCTAAATTTCGCCGATTTTAAAGAGATTTTTAAAAAACTTGCGATTTTAAATATTTTTGTATTTTTTATGATACTAAGCGCGCTAATAGCGCAAAATTCGCACTTTGCACTGCTTGTGTTTTTTCGAGCAAATTTGATTATGCTTTTTGCAATTTTGATTTTTTGGAAGAGAGACGAGTATTTTTTGGCACGCGGGGTGCGAAATTTAGGGCTTGGGGATAAAATTTCATCTATTTTTTATTTTTGCGTGAAATTTATCGCGTTTTTGCGTGCGGAGTTAGAACGCCAAAAAACCGTGCTTTTGGTGCGTGGATTTATGGCGAAAAGTTCGATTTTTAGCTACAAAACCTACGCAAACTGCGTCGCGCTACTGATTTTAGGGGCGTTAGGCAGGGCAGAAAATCTGCAAAATGCCCTGATTACGCGCGGATTTAGCGGGAAATTTTTCTTCGCCAAAGAGAAATTTGGCGCACTTGAAATCGGATTTTTATTTTTTGTATTAATTTGCCTTTTTGCAAGGCTTGGAGAGATGATTTGAGCTGTTCGGTAAAACTTAGAAATTTAAGCGCGAAAATGGGCGAGAGAGCCCTTTTTGCGGGGCTAAATTTAGATGTCGCGCACAAGGAAAAAATCGTAATCTTGGGCGAAAATGGTCGTGGTAAAACCACGCTTTTGGAGATTTTGTGCGGGTTAAGGGCACCTAGTAGCGGAGAGATCGAGATTTTTCACGAAAAAATTTCTAGCGTCAAAGAGTTTGCGAAATTTCGCCAAAATATCGGGTTTTTGTTTCAAAACTCCGACGAGCAATTCATCTGCGCCAATGTCTTTGACGATGTCGCATTTGGGCTTAGGGCGCGAAACGAAGCGATAAAAAAGGGGCAAAACGGGGGCACAAAAAAGGCTAAAATTTTAAAATTTTTCCGTAAAAATTCGGGCGAAAATTTAGAGCAAAATTCCAGCGAAAATTCCAGCGAAATTTTCACCACGCCACACAATCACCACATAAAACCACGAAAAATTTTAAGCGAAGACGAGATAAAAATCCAAGTTGATGAGATTTTGCAACGCTTTGGAATCTCGCATTTAAGGGACGCCGTGCCGTATCATCTAAGTGGTGGCGAGAAAAAACTCGTAGCACTTGCTGGGGTGATCGTGTGCGAGCCTGAGATAGTTTTGCTCGATGAGCCCACGACTGGGCTTGATTTTGCTATGCAATCGCGCGTCGCAAAAATCCTCAAAAACCTCGATATTAGCGAGATTATCGTGAGCCATGATGAGAAATTTATAGGTGCTGTGGCGGATAAAATTTACACATTGGGCGAAGAGGGATTATTTGGCATAAATGGCGAGCCTTGCGGGATTTGAACCACGCGTTTCTACACTGAGAATGTAGCGTCCTGGGCCGCTAGACGAAAAGCTCAAAAAATATGAATTATACTATTTTTTTGCTAAATTTTGCTTTTACTCTAAATAAAATTAAAAATTTCGGCAAATTTAAATGCGAAATTTGCCGAAATTTAGCTATTTGCTGTGTAGTTGCGTCTCTACAATCTCTTTTTTGCAAGTTTGTAAATCTACCCTATAAAGAAACGCCGTGTAAATCGGCGCATAGGTATATCCATTGAAAACAGTGCCATTTTCTTTTAAGCCATATTTGAAACATAAAGTCTCTCCAACTTTTGCCACGATTGTTTCGCCCCACTCGGGGATACCAACATAAATTTTCGTTTGTATATTTGCAGGAATTTCGACTTTTGCATACGCCCCGTTGCTTATCGTGCCGATTTCTTTCGCACCATCTCCATTATCATAGTAAGCCGTAGTGCGCACCAACGCCCCCATGGCACTTGTTTGTCTATAAACATAAACTATGGCATTATTATTTTGCGGTTCGACAAAATGCTCAAATTTCGCGCCTTTTGCACCACAACCACTCAAAAAAATCGCAAAAAGTATATAAAATATATAAATTGTTTTAGGCATTACAACCCCTTTAAATTTCAAAATTCAAAGCCCTTTTAATCGCCAAAATTTCATTTATATTTTTTTCTAATTCGTCTAAATTTAGCATATTTGGCCCATCGCACAAGGCTTCGCATGGATTTAGGTGTGTTTCGTAGAAAAATCCATCGACCCCCACGCTAGCAGCTGCGCGCGCTAGATATGGCACAAATCTCGCGTCTCCGCCACTTGTCGCACCGTTTGCGCTTGGCATTTGCACGCTGTGTGTCGCGTCGAAAATCACAGGCGCGAACTCACGCATTATCGGGAAACTTCGCATATCTACGACCAAATTTCCGTATCCAAAGGTGCTTCCCCTCTCGCACAGCCACACGCCGTTTTCTTTGGCAGCCTCGTAACCTGCGCTTTTTACGCCACGCGTTTCAAGGACTTTTTTCACGCTGTGATTCATCGCCTGCGGTGCGAGAAATTGCCCTTTTTTGATATTTACTACCGCTTTTGTTTTAGCAGCGGCTACGAGCAAATCAGTCTGTCGGCACAAAAACGCCGGGATTTGCAACGCATCAGCGACCTCCGCCACAGGCGCAGCTTGATTGCTTTCGTGAATGTCGGTTAGGATTTTAAATCCAAATTTTTCCTTCACTTCGGCTAGTATTTCGCAGCCCTTTTTAAGCCCTGGACCACGGAAGCTTGCGATACTCGTGCGGTTTGCCTTATCAAAACTGCTTTTAAAATAAAAATCGATCCCGTCCATTTCGTGAAATTTGCGAAGCTTCTCAGCCACCGCGAAAATTAGCTCTTTGCTTTCGATGACGCAAGGTCCTGCGATTAAAATCATTTTCTATCCTTTGTTTAAATTTCGGCTATTTTAACCAAATTTAATTAATAATTAATCTTAATACGGCTTGCCAAACATCTTCTCGTAATGCTCGTAAAATCGCTTGTAGTAGGGGTTGGAGTAGCGTTTGCGCATGCCGTAATTATAGCACTCGATTGTGTCTTTTATATTTTTGTTTTTGGCGTTCCAGCATTTGCGCAGGATTTTGGCGCATTTTGTGAGATTATAAACGGGGTTGAAGATATAATCAATCTCGCTTTTGTCGAAATTTACGGCGTTTAGCTGCCCAAGTCCCACATCGATAGGAAAGCCGTCTTCGTAGAGTTCTTTTGCGATTTGGATTGCGTAGGCTTCGTTTATGGGGTGGATCGCCACGACCCATTTGGAGCGATTCAGGCTGTAATTGCTAGTGCGAATTCGCGCATTTGGACTGCTTAGGGTGGCGAAATAATCGGCGTTTGCTTTGTTTGTGAGAAATGAAATCGCAAAGGGGTTAAAATCGCTTTCGATTTTTACGATTGTGTATAAAATTTCGGGTTTGACACCCTCATTTGTGGCGACATACGCGATGGAATTTGTAATATCTGCGTGCGAATACCCAAACAATCGTAATGAAAAAAATAAAATCAGTATAAAATTTCTCATAACTCTTTCTTATTAAATTTAGCTTTGCGTGAGTATAGCAAAAAATTCGATTTTTTTCTCCAATTTAAGCGAAATTTAATATCAATCGATATATAATCACACTTCATTTTTAATAAATGGTCGCTTAGCTCAGTTGGTAGAGCGCCACCCTTACAAGGTGGATGTCATAAGTTCGAGTCTTATAGCGACCACCACTTGTGCGATGGTAGTTCAGCTGGTTAGAATGCCGCCCTGTCACGGCGGAGGTCGTGGGTTCGAGCCCCATCCATCGCGCCACTTACTTTACAATCCGTGTCTTGCTAGCTCAGTCGGTAGAGCATCTCACTTTTAATGAGGGGGCCGTTGGTTCGAATCCAACGCAGGACACCACTTTTTTATCCACATAATTTTTAATCCTTAAAGTGTTTGGCTTAAAACCTATATAAATTTTATTTTTCTTTTGATATAATCGCCAGATTTCAATTTTTGGGTATTTTATGAAAAATTTCTTTTTGCTAATTTTCTTTTTTTCGTTTGCAAACTCGCAAGAGCTACTAAATGGCTACATAGAGGCTGAATTTACCTATATTTCACCGTATAATTCTGGGATTTTAGATGAAATTTATGTGCAAAAAGGGCAAGAAATTTCTCCCGCAGATAAACTTTTTTGCGTAGATAAGGCTCTTGGTGAAGCGAATTTAAAAATCGCCCAAAACGAGCTAATCAAGGCAAAATCAAACTACGAAAATTTAATCAAAGGCAAAAGACAAAGCGAAATCTCTGCCCTAAATGCCCAGTTAAATTCCGCTAAAATCGCACTCGAAAACGCACAAAAAGAGTTTTTTAGAGCGCAAAAACTTTTCAAATCAAACACCATAAGCAAATCCGAATTCGACCAAAAATCTGCGAATTTCGACACGGTAAAAGCCAAAGTCGCGGAATTCGAGGCAGTGTTACAAACAGCTAACCTTGGCGCAAGAGACGATGAAATCGAAATCGCAAAAACAAACATCGCCATTGCTGAGCAAAATTTAGAAAAAACAAAATTAATCTTTGCCAAAAACACAGCCGTCTCGCAACACAGCGGTCAAATTTACGATATTTATTTCAAAAAAGGCGAATTTGTCGGCGCAAATAGCCCGGTTTTATCGATTTTAGAACCGCAAAATATCAAAGTCAGATTTTTTGTGCCACAAAAAATCCTTGCGAAGCTCAAAATCGGCGATGAAATCGGAGTTTTGTGCGACGGCTGCGAGGGCGAAAAACCAGCTGTGATCTCGTATATCTCGCCAAGCGCCGAATTTACTCCGCCCGTGATTTACAGCGTCGCAAGCAGAGAAAAAATGGTCTTTATGCTCGAAGCCACCTTTGCGCCAAACACCGAATTAAAGCCGGGTTTGGGCGTTAGCGTGAGAATAAAATGAGCGAATTTGCAATCGATGTTAGCGAGCTAAGAAAAAGTTTCGGCGGCAAAGAGGTCATAAAAAATATCTCGCTTCAAGTCCCGCGTGGCAAAATTTACGGATTTTTAGGCCCCAACGGCAGCGGCAAAACCACGACAATCAGGCTAATTTGCGGACTTTTGACCCCAGATAGCGCAAAAGGTCAGGTTTTAGGATACGATGTTTTGACCCAAAGCGATAAAATCCGCGAAAAAGTCGGCTATATGACCCAAAAATTCAGCTTTTGGGAAGATTTGACGATAAGGGAAAATTTAGAATTCGTAGCCCAAATTTATCAAATTCCAAATTCGAAAACAATCATCGACGAAACACTCGCAAACTTAGGCCTTATGGATAGACAAAATCAGCTAAGCAGGGGACTTTCTGGTGGTTGGAAACAAAGACTTGCGCTTAGTGCTTTGCATACTGCACAAGCCTGAAATTTTGCTGCTTGATGAGCCCACGGCAGGCGTCGATCCAAAGGCTAGGCGCGAGTTTTGGGACGAGCTTGGCAGGCTCAAGGACGAGGGAATTACCACGCTTGTGAGCACGCACTATATGGACGAGGCTGAGCGTTGCGATGAGTTGGTCTATATCGCAAATGGCAAAATCGTCGTCAAAGGCACTCCAAAAAGCGTCGCTAGGCAAACTGGGCTTTTTTCGTTTATACTTGGCGGAATAAATTTGGCAAATTTGGCGCAAATTTTGCAAAACATGGACGAAATCACCACAACAGCGATGTTTGGAGAGAGTTTGCGAATTTGTGGCGAAGATGAGCAAAGGCTAGAAAAAATCCTGCAAACCTATAAATTTAAGCACGAACTTTCGTGGCAAAAAAGCGAGGTTTTGCTAGAAGATGCCTTCGTGTATTACCTAAAAAAGGCGCTTAAATGAGGCTAGCGCGCATAAAAGCCCTCGTCAAAAAAGAGCTAATCCAGCTAAGGCGCGATAAAACCACATTTGGCATGGTCGTGGCGATCCCGATAATTTGGCTTTTGATGTTTGGTTACGCCATAAATATGGACCCCAAAAACCTGCCCATGGCGCTTAATTGCAGGGACAATTCGCCGCTTAGCAGAAGCATTGTAAGTGGGCTTGAAAATTCTGGCTATTTTAGGATAGTCGCCGAAATCTCAGATGACAAAACCGGCGAAAAGCTCCTAAAACAGGGAAAAGTTTTGTTCGTGCTAAATATAGGCGAAAATTTTACCAAGGGTATAATCCGCGCTGAAAATCCTAAAATTTTGCTTCAAGCAGACGCTAGCGATCCAGTGGCTGTATCGTCGGCTATAAGCGCGATTTCTGGGGTCAGCCAAAGCGTGATAAATAAAGAATTTAAAGGAAATCTGGCTCATCTGCGCACCAAAAATCCGCCATTTGAAATTCTGCTTCACCGAAATTTCAACCCAGAGGGATTTACGAGATACAACATAATCCCTGGGCTAATCGGCATGGTTTTGATTTTTACCGGCGTTATGATGACGGCACTATCGCTGACAAGGGAGCGCGAGCTAGGCACGATGGAAAATCTGCTCTCCATGCCAGTAACCCCGCTCGAAGTGATGATTGGCAAAATCACGCCGTTTGTTTTCATCGGCATTGTGCAAACCTCTCTCATAATCATAATGGCGAAATTTCTCTTTGAAGTGCCTATTTTAGGCTCTTTGGCACTGCTTTTTTTCTGTTCGTTTATTTTCATTGTTTGCAATTTGGCATTAGGATTTTTGATATCGACAATCGCCAAAAACCAGACCCAAGCCCTGCAAATGTCGGTTTTCGTAATGCTTCCATCAATGCTATTAAGCGGGTTTATGTTCCCATTTTTAGGCATGCCAAGCTGGGCGCAGTTTTTGGGACAGTGTTTCCCGCTGACATATTTTTTGCGAATTTGTCGCGCGATAATGCTAAAAAACGCGCAATTTGTCGATGTTTTGCCAAACCTTGCCCCACTTTGCCTAATCGTGCTTGTAATCACCGCCCTGACGCTAAAAGCCTACAAAAACACATTGGACTGAGAAATTTAAGCATTTTTTGATAAAATATATCGTTATTGAAATTTATAAATCCCGTAAAAAGGATATTTATGCAAAATAAAATCGCAAATACGCTATTTATTCCATTAATCGCAAGAATTCATGCAAGTAAAAATTTCAAGCAGTATTTTTACGATGAGACGGCGATGAAATTTGAAGATAAAATCCCGCAAAAATTCCTAAAAATTTCGTCCGAATACGAGTCTTTGGCTTCTGCGGCAAGATACTATGAAACCGACATTATGATAAAGGATTTCATTGCCACGCATGGCGTTTGCAATGTCGTAAATTTGGGCTGTGGCTTGGAGACTTTGGCGTTTCGTTTCGGCAAAAATGGGGCTAGATTTTACAGCGTTGATTTGGCGGAAGTTATCGAATTTAGGCAAAATTTACTCCCACAAAATGATAATGAAACTCTGATTAGTGGCAATATGTTTGATATGAAATGGACAGAAATTTTAGATAAAAGCTTGCCTACGATTTTTGTCGCAAACGGCGTTTTTATGTATTTTACCGAGACAAAAATACTAAATTTAATCGCAAATTTAAAGGCAAATTTTAAAAATTCCGAGCTCATTTTTGACGCTACGACAAAATTTGGCATACGATGCGCGAATTTTTATGTAAGTAGATTTGGCGAAAATATGGCTAAAATGGAGTTTTGCGTGCAAAATGGGGGCGAATTTGCCAGTAAGTGCGAGTGTGAAATTTTAAGCAAAACGCCGTTTTTCGCCACTGCACGAAAAATGCTAAAAAATAAAACAAAACTCTCCACTCGCCTTATAATGGCGTTTGTGGATAAATTTAATTTGGCGTTTATTTTGAGATTAAATTTGCGAAAAAAATAAAAAGACGGGCAAAACGCCCGTCAAATTAAAAATTACTCCCACTCGATAGTTGCAGGTGGTTTGGACGAAATATCATAAACTACTCTATTTATGCCTTCTACTTCGTTTATAATGCGACGTGAGCAGTTTTCTAGCAGGTCATAAGGAAGACGCGAAAAACTAGCCGTCATGCCGTCGCTCGCATCGACTACGCGGATACAAACTGCATTTTCATAAGTGCGGTTATCGCCCATGACGCCGACACTTCTGACATTTAATAACACGCAAAATGCCTGCCAAGTTTTATCATACCAACCGCTCGATTTTAGCTCTTCTCTTAAAATCACATCGGCTTTGCGAAGTAGCTCTAAATTTGGCGTATTTACTTCGCCCATAATGCGAATCGCAAGGCCCGGTCCCGGGAAAGGGTGGCGGAATACGACATCTCGCGAAAGTCCTAGTTCGAGCCCTAGCTGGCGCACTTCGTCTTTGAAAATTTCACGCAATGGCTCGATTAGCTCAAATTTCATCCACTCAGGCAGTCCGCCTACATTGTGATGGCTTTTTATCGTTTTACTTGCCCCGCTTGGAGAGCTTTCGATCACATCGGTATAAAGTGTGCCTTGTGCTAGGTATTTTACATTTTCAAATTTTTTAGCTTCCTTATCAAAAACTTCGATAAAAGTCTCGCCGATGATTTTGCGTTTTTTCTCTGGCTCAGTTACGCCTTTTAAGCGGCTTAAAAACAGCTCACTCGCATCGACGCTGATTAAATTTACGCCAAGTTTGAGCTTAAACATCTCTTCGACTTGCCTTGCTTCGTTTGTGCGAAGTAGTCCGTTATCTACAAAAACTACGATTAGATTCTCTGGCACTGCGTGGGCAAGGAGAGCTGCCACCACGGAGCTATCTACGCCGCCGCTTACCGCACAAAGGACTTTATCATTGCCTACTTTTGCTTTGATTTTTGCGATTTGCTCTTTTGCGAAACTTCCCATATTCCAAGTGCTACTTAACCCGCAAATCTCTTTTGCAAAATTCTTTAAAATTTGATTGCCAAATTCTGAGTGTTGCACCTCTGGGTGGAATTGCAATGCGTAAATTTTCTTCGCGTCATTGCCAAACACGCACCACTCGCTCTCGTCCGAACACGCCAAAACCTCGAAATCCTCTGGCAGGCTAGCGACCTTGTCCGAGTGGCTCATCCACACGGTCGAGTTATCGCTCACGCCGTTAAAAAGCTTGTTTGAACGAAGTAGTTTTAGGCTTGCTTTGCCAAATTCTTTTTTCGCTGCTGGCACGACAGAGGCACCGAAATGTTGCGCGATTAGCTGCATACCATAGCAAATCCCAAGTATCGGCAAGCCTAAATCAAAAATTTTCTCATCACAAAAATAAGCGTCCTTTGCATACACGCTCGCTGGCCCACCGCTTAAAATCAAGCCTTTTGGGTTTTTCGCCATAATCTGCTCGATTGAGGCGTCAAATGGTATGAGTTCTGTATAAACACCTTGTTCGCGAAGCCTACGCGCGATAAGTTGCGTGTATTGCGAACCAAAATCCAAAACTAAAATGTCAGCTGTTTGCATATTTTCCCTTCATTAAAATTTCACTGATTATAACTAAATTTAGCCATTATTTGGTTACCTTGCTCGAATTTGAGTCTGTGCTATAAAACGGATCGGCTTTGTATCCGCACCCACTAAGCAAACCTAAAATAAAAAATGCTAAAATCAACTTATGGAAACTAAAAGTATTAAACAAATCATTGCACATGTAAAAAATAGTCCTTTATACGCCAAATTTCGTGCCAGAGAGAGTTTTATTAAAATTTTGCCCAAAAACTGGCAAAAAATCATAGCCTTTATCTACACCAAAAATGACATTTTGATGATAGCTGTGAAGCACCCAGCAGGACTTCAAGAGCTAAAACGAGATAGTAGTATAAAACTGATAAAAGATATATTAAAAATCTTTGCCAGCGTGCATAAATTTGGCGAATTTCACCCTGATATGGATGTGAAAATTTTCGTCGCTACCAAAACAATGAGCAAAAAGCGCAAGCAAGAACTCGCCCAAAAAAAAGCAAGTAGTAGCGATGTGCGCGTGGCAGAGAAATCACAGGGCAAATTCACAAACAATATCAAAGATGAAAAAATTCATAAAATTTTTGAAGAAATAAGAGAGATTATCATTGCTAATCGACGAAATCAAATCCCTGCCCGCTAATCCCGGCATTTATCAGTATTTCGGCGCAGACGGGAAATTGCTCTATGTGGGCAAAGCAAAGGTGCTAAAAAACCGCGTCAAAAGCTATTTTAGCTTCACTCCCGCGCTCGCTCCAAGCCCGCGCCTTGGCGCTCGAATCGCCAAAATGATAAGCGAAGCTGTGCATTTAGAATACATCATCACCCCAAGCGAGAGCGACGCGCTGATTTTGGAAAATTCCTTTATCAAACAGCTCAAACCCAAGTATAATATTCTTTTGCGCGACGATAAAACATACCCTTATATCTATATAAATTTAAACGACGAATTTCCGCGCTTTGAAATCACGCGCAAGGTGATAAAAGGGGCGAATATTCGGTATTTTGGTCCGTATTTTCACGGCGCGAAGGAAATTTTAGAGACGCTTTATATGAAATTTCCGCTCGTGCAGAAAAAAAACTGTATCAAAGATAAAAAAGCCTGCCTATTTGCGCAGATTGGTCGCTGCAAAGCCCCGTGCGAGGGCAAAATTTCAAGTGGCGAATATAAAAAAATAGTCGAAGAGGCGTTAAATTCGCTCAAAAATCCGCAAAAAATGGTGCCATATCTAAGCTCGCTAATGCTTAAATTTGCCGAAAATGAAAATTTCGAAGAAGCTGCCAGTATGCGCGATAAAATCGAAATTTTAAAGCAAATGAATATCAAAGTCGAGGTGGATTTAGCAAAGTTAGATGATTTTGAAGTATTTGCGATTGCTGGGGAGGCAAATTTGATTTGTGCTGTGCATTTTAGCGTGAGAGAGGGCAAAATTTCAGCCTCGAACTATCACATTTCTCACCTAAAAAACGCAAACGATGATGACGCGAAAAACGGCTATAAACAGCTCATTTTAAGCGCGTTTCCAGGGGGTTCGCCAGTAGCGTGCTCTAAAATTTATTGCTACGCCGAATTTGACGACAAGGCGCTTGTGAGCGAAATTTTAGCCAGCAGGCATGGCAGAAATTTTAGCATTATCGTCCCAAAAATCGGCGAAAAACGCAAAATTTGCGAAATCGCCTACCAAAACTGCCAAATAAACATAAAAAAATATCTCAAAACACATGATTATGGATTTTTAGCGGAATTGAAAGATTATTTTGGTTTGCAAAATTTGCCTGTAAATATTGAAATTTTTGATAACTCGCACATGTTTGGAAGTGCGCCAGTAGGGGCAATGGTCTGCTATAAAGAGGGCGAGTTTTTCAAAGAAAATTATCGCCACAAACACCTAAGCTCAAACAACGACTACGACCAAATGAAGGAATATCTCACCTCGCGTGCGCTTAAATTTGACGAGCTTGGCGCGCCTGATTTGTGGGTGATTGATGGCGGCGAAGTTTTGTTAAATTTAGCTTGCGACATTATTTCTAGCGTTGGAGCAAATGTCGATGTAATCGCGATTTCAAAGGAAAAATTGGGCGCCAAAGCTCACCGCGCCAAGGGATCGGCAAAGGATAAAATTTGCACAAATAGTGGAATTTTTGCACTCCAACCAAACGATAAAAAATTACAATTTTTCCAAAAATTAAGGGACGAGGCACACAGATTTGTGATCTCATTTCATCAAAAAACAAAACGCAAAAATGACTTAAATAGCTCAAAGCTCCTAAATTTGGGGCTTACGCAAGGCAAAATCAAAAAACTTTTGGATTTTTACGGAAGTTTTGAAAATATATATTTGGCAAATTTTGATGAAATAAAAAGCTTAATCGGACAAAATTTTGCTGAAAAATTGTTCAAATTCCGCCCATAAAATAGGCAAACAAAGCTACCTTTAAAGATTTTTAGAGTAAAATCCGAGATTAAATCTTTGAAATACAGTTTTCATTTTTCTTTGTAAAGCTTATTTTGAGGTTGAAATTTCACTTTTTTGCATTTTGCAAAATACGAAGGATGTTTTATGAGACTAAATACTTCTAGCGCTCTTAAAATGGTTGCGTGGGTTCCACTTTTAATCATTTTTGTCGTTGCGTCTTGGTATTTGTATGATGCTGCGAGGTTGTATAAAATCAACGAAAACCTCAAGCATAAAGTCGATATCTCAGCTGCTTTGTATGACTTCTACGAGGAGTTTGCCAAAGAGCGTGGTATCACAGCGGCGTATCTAGGTAGCGGTAACAATGTCGGTCTTGGCTCTGTTCTTAAAACACAACGCGCCAAAACTGATAAAGCATGGCAAGATTTCCTTGACTATCACGCTCAAACACACGAACAAGACAATGCTCTTCACCAACTTTTCATCGAGCACTCAGAGGCACAATCTGCTGCGATTAATCAAATTACAAATTTGATTGGCAGACTTCCTGAGATTAGAAAGAGCATTGATAATCGTGACAAAGTGTTCGTTGAGTTATTCGAGGAATATTATGATAAGTTTGACGAGCAATTGACTGCCTTCCGTGATACTATCAACGAAAACTTGTATTCAGCCGATGTTGGTACTCTATCGCTTACTCTTGCAAACATGTATGACACGATCTCTGGAACAGCTGCGGTTCGCGATGTCAGTATCGAATACATCATCTCAGGTAGCCCACTTCCTAGGGAAGAGATTGATCACTGGAAAGAGCACGCATGGCAATCAGAAATGCCTGACCTAGTCATCGCTACTCACTATGCTGCTACTGGTGAAGATATCGGTATTAAAAACGAGCTAGAAGAGTATTTCGCTAAACCTGAAAATGAGCAAATCGCCGAAAATGCACAAAATGCAATGAGAACGATTGAAACTCAATTAGCAACTGGCGAGTATGATATTCCATTTAACGAGTGGTTTAGTATCCAATCTAAAAAATATGCAATGCTAGATGAAGCTGTTAAAATGGCTTCTAACGCACTACAAGAGCGTGTTGATATTCACTCAGCGCAACAACTTCAAACATTGATTTTCGCTGCCGCTGCGTTCTTGCTATCACTTATCCTAGTTGGTTTCTCAATCGCCGTCGTTAGACGCATTAACAGAAACATCAACGACCTTGGAAGGGTTCTTGGTAGAGTTGGTGAGCTTTCTAACAACAACGAGCAATTCGATATCAACACAGCTGACGGTATCGACAAAGCCTACTCACTTATCGAGGACGCGATCGACTTCATTGCCTTGCAAAAAGCAGAAGCTGAGGATGCCAACAAAGCGAAATCTATCTTCCTTGCGAATATGTCACACGAGATTAGAACTCCGCTTAATGGTATTATCGGATTTACAGAGTTGCTCAAAAACACAGATTTGGACGAAGAAAAACGCGATTATGTCGATACAATCGAAAAATCATCTGAAAACCTTCTAACCATCATTAATAACATTCTTGATGTTTCTAAAATCGAAAGCAATAAAGTTGAGATTGAGGATATTTTATTCAACCCAATTCAAGATTTCGAGAGTGCTGTTGAGATCTACGCTGCAAAAGCTGCCGAGAAAAACATCGATATCTTGCTTTACATTGACCCTACGCTGGTTCATCACCTATACGGCGATATTACTAAGATTAAAGAAGTTCTTATCAACCTTATGTCAAATGCCGTTAAATTTACACCAGAGCAAGGTAGCATTGCTGTCAATATCGTCAGAGAAGAAGAGAAAAACCCTGGCGAAGCTATCGTAACATTTAGCGTCGAAGATACAGGTATCGGTATCTCTGAGGATAAACTAGCAAATGTATTTAACGCCTTCTCACAAGCTGATTCTACAATCACTAGAAAATACGGCGGAACCGGTCTTGGTCTAACCATTTCATCTAAATATGTTGCGATGATGGGTGGTAAGTTACAAGTTAAATCAACAGTTGGTAAAGGAACGAAATTCTTCTTTACTCTACCACTTAAAGAGACTCAAAAATCAGACGCAGAAGAGATGTTTGCTCACATCAGCGGCTTAAATTTCGCACTTCTAGCAGATCCTAACGATGTAATGTATAGCGATGTCGTTAAGAGATATGTAAATAATCTAGGTGCAAAAATTTCAGTCTTTAATTCAAGCGCACAACTTCGCTCTGCACAAAACAACAACTCTTTTGACGCGTTGATTACTAGATTTAAAAACTATGGCGATGTAAGCAATACTACGATTTTACCTACAATCCTAACTCTAAAACCAAAAGAGTTACAAAGTATTAGCATTACAAACCCTAGAATTTTCACTCTATCTGAGCCAGTGAACTTATCAAAACTAGGCAAAACAATAGATAAAATTCTAAAATCTGGTTCATTAAAAGCTAGACCAGCGGCAGCAGCAGCGGCAGCGCCAGTAGTAGAAGAGCCTAGCCTATCTGCTATCGCTGATGAATCACCAATTATCCCAGATATCACTCTTGATGAATCGCCAATCATCGAGGAAAGCCCTGTCGTAGAAACTCCGATAGTTGCAGAAGAGATGATTATGGATGAGGCTCCACTAGCCGTAGAAGAGCCAAAAATAGAAGAACCAAAAATAGAAGAGCCAAAACCATCTAGCTCATCAGCAGATGAATTGCGTGCTATTTTACAAAACAGACACAGAGGCACAGCTAGCGAAGCAAGCTTCGTATCTACACCAGAGCCTGCAATCTCAGAGCCAGTTGTAGAACCTAGCGTAAGCATCGAGCCTGAAATCCCAGAGATTAGAACTGATATTTCTGATATCACTCTTGATATCCCTGAAACACCAAATGTCGAGGTAGAAATTCCTGAGATTACAATTGAAGAGCCAGTTGTGGCACCAGTTGTAGAACCAGAAAGCCAAGAGATTGAAATTTCAGATATCGAAGCTCAAATCAGCGAGCCAGAAGTAGCAATTCAAACTCCTGAGATCAAAGTAGAAGCTCCAAGCGTAGAAGTTAGCGCTCCTGTGGTAGAACCGGTAGTAGAGCCTGAGCCAGTAGTCGAGCCAGTTGCTGCGGTTGTAGAACCAGTAGTAGAACAAGCAGTTGAGCCAGTCGTAGAAAAAGTAGTCGAGCCAGTGATAGAAACAGTCGCTCCTGCCGCAGTAGCTACTACACAAAGAGTAATCGAAGAAATCATCGAAGTTCCTGTTACAATCTATGAGGAAGTTCAACAAGAAGAGACAATTATGGTTGAAGAGGAAGTTGAAGTCGAAGAGGAAGTTGAAGTTCCTGCTGAGCACAATCCAAACGATGACAATGTTCCTATGGTTAATCGCAAATACGCTGCTAAAATTCTAATCGCAGAGGATAATGAAATTAACCAAAAACTTATGAAGCACACATTAAACAGCTTCGAAATGGATTTAACGATCGTAGAAAACGGCTTGCTAGCACTAGAAGCTAGAAAATCAGGCGAAGAGTATGATTTGATTTTTATGGATATTTCAATGCCTGTAATGGACGGTATCGAAGCAACAAAACAAATCAAACAATACGAAGCAGATAACAACCTACGCCATATCCCAATCGTAGCTGTTACAGCTAACGCGCTAAAAGGCGATAGAGAGAAATTTATGGCAGCTGGCTTAGATGAGTATTGTACAAAACCGATCAAAAAAGACATTTTGGCTAATATGCTTAATGACTTTATTGGTGACAAACGCTCTGACGCGGCTCCTGCTGGTGGCACAGTCAAACAAATAGTCAAAAAACTTGTAAAACGCCAAGTTCCAAAAACTATTCTAAAAACCGTGAAAGTGCCTAAAACGATAATGAAACAAGTTCCTAAGAAAACTATCATTAATGAGCCAGTAGCACAAGCTGTGAAAGCAAAAGATGTCTTGATTTGTAAAGCAAATGTCATGGAAAGCAAAATTTTCGCAAGCATTTTGAAACACCAATACAAAGATGTTGATATGGCTGCAAATTTTGAGCAACTAATTTCTATGGCAACTAACGATAGCTACAAATTGGTATTGATAGATAAAAAACTAGCTGGTATCGATTTCGCTGCCCTAGAAAATCTACACCAAAAAGCGCCAAATACAAATCTAGTATTGTTCTCTAACGACAACGACGAGAACCCTGCATTTAGCGAAGTTGTTACTTACAACATCACTAAATCTGGCCTAGAAAAACTTGCGCAAAAATATATATAAGGGATAGTTGATGAAAGAATTAAAAGTTTTGATGATTGATGATGACCTTATAAATTTGAAACTATTAGAAGTTATGATAAAAAAATATGGTAAATTTACCACAATCCTCCAAGCCAAAAACGGCTTGGACGGATTGGCCGTATTAGAGGCAGAGCCAGTGGATTTAGTCCTACTTGACATTGTTATGCCTGTAATGAACGGCTTAGAATTTTTAGATAACTTGCATTCTAGGGAGCATATCGCACATATTCCTGTAATAGTTTTAACCACAGATGAAACTGCAAAAAGAGAGGCTTTAAATAAAGGCGCGTATGACTTTATGACTAAGCCAATCGATTATTCAGATTTACAACGCAAGCTAGATGATGTTATGAACATAATCGGTGATTAATTTCACCGATTTTGTCCTTGTAGCTCAGCTGGATAGAGCGCAAAATTCCTAATTTTGAGGCCGTGAGTTCGAATCTCGCCAGGGACACCACCTATTGAATTTCAAATCAAATTTATTAAAATTTAACCCCTTTATAAAGCACAAAACGCTATAATCGCGCCAAAATTTTAAGGATAATAGTGAGAATCGCACTTTTTGGCGGGAGTTTCGATCCGCCTCATGCTGGACACGACGCGATAGTAAAAGAGGCTCTAAGCGCAAATTTAGCCGATTTGCTAGTGATTATGCCAACTTTTATAAATCCGTTTAAGTCCGAATTCACAGCCCCTCCGAGCCTGCGCCTAAAATGGTGTCAAAGCCTTTGGGGTGAGCGCGAAAATATCCTTATTAGCGATTACGAAATCTCGCAAAACCGCAAGGTTGCGACTATTGAAAGCGTGAAATTTTTAAAGCAAAAATTTAACCCTAGCCAAATTTACCTCATCATCGGCGCAGACAATCTCGCCGAGCTTGAAAAATGGCAAAATTTCGAGCAGTTGCGAGATTTGGTTTGCTTCGTGATCGCCACCAGAGAGGGCGCTAGTATCCCCATAAAATGGGCGAATTTGCCAAAAATTAATATTAATGTTAAAATCTCTTCCTCATCTTTTCGCGCTAGCTTAAAAGGCGAAATTCCAGCGCAAATCAAAGATGAAGTAATAAATTTTTATAAAGGAAAAAAATGCAAGAAGTAAGACAAAGAGCCGAAAAAATCGCACACATCCTAAGCGAGAAAAAGGCAGAAAATCCCCAAGTCATCGACATGAGCGATAAAGAATACATCGCGAAATTCGTAGTCATCGCCACCACTTTCACAGGTCGCCACGCATACTCGCTAATCGAGGAGCTCAAAACCGCTCTCAAACCCGCTGGTGAGGAGTTTTTGGCTATTGAGGAAGGCGATGATTGGAGCGTCGTTGATCTTGGAGATATCATCGTTCATCTTATGAGCGATACATACCGCACCAAATACGATATCGAGGACTTTTTAGCAAAACTTAAAAAAGAAGAGTTCTAATGGAGCGTCAAACTTGGAGTAACAAACTCACCTATATCCTAACCGTCGCAGGCGCAACAATCGGCTTTGGCTGCACCTGGCGTTTCCCGTATTTAGTCGGCGAAAACGGCGGTGGGGCGTATGTTTTTGTATTTTGCGTAGCGATGATTGCGCTTGGAATTCCAATGATTTTGGTCGAAAATGTCATCGGACGCAGGGCGCTAAGAAATTCAGTCGATGCCTTTGGTGTGCCAAAACTTAATGGCGAGAAAATCTCGCAAAAATGGAAAATCGTAGGCATTATGGGGCTAATTGGCGCGTTTGGAATTTTGGCTTATTATATGGTGCTTGGCGGCTGGGTTCTGACATACATTATCAACATAATCAATGGAAATTTCAATCTCTCCGCCCCGATAACAGACCCAAAATTTACGGAAAATTTCTACAACGCAAATATCGAAAACAACCCGCTTTGGATCGGAATTTACACATTTATTTTCGTGGCAATTAACTGGTATATCCTAAAAAAGGGCATAATAGATGGAATCGAAAAATTTGTCAAATTTCTCATGCCAGCACTTTTTTTGTGCTTTATCGCGGTTATTGTTACGAATTTGACCCTGCCTAGCGCGACAGCGGGCGTGGGATTTTACCTTAGCATTGATTTTGCCAAAATCACGCCAAAGCTTCTAATCGATGTGCTAGGGCAGGTATTTTTCGCCCTATCTTTGGGCTTTGGCGTTATGATTACCCTTTCTAGCTTTTTAGACAAGGAAGAAAATTTAATCCAAACCGCCACACTCACAGCCGTGATAAACACAATAATTGCGGTGCTTGCGGGATTTATGATTTTCCCTGCGCTCTTTTCTGTGGGCTTAGAGCCTACAAAAGGCACGAGGCTAGTATTCGAATCCCTACCTATCGCGTTTTCGTATATGCCATTTGGCAATCTAATCGGCGTCGTGTTTTTATCGATACTACTCATCGCCGCCCTTACCACATCGCTTACGATTTATCAGGTTTTGATAAATTATGTCGAGGAAAAATTTGGTCTTAGCACCACGAAATCCACAAATATCGTGCTTTTGGCTATTTTCGTGCTAGGAAATATCCCTTGCATACTTTCAAGCAATATCTTGGGCGATGTGCAAATTCTATCTCGCTCGATATTTGATGCGTTTGACTTCGTGAGCGCAAATATTTTCTTTGTCCTAACAGCCTTGATGTGTAGCCTTTATGTGGGCTGGGTGCTAGGCGATGACGCCGTGCATGAGCTCACGAACGGCGGAAAACAAGGCGCAGGTTTAGCCAAAATTTGGCTAGTATATGTGCGATTTGTGCTACCACTAATCATAGCGGTCGTCTTTGTGTATGGAATTTTTGGATAGAAATTTATGATTTTATTTTTTCTTACAATGTTTCCGATTTCGCTAATGCCGGGCATTAATATGATTTATGCGCTAAATTTAGGCATGTCGCATGGATACGCGCGCTCGCTTCCTGCGCTCATAGCCCAAACTATCGGTATTGCGCTCGTTTCACTTGCTTGCATTTTAGGTATTGCTGGGCTTTTGATAACGCACCCAAGCGCACTTTTTGTAATCAAGGTTTTGGGCGGAATTTACATTTTATATCTTGGAATTTCGCTTTTTAGAAGCAACGGAAAATTCGAAGAAAAAGAGCAAAAAATAGAGAAAAATTTATTCGCGCAAGGCTTTGTGATTTCTACGACAAATCCCAAAGCATGGATATTTTTCGCCGCGATTTATCCTAAATTTATCAATGCTAACCAAATTTTGGGTTATTACAACTTCGGCTTAATCGGCATAATGTGTCTAAGCGAGATTATCGCGCTTAGCGTGTATTCGCTCGGTGGAACGATTTTGAAAAATTTGCTTAAAACGCATTTGCGATATTTAGAGATTTTTTGCGCGATTTTAATGTGCGTAATCGGAATTTTGATGATTTTTAGATGATTTAAGGAGGGAAAATGGCAGAGAGGTATAAAGGCTACAATTTTAGGCTAAAAGATTCGCTTTTAGGCGTGCAATTTTTATTCGTAGCATTTGGTGCGCTTGTTTTGGTGCCGATTTTGACAGGACTTGATACTAATGTCGCGCTATTTACGGCTGGTATCGGAACGCTTGTTTTTCAGCTTTGCACGAGAAAGCAGGTCGTGCCGATATTTTTGGCTAGTTCGTTTGCGTTTATCACGCCGATAACTTTCAGTGTATCACAATGGGGCGTGAGTGCGACAATGGGCGGATTAATGGCGGCAGGTTTGCTCTATGTCGCACTTAGCTTTGTGGTTAGATACAAGGGCGATGGCTTCATACACAAGCTCTTACCCCCAGTCGTCGTGGGTCCTGTCATCATCGCAATCGGCCTAATCCTAAGCCCGACAGCCGTAAATATGGCTATGGCAAAAGACATCGACGCAATCCCGCAAACCACCGCGCTTATCATCGCTTTTATCTCGCTAATCGCCACGATAATCGCCATAATGTTTGGCAAGGGTATCATCAGGCTAATACCGATTTTATCTGGTATTTTTGTAGGATACATCGCCTCGCTATGCTTTGGAATCGTGGATTTCTCGCCCATTAGCAACGCAAAGTGGTTTTCCGTGCCAAATTTCAGCGCACCAAGCTTTAATCTCAACGCGATTTTATACATGCTTCCAATCGCCATAGCCCCTACAATCGAGCATATCGGCGATATTTTGACGATTAGTAATGTAACAAAGGAAAATTTCTTAAAAAACCCAGGACTTAAAAGCACGCTTTTGGGCGATGGTTTGGCGACCACGGCAGCAGCGTGTTTTGGTGGTCCGCCAAACACCACTTATAGCGAAGTTACAGGCGCTGTGCGCTTAACCAAAGCCTTCAACCCAGCCATTATGACATGGACAGCCATAACTGCGATTTTGCTTGCATTTGTGGGCAAGCTAGGGGCATTTATCGCCACAATCCCGGTGCCTGTCATCGGCGGAATTATGATTTTGCTCTTTGGAATCATCGCTTCTGTGGGCATGGAATCTCTCATCAAAGCCAAAGTTGATCTATCAAATCCGCGAAACATGGTCATAATCTCGCTAATCTTGGTCGTTTCAATCGGCGGGTTGGTGCTGGATTTTGGTTTTGCTAAATTTAGCGGCATTGGCCTTGGAGCAATCGTGGGCGTGGTTTTAAATTTAGTTCTACCAAAGGTCGATAAAATCGAAGAAATGGACTTCGAGCAGCTAGAAAGCGACGAAGAATAAACTCAAAATTTAAAGATAAATTTGCAAAAATTTATCTTTAAATTCCTACTAAAATTCCAAATAAAACAAAATTTGTAATAAATTATAATTATGTAACATTTTAAGCAAATTTATTGATTTAAATCAATAAATTTTTACTAAATCGTGCTAAAATACCAACTTAACAAATTTTAAATGAAAGGAGTGCTTTGATTACTAACAAATCATCACAGAAAAAGCCTTTTTCTGTAGCCGGCCTCATTCTTTCAGCCTTGATAGGCTTAGTGTTTGGCTTCGGTGTTTTTACATTTGTCTATGCAGACGGCCTAGTGCATCTTAGCAAAGATCCAATCGCCTGTAAAAAATGCCATGTCATGAACCAAGTCTATGAGAGCTGGGAAAAAGGTGGTCACCAGCATGTCGCTACTTGTGGTGATTGCCACTTGCCACACGACTTTGTCGGCAAATGGCTGATGAAAGCAGAAAGCGGTCTTCACCATGGCTATGCTTTTACTTTCAAGGACAACCCGGTAGCTTTTTCAGCTAGCCCTAAGAGCAAAGCAATCGTGCAACAAAACTGCATCGAGTGCCATAAAGAGTATGCTGAACCAGCGATTCACGCTAAACAAGCAGGTGGCTCAGATGTCCAAAACGAAGCCCTTAGTTGCGTATCTTGTCATAGACAAGCCGGACACGCCCATAATTATTAAAATTTAAATAGGAGTACCATAATGAAAAAACTTTTTGCTACCGTTTTTGTCATCGCGGCACTTGCAGGTGCTGGCGTCCTTGCGCTTTTCGCTGACATTAACAGTAAAAAAAATGAGGATAGAGAATATCCGCTAATGCTTACTAAGAACGACGATACTGTTCCAAATATCCAAGAGTGGGGTAAAAATTTCCCAAGCCATCTTGATATGACTTTGAAAATGAAAGACATAAATTTCGAGACTGATTGGGCTGGTTCATTACCATACTCAAAACTTCGCCGCTTCCCAGCTGCTAGCGTATTTTGGAAGGGCTATGCGTTTGCGGTAGATTACAATCGCCCAAGACTTCACTACTATTCACAAATAGATCAAATGGAGACAAAACGCAACAACAAAGAGTATCTAAATTCTCACGGATTGCCTAAATTTAACGGCCAACCAGGATATTGTATGAACTGCCACAGCGGTCATATCATGGCTATAATGAGCGATCCTGATTACAAAGAATTACACGATCCAGCTACTCGCCCAGAGTCATTTAACCAACCAATGGGTTATTTCGACAATGACAAAGAAAATGGCGTATTCAAAAAAGAAGCATGGACAAAAATGAACTCTATCCCATACTTCGATGTTGTTAAAATGATCACTAAAAAACACGGCGAAGATCCTCACGGCGGCGCTCAACTAGGTTCAGCCTGTGCTGATTGCCACCACCCAGATGATATGAGTTTGCGCGTAACTCGCCCAGGATTTGTAAATGCGATGGTTGAGCGCGGTTATGAAGCAGATCCTAAATCAGGTATCAAAGGCACAAGAGTAGAGATGAGAAACTATGTTTGTATGCAATGCCATGTCGAATACTATCCAGGCATGAACTCTACACTAGTTTTCCCATGGGCTAAATGGAAAAAAGACGAGCCTTTCAAAATCGAGAATTTCGATGAATACTACGATGAGAAAGCTGCAAATGGTCAATTCAAATTCGACTACAAACACAAACTAACTGACGCTCCAATCGTAAAAATGCAACACCCAGAAGCAGAGCTATACTCTACAAGCATCCACGCTAGAAGCGGTGTAACATGCGTAGATTGCCACATGCCATACAAACGCGAAGGTGCTAAGAAAATCACAAATCACACAATCCAAACACCTTATGCTGACATTACTGGCGCATGCAAAACTTGCCACATGCAAAGCGAGCAAGAGCTAAAAGATAGAATTTCATTTATCCAAAATCGCTATGCGTTCGAGCTTAGAAAATGCGAAAACAACCTAATGGCATTTATCCAAGATGTTGTTACAGCACGCGAAGAGCTAGCTAAACACGAGCAATTCTCAGGCCTTGATGCTGACGCTCAAAAAGCAGCTATCAGCGAGGCACTAAAAGATGTTCTAGCTTACCACAGAAAAGCTCACATCCGCTGGGACTTCGGATTTAGCGAGAACAGCTACGGATTCCACGCTCCACAAGAAGCAAGCAGAATCGTAGGTCAATGCCAAACTGTCGCAAGAGAGGGTCAAGCAGCACTTGTTAATGCCCTAGTTCCATACGGTATCACAATCGCTCTACGCCAAAACGCAGACGAGATCCCTGAGCCAGAGGTTATCACATCTCACAACTACCCAACAGCGATTGATCCTTCTGATAAACTCAAAAAACTTGACGAGGATATCAAAAATATGAATTTCAAATAATCTTTGATTGATTGAAATTCAGCTGCCCCGAGCAATCGGGGCATTTTTTTTGCCCTAAAATTTTAAAATTTAACCTTCACAAAAGCACTATTTAACGCTAAATTTTGTATAATCGCCAAATTTTATTTTTGAAGGACGCTTATGAACGCAAAGGCATATTTTGGCGCATTTGGAGGGCAGTTTGTCCCAGAAACTGCGATGTTTGCGCTAGAAGAGTTAGAGGAAGCTTACGATAAAATTTCAAAAACCAAAGAATTTCAAGACGAGCTAGCAGATTTGCTGAAAAACTACGCTGGTCGCCCTAGCCCGCTTTACCACGCTACGCGCCTTAGCGAGCATTACGGGCATGAGATTTATCTCAAACGCGAGGATCTAAACCACACTGGCGCGCACAAAATCAACAACGCCCTAGCCCAAGCCTTGCTCGCCAAAAAAATGGGCAAAAAAAAGGTCATAGCAGAAACCGGCGCAGGTCAGCACGGTGTAGCGACTGCGACAGCTGCGGCACTTTTGGGCTTGGAGTGCGATGTGTATATGGGCGAAACAGATGCCGCTAGACAGCAGTTAAACGCATTTCGTATGAAGCTACTCGGCGCAAATTTGGTTACGATTTCAGACGGCTTAAAAACATTAAAAGAAGCTACCACAGCGGCAATTCAAGCATGGGTAAATGAGATTGAAAGCGTATTTTATGTCATCGGCTCGGCTGTGGGACCGCACCCATACCCTGCTATGGTGCGCGATTTCCAGCGCATTATCGGCGACGAAGCCAAAGTACAAGCCGCAGAACTTGGCATAAAACCTGATTTCGTCATCGCCTGCGTGGGTGGCGGAAGCAACGCGATTGGAATTTTCACTGCATTTTTAGACGATGAAAGCGTAAATTTAATCGGCGTAGAAGCCGCAGGTCTTGGCGTAGATACACCTTATCACGCAGCTACTATCACAAAGGGCAAACCCGGCATAATCCATGGCATGAAAACTATCGTTTTACAAAACAAATACGGCATGATCGACCCAGTCCATAGCATTTCAGCAGGTCTTGATTATCCGGGTGTGGGCCCACAGCACGCGCATTTGCACGATATCGCTCGCGCCAAATACGCCGCCGTCACAGACGATGAGTGCATAAACGCGCTTAAACTTTGCTCGCGTTTAGAGGGCATTATCCCTGCGATTGAGAGCTCGCACGCCCTAGCCTATCTCGAAAAACTCTGCCCAAATTTGAAAGAGAAAAAAACCATAATCGTAAATGTCAGCGGACGCGGTGATAAGGATATGAACACCGTAATGAATTATCAAAAAGGAACAATCTATGGATAAGATAGCAAGCGTATTTAAGGGCAAAAAACCAAATATCGGCTACATCGTCGCAGGATACCCAAGCGTGGCGCACACGAAGGAATTTTTATCAAATTTAGACGCTGGCGCGCTTGATTTGCTAGAAATCGGCATACCATACTCAGACCCAATCGCCGATGGCAAAGATATTTTTAACGCTAGTTTTAGCGCTGTGCAAAATGGCGTTACCACCGACACAGTGTTTGAAATTTTGGGCGAAGTAAAGACGCAAAAACCGCTTGTGTTTTTGGTGTATTACAACCTAATTTTCGCTTATGGCGTGGAAAAATTCATCGAAAAATCCGCGCAGTGCGGGATTAGCGGATTTATAATCCCTGATTTGCCATTTGAGGAAAACGAGGAAGTATTTGCTCTGTGCCAAAAATTTAACCTAGCCCTAATCCCGCTAATTAGCGTTACTAGCGAGCATAGAGCCACTAGACTTTTAAGCAGGGCGAGTGGATTTATATATGGCGTGGGCGCGATCGGTGTAACTGGCACGAAGCAAACCCCGCTAGATAGGCTAAAAAACATGGTCGCAGACCTGCATAAAATGAGCGATTTGCCAGTGGCTATTGGCTTTGGAATCCGCACCAAAGAAAATGTTTCAGAAATCAAATCCTTTGCCGACGGCGCGATAATCGGCACTGCGATTGTGAATTTGTGCGCGAAATTTAGCGGAGCCGAGCTACAAAAACAAATCGCAAATTTATTTGAATAAAGAAAGAAAAAAATGAGAAAACTACTTTTAATCTTACTTGCAAATTTCGCCCTCGGGGCAAATTTATTACAATACGAAATTTTCAACAACGACGATAGCGTCGATATCGTGCTCTCTTTCGACTCGTCGTATGAGCCAGATATCACGCGCACGATCGACGGGCAGTCGATGAGCCTAGTGCTAAAAAACCTAGGCAGCGAAGAGAAATACAACGAAATGCGCACCAACCAAAAGGTTTTGCGCGGATTTACTATCGCGCCTAAGGGCAACAATGTCGAAATCAACTTCCCCACAGGGGCGAATTTAATCGCAAATGCGATTTCGCAAGACGCGAAATTAAAGCTCTCGATCAATATCAAAAACCCAAATTTCGACCAAAGCCAAATGAGCGTTTCGCCTAGCCAAAGCGAAACCGAGCAAGAAAAGCCAAGCTCAAATTCTGGCCTTGGCTGGATACTGCCTAGCATTGTCATTTTGCTACTAATCGGCGCAGTAATGGTGCTCGTGCGCAAATTTAAGGAATTTAAAGGGCGCAAAAGCATAGATGATACTTGGGAGCAGTTTAACTCATCTGTGCTAGAACGCCACAACAGCGATGAGAGCGAGGATACAGACGCGAAAGGTAGCGAGCGTAGCTATGAGGCGCGGGCGAATTTCGACGATGAAATCAGCGACGAAGTAGCACAAAACATATCCTTCACCCAAGAGAGCGAAAAATCGTGGCAAGAACTAGCTCAAAGCGACGAAATAGAGGAAGTCATGGCGGAGGAATACGAACCGCGTGGCGATAAATTTGACGATGAAATGCAAGATGAAATAGAAGAAGAATTTGAAGAAGTCCCGCAAAACAGCGCTTCTCAAAACACTGCCCCGAAAAACAGTGCGCCGCAAAGCTCATTTAGCTCGGAGCTTAAAGAGCGTTTGGAGGCTAAAAGCGATAAAATTTCAGCCTTTGAAAGCGTTTTGCGAAATGAAATCAAAGAGAGCGTAAGCGCAAGCCCTAGCGATATAGGCGTCGAGTTTGTCAAAGAAATCGACGAAAGTAGCACCGCTGTGGTGTTGAAATTTAACGGCAAAAAACACCTTGTCGTGCTCAAAAACTCAAATATCATCGAATAATTCTAAATTCAGGGCGAAATTTAGCCAAATTTCGCCTTTTTTATCTTTTTTATCAATTCATATTGTAGTTTTTATGCTTTTTCAAATTCTACATAATTTTAGAGTTTGTCACAAATTTGGACAAGTCATATCTTTTGTATCGTAAAAATTATATATTTTTGCATTTTTTACAACGCACAAATTTTTTCAATAATTTTATTTATTTAAATTTGCTATTTTTTTTATATATTGAAAATTCAAAAAATAAATTAGCGTAAATCAAAATAATCACATAGATATGTATGACAAAAATAAAAAGCCAAAATAAAAAATTAATTGATTCTAGGCTCTTCATTATAAATTCTATATCTGAAACAATAGCTAAAAAAGCAAAATAAAAATTTGGGACAAATATAAGCAAAATCGCAAAAATGCTGACCAAAAAATCACCATTATCACTCAATTCGTAAAAAACATAATAGGTTTTGTATATAAAAATACCGCCAAATAGGTAACCTAAAAAAAATAATAATATTAATCAGCAAGCTATCATCAGATACAAGATTGCGAAAATGCAAACAACTCGCCAACATAATAATCAAAACTCCAATCAAATATAAAATCCAAGAATTTTTGTTTTTTGCAGTTTTTGACATTATGTAAAATTGCTTTATTTTGATTAAAAGCACAGAAAATAAAGCAAAATAAGCCAAGCCTAAATTTATCGAGCTTGAAACTGGGAGAAAAACTATACACAAAAGACAAACGCTGACTATAAGTAATTGAATATGTATATATCTCTTATATTTTTTTAAATCAGTTTTTATTAAGTGCATTGTTCAAATTCTTTATATTTTTCTGTATTATTCTAAATTCTGCTTCTTTTTCACAGCCTCGTAAATTTCATCTACGCTGGTTAAATTCTGCTCGATAAATTTTTGCGCACTTTCGCGGGTTTTGCGCCCGAAAATCCCGTCTTGCTTGGCTCCGACAGCCTTTTGGATAAAGAGGATTTTCTCTTTTTGACTGATATTTACGCTATCGTTTGCATCGCGGATTATCACGACGGTGAAATTGCCCTCGTCCTTTATCGCCACGGGCGCGCTCGCGCTATCCCCAGGGCTAAATTTCGCGCACAGCTGGCTGGCTAAATTTTCAAATTTGCCCGCAAGCGCGATTTTTGGGACGCTGTTTTTAGCCGCCAGCGCCCCATACACGCCACCAGCTAGCACAAAAACAGCCAAAATTTTCGCAAATTTCACAAACGCAGGGCGATTTCGCAGACTTCTGCGATATTCGCTTGGGATTTCGCGCTGTTTTATCAGTGTCCAAACGCTACTTAGCCCCCACAGCACCGCACCGCACACGCTAGCGCTCAGAGCGAAAACACACAACGCGCCCAAAATCCCCACTAGCGCGCTTTTGCCTAGTGCCCCCGCCATAAATCCACACGCCCCAAGCGCGCCTAGCACCCATACTATCGCACCTAGCACGCCCCACACAGCGCGCGAGTGCGTAGGCGAAACCCTATCTAGACAGCTCCTTATCATCGCGCTCATATTTCGCGCCATTTCATCGCCGATGAAGCCCTCACATGAGCGTTTTACGATATTTGCAGCCTCGTCCTCGCTAGGATTTGGCGCGCTAGCGATTTTTTTCATCGCGCTATCAAGCACGGGCTGAGCGGAATATTTCTCGAAAAATCCATAAGCCTGACGCGCGCTCATACCGCCTTGGGATTGAATTTTGACCAAATTTATGGCATCATCGGCGAATAAATCATCGAAAATTTTAGGCTTTATAAAGATACTAAGCCGATCGCCAAAGCCCACCAAAACATAATTTTTATCAAAAATTTCAAACCTTAGCTCGACCACCTTGCATTTGCCGATATATTCGGCCTCGCACGCACTTTCGCTAAGCTCTTCCCCGCTTTGGGTAAAGGCGATTTTGCTAGCAATAAATTCTAAATTTTGCGCGCACAAATATGCCAAAAATTCATCATTATAAGCGATTTGGCGCAGTCCGATTCTAGCGCTTGCACTTGCATTTGCGCAAACGCTTCTAGTGCGGATAAAAAAGCCATTTCCCGCGCATACTTCGCAATCGCTCCAACCAGCCCCGTCGCAGGCTTTGCACTTCAATTTCCCAGTGCCAGCGCATTTTTGGCACTCTTCATAGCCCGCGCCACCGCATTTTTGGCAGGTTTGCACACCCTCGACCATTTTGGTAGAGCCGTCGCTTTGCTCCTTAATGTATGTGGCTGGGATATGACCTGCGCCTGCGCAGACAAAGCAGGGCTGTTTGCCCGCACCCTCGCATGCTGGGCAATCTTGCGTGCCTGAACCTGCGCATTTTTTGCAGGCGATTTTGCCCTCTTGGGCGCATTTTTCGCAACCCTCATAGACGCTAAATGGGCTAAATGAATAATACCTTTGCTGTGCTTGCGCGCTTGCGATTGCCGAATTTGCCCCCTCTCTTAGCGAGCTAAGCAAAATTTCATGCAGTTTTTGGCTGTTTTTGGCCTCACTCATGCACTCGCTTGCATGCGCTTCAAACCCCGCTCTATCCTTGCCAAAATGGATTGAGGCGTTTTCTCCACCGGCTACGACCTCATCGCTAAATTCGCCGTCAAATTCCCATTTAATGGAAATTTTGACCTCGCTAGGGAAAAAGTCCCCCCTAGCATTGCGCAAATCGCTAGCCTTGGCAGAGTTTTTGTCGATTAAATTTCGTAATTTTTGTATCAGTGCTTCGTATATTTCGTCCATTTCATCGCCTCAAATTTAATCCCTAATTATAATCAAATTTTGCTTTATTATTTTTCAAATTTCGCCCACCAAGGCGCAACTAGGATAAAAATTTTGTTTTATAAGCAAATTTAAATTATAATCGCTTTATAAAAAAGGAAAACGG
Organism: Campylobacter sp. VBCF_01 NA2; assembly: GCF_027797205.1. Classification (NCBI taxonomy): domain Bacteria; kingdom Pseudomonadati; phylum Campylobacterota; class Epsilonproteobacteria; order Campylobacterales; family Campylobacteraceae; genus Campylobacter; species Campylobacter sp. VBCF_01 NA2. The sequence continues at coordinate 1,263,960 of NZ_CP115607.1, forward strand.
ACAAAATGAAAAAACCAACCCCCATAAACGAAGAAATTCGCCTAGAACCAGATCGCTACATCGTATCCAAAACCGATACTAAGGGCTTTATCACCTTTGCCAACACTTATTTTTGCTATATTTGTGGATACAGCGCCGATGAGCTTCTAGGCTCGCCACACTCGATTATACGCCACCCAGACATGCCACGCCTCGCCTTTAAAATGATGTGGGACGAGATAAATCAAGGGCACGATTTTATCGCGCTAGTTAAAAATTTAGCCAAAGACGGGCGGTATTATTGGGTGATGACAGAGTTTCGCCCATACCGCGATCCCCTAAGTGGCGAGATTTACGAGCATACCGCATATCGCAAGGCTCCGCCTCGCTCTGCGATTGAAACAATCGCGCCGATTTATGCCAAGCTTTTGGAGGCTGAGAAAACAGGCGGGATTAAGGCTAGCAAGAAAATTTTGGACGAGATTTTAGCTAGCAAGGGCAAAACTTACAAAGAGTGGATTTTAGAGCTGACACTACGCAAAGATACATTTACCGATAATTTTTTCCGCACGATGAGAAATATCTTTAACCGCGGCGAAATTTGAAATTTTGCATTATTCATTGTCGTTGTAAGCAAGCGCGCGTTTGATTTATCATTGCGAGAATTTGCTGAATTTGTCATTGCGAGCACGCACCGCGCGCGTGGCAATCTACGAATTTAAATTCGTTGCACCAAAATTGCTGTCATTGCGAGAATTTGCGTAGCAAATTCGAAGCAATCCAGTAAAATTTAAAGCAAATTCAACCCAAATTTAGCATTGAACGATTTTTTAAATTTTAGGCGAAATTTTGCTTTTCTTGTAAGGGGGAGGGCGCGCTTTTTAGGAGACGCTACCCTCCCCCTTACCAACCCCCACCCCTGTAAAACCTTAGAAGTGGCTAAATTTAGAAAAGCGTTGCTTTTTTAAATTTAGCTGGTTTTATTTTTCGGAAATGCTTCGCATTTCTTTGCAATGACAAATTAAAGACAAAAGGGATAATTCGGCTCAGTATTTTGAAGTTTGCGCTAGCGGAATTTGGAGAAAATGGCTAAATTTAGACTTTGCCAAATTTAGCCCAAATTTTAAAATTTAGCCGTTTTTACGGGCGAATTCGTTCATAAACTCCACGAGAGTTTTGACATTTTGCACCGTAATTGCATTGTATAGCGACGCACGGATTCCGCCTAGCACGCGGTGTCCTTTGAGCCCAATCATACCAGCCTTGCTAGCCTCATCGATAAATTTCGCCTCAACCTCAGCCCCGCTTGCAATATTAAAGCTAATATTCATCAAGCTCCTGCTATCCACCCTCGCATGCCCAGTGTAAAATCCGCCGCTCGCGTCGATTGCCTCGTATAAAATCGCGGCCTTTTGCTCGTTGCGCTCAGCCATTTTAGCTAGACCTCCGATTTCGTTTTCGATCCACTCTAACATCAAATCAAGCATATAAATTCCAAAGGTATTTGGGGTATTATACATAGAATCGGCGTTTGCTTGGGTTTTGTAGCGCAAAATCATAGGCGTGCGAGTATCATCAGCCCTATCAAGCAAATCCTCGCGGATTGCCACCATTGTTACACCTGCTGGGCCGCCGTTTTTTTGGATACCGCCATAAAACAAGCCAACGCTTGAAATATCCACAGGCCTTGAAAACAAATCGCTCGAACTATCCACGACTAGCGGGCATTTGCACTTTGGCAGAGCCTTATACTGCGTGCCATAAATCGTATTATTCGAGCAAATGTAGCCATAATCGGCGTCATCGCTGAATTTCACCTCTGGGATATGGTCGAATTTGCTCTCTTTGCTACTTGCGATTACGCGGTGATTTATGCCTAAAATTTCCGCCTCTTTTATAGCTTTGTTCGTCCAGTTGCCGGTGTTTGCGTATTCGGCGTAGCCTGTTTTTGTCATGAGATTCATAGGCACTTGCGCGAACTGCAAACTGCCACCGCCTTGCAAAAACAAAATTTTGAAATTTTCGCCAAAGCCATAGAGCCGTTTTACGCGCGCCATTGCGCTATGCAGGACTTCCTCGAAAATTTTGGTGCGGTGAGAAATCTCGATAATCGAATATCCATGACCCTTGTAGTCGGTAAATTCGGCCTTAGCGTGCTCTAAAACGCTTAGCGGGATCGTGCTAGGACCAGCGCTGAAATTAATAACTCTACTCATTTTGCCTCCTTGAAATTTAATCTAATATTTGCGCCTCTTTTTTAGCATTTTGCGATACAATCGCGATTTTATCGCCACTTTGTAACTCTTCTAGGCTGATTTTTTTGCCATCTTTTTGGATTTGCACCAAATCTTTGGTAAGCTCAAAATAGCTTGCTTTTTGTTTTAAAATTTCATTTTTTAGCTCGATTTGGTGAGTTAAATTTGCAAATTTGGCGTTGATTGTGTTTTTAAATTTAATCTCTAAATTTTGCAAATTTAATAAATTTTGCGTGATTTTGGTATCTACGGACTTGCTTTTTAGCTCGAAATATCGCATTTTAAGCTCACTATGCAAATTTGCGATTTTTTCGTTTATAAATTTTTTCAAATAATTTTCCGCGCCGTCTAAATTCTGATAAAGCGTGGAAATTTCAGGCAATAAATCCACCATAGCCGCCGTTGGCGTGAGCGAGCGATGATCTGCGACAAAATCGCTTATGCTAAAATCTATTTCGTGTCCCACAGCCGAAATTATCGGCGTTTGCGCTGCGTAAATTTCGCGAGCGAGCATTTCGTCGTTGAAGCACCACAAATCCTCTTTGCTGCCACCTCCCCTTGCGATGATAATCGCGTCATAGCTCGCGCTATCGGCCCTGCGCAGTGCCGATATGATCGAGCTTGGCGCGCTAGTTCCTTGCACCAAAGAGTTGTAAATATCGATTTTAAGCATAGGAAATCTATCGTTTGCTACTCTAAGCATATCTGCGCACGCAGCCGATCCTGCGCTCGTAATAAGCGCGATATGGCGCGGAAATTTCGGAAGCGGTTTTTTGCGCGACGCGTCGAAAAGCCCCTCGCCAGAGAGCTTTTCTTTAAGCGCATTAAAGCGCATTTCTAGCTCGCCAGCCCCAGCTTCGCGCATTTGCGTTACTTGGATTTGATACGCACCTGAGGCTGGATAAATCGTAAGTTTGCCCGTTAGCACGACACGCATACCGATTTTTGGCGCGAAATTTACCCTTTGATTGGCGAAGCGAAACATAGCGCAACTAAGGGCTGAGTTTTCGTCTTTTATCGTAAAATACCAGTGTTTGCTTATGCTTTGCTCGCTAAATTTCGAGATTTCGCCCTCGACCTCGATACCAGCAAAGGTCGTTTCTAGTAGCGCTTTGGCCTTTTCATTGACTTCGCTGACGCTAAGCATCGCGCACCTTTTTGGCGATAAAAAGCGTGCTCACATCGAAGCTAAATCCCTTTATCACAAGTGGCTCAAAGCCCGAATTTATGAGCTTTTCTTTGAAGCTTGCGGTGTCTAGGAAATTACCGATTGAGCTTGGCAAATACTCGTAAGCTTCCTTGTTTTTCGAAATCGCCCCACCGATTAATGGCAAAATTTTGCTGACATAAAAATCGCGCATTTTAAATACTAGCCCGCCATTTTGGGCTTTGGTAAATTCTAGCACCACGACTAAGCCACCTGGCTTTATCACGCGGTTAAACTCGCGCAAAGCTTCATCTAAGGCCACTACATTTCGTATGCCATAGCTGATACTTACGATATCCACACTAGCGTTTTCTAGCGTCGTTTGCGTCGCAGTCGCAGTGATGAAGGTGTGGTCTTTGAATTTCTCTTTGGCTACGCCTAGCATACCAACGCTTGGATCAATTCCTATGATTTGCTCGATTGAAACGCCGTGTTTTGGGGCTAATTCCTCCCAAATTTTAATCATATCGCCAGTTCCGCACGCTACATCGGCGATTTTTACGCTTTTGTTTTTGCAGTATTCAAGCGCCGCTCCCACGCCTGCTTTGCGCCACGAAGTATCCACGCCAAGGCTGATTGCGCGGTTTGCCTTGTCATAGGTAGGCGCGATTTCATCGAACATTTTTATGATTTTTTCTTGTTTTTCCACGATTTTTCCTATCTGTATATTTTGATTTTTGCAATTGCTTTTTTTATGGATTTTAAAAACTCATCTTTGTGAGCTAAAATCTCGCTTTTTAGGGACTTTGTCTTGGCAATTAGCTCGTTATTTAGAGCTAAAAGGTATTTGAAACTCTCATCATTTTTATCGCTTGCTTTTTGATACATGGCGATGAAATTTTGCCAAATACTCACATCTTGGAGCGCGCCAAAGCTCTCTTGCGCGATTTTTACCTGCTTGTAAGCCTCGCTGATCCTAGCGCTCTCATAAATCCTAGCGCAAAATTCAAGCTCATAGCGAACCTTTTTTAGATAAATTCGCGCGTCGTGAAATTTGGCGATTTCGCTTTTTTCGTTTAATTCGCTAATCACGCCTCTAAGGGCTTTTAACGCCTTGTTTAGGCGATTTGAGATAAATTTTTTGGCGATTTTTTCATACTCTGGGCTAAGGTAAATTCCGCCTAAATTTTTCAAAAAATCCTCAAATTTAGCCCTAAATTTATCAAATTCAGCGTCGCTTAAAGCTCTTTTTGTGCGCTCATTAATACTGCGCCCAAGCGCGTCCATCTGCGCTCCAAAGTGCGCTGGGGCGGAGTTTTGCACCAAAAATTTGCTAAATACTTCGATATCTCGCATTTGATTTGTTTTGCCGACAATATTTTTTAAAAGTGTCAAAATTTCATCAGTGATTTTTGGCGCGAAAAGCGGAACGAAAAATTTCACCATAACCCGCATTTTGCGCATTGCAATGCGAAATTTATGAAGCGCTTCCTCATCTTTGGCGCACATATATTCATCGTGCGATTTTAAAATTTGCGAATAAATTTTAGCAAAAATCACGCCAGCACTTTGCGCGCTATCGGCGTATGGCGGGATTTGAAATTTCATATCGTCAAATTTTTCAAAAACGCTTTTGGCAAAGCCATAATTTAGCTTTTCGCAAGGCTTACCAAAACGCGCTAAATAGCGTGTTTTGTAGCGAAAATCATCGCTGATATCTAAAAATTCGTGCTCGCCAAATGTTTTGATAAAATCAAACTTCTTGCTAGCTTCTTCGCTTTTGAAATTCGCAACTAGCGTGATTAGCGTAGATAGCCTGGAAGAATAAATTTCTAGGTGAAAATCAGCCTGAGAATTCGCAAAGCCATAACGGCATTTTTGCACCATTTCGCCCTGCATATCGGCCTTAGCTTCGCTAAAATCGTCTTTGGAAATTTTAAATTTTAAAGCCTCGCGGATGAGATCTTCTTTTTTATGATGAAGCGTAAAGGTATTGTTTTCGCAGACATAGTAAATTTCGGGCGAAAATGATGTATAAAACCAGCTAACATCGCTTTTGCGAAGTTTGACGCCAGCATCTTGCAATGCAAATAAAATCGCCCTATCATAAAGTAGAAATTTGCGCTTTGTCTTCATACCCACTCCAAAAATAAAATGGGTAATGATAGCAAATTTAAGCTTATATTACCTACAAAACTCGCAGTCTTCAACTGTGGCTGTGATATTTAGTTTGCGGACAAAATTTTTAAGCTGTTTTTCGACACTGGTGCGCATATCGTCCATAAAAATATCGCCCATAAACATATCGCTGACATTTCCGCATTTTTCGCAAACGACATGCATGTGCGGGGTATTGTAGATATCGTATCTTGGCTTTTGGTTTGGAGTATTTACCTCGACAACCACGCCCTCATCAAGCAATCTATTTAAATTTTTATAAACCGTAGCAAGCGAGATTGATGGATAATCCTCTTTAATCCCGTCATAAAGTGAGTCAATATTTGGGTGCTCGTGGCGGTCTAGCACTTTTAGGATACAAAGGCGTTGTGGCGTGGCTTTGAGCCCGCAGTTTTTGAGCAAATCTACATGTGTCATAATGTCGTCCTTAGATAAAATTTACTCATTATATGCAAAAAATATTAAACTAAAATTATACTAATTGATAATTTTTTGTATTTGATATTACCTTTGCCAAATTTTGCGCGTCTAAACCTAGCGATTTCTCCACATCTGCGGTGCTTCCATGTGGCAAAAACTTATCCTCAAATTCATAAGAAATAATTTTTACATTTTGAATATTTTCCTCTTGTAAAAACGCGCCTAGTATTTCGCCCACACCGCCTTTTTTCATACTTTGGCTAAATACGAACCAAATTTTGGTTTTTTTCGCTAAATTTAGTAAAAATTCTCTATCCAGCGGCTTCACAAAGACCAAATCAACGATATTTACGCTCATTTTATCATTTAGGATTTTTGCTACCTCGCACGCCTTGCCAGTGCTATCTCCATAGCCGATAAATGCGATTTGGCTAGCCTCACACTCTTTGATAAATCTCGATTTTAATGGCGAAATTTCAGGAATTTTCCCTAAATTTGGCTCCAAATTTTGCATCGTAAAACTTCCGCGCGGATAGCGAATCGCCAAAATCCCCTTATGCTCGTGCGAATACCTCATCAAAGCCCTAAAACTCGCCTCATCGCACGGCGCACACATGCTTAAATTTGGAACCCCGTTAAATAGGCTGATATCAAACACACCCTCGTGCGTCTCGCCGTCCTCGCCCACGATTCCAGCCCTATCCATGGCGATTACTGCGTTTAAATTCATAAGCGCTAAATCGTGGATCACTTGATCGACCGCGCGCTGCATGAAGGTTGAATATATCGTAATGTATGGCCTAAAACCCTCTTTTGCCATTGCTGCCATTGAGGTTACCGCATGCTCCTCGGCAATCGCCACATCCCAAAATCTATCAGGGAAACGCTCAATTAGCGCGTCTAGCCCAGTCCCACTTGGCATAGCAGCTGTTACGCCAACTACATCAGAGTGAGCCTGCGCTAGCTCTAAAAGGGCTTCTTGGTAAATTTTTGTAGCTGATTTCGCGCCCGATTTTTTCTTAAATTCGCCACTTTTTATGTCGAAAGCTCCCACGCCATGCCAGTTGCCATCGTCGTTTTCGCTGTTTTTATAACCCTTGCCTTTGATTGTTTGGATATGCACGATTACGGGCTTTTTAGCACTCTTTGCGACCTTAAATGCGCTAATTAAATCGCCTAGGTTGTGTCCATCAACTGGGCCGATGTATTCAAGTCCAAGCTCCTCGAAAAACATGCCAGGGATTATGAGTTTTAGCGAGTTTTCAAAGCGCCTTGCCATGTATGTAGCACTCTCTGGCGCGTGAGATAAAAGCTCTCTTATGCGCGATTTAAATTTTTGATATGTCTCGCCCGCCATCATTTGGCTAAGATACTTGCTAAATGCGCCGATTGGCTTAGAAATGCTCATTTTGTTATCATTTAGTATGATTACGCAAGGCAAATGCAAATCCCCTAGCTCGTTCATCGCCTCATAAGTCATGCCCCCACTCATCGAGCCATCCCCTACTAGCACCACAGGCACCCTATCCTCGCCTTTGAGTTTGATCGCCTTTGCCGCGCCCACAGCTAGGCTAATCGAGGTGCTAGCATGCCCAGCTACGAAATAATCATGCTTACTCTCGCTAGGCTTAGTATATCCGCTAAGTCCGCCAAATTTACGCAAAGAGCCAAATTCGTCCCAACGCCCAGTTAGAAGCTTGTGCGCGTAGCTTTGGTGGCTGACATCGAAGATAAATGGATCTTTTGCGCTATCAAAAACCACATGCATAGCCACTATCGCCTCGACCGCGCCCATATTTGAGCTAAGATGACCGCCGTTTTGGCTCACGACTTCGACGATTCTGGTGCGAATTTGCTCACAAAGCTCGCTAAGTTCGGTTAGGCTTTTGTTTTTGATATCCACTATAACAACTCTTTTAAGGCTTTAAAAACGCGCGAATTTTGCTTCGGAAGCCCGATTGTAATGCGAATCGCGTTTAATCCATAACTCTTTAAATTTCGCAAAATTATACCTTGTCGCAAAAGAGCGTCGCAAATTTGGGTTGAATTTTGATTTTCGCCAAGCATAAATGTTATGAAATTTGCATAACTTGGCAGGAATTTAATGCCGTTTTTGGTGGCAAATTTTTCAAATTTTTTCATCTGCTGAAAATTATTTTGCAAGGTCTTTTGCACAAATTTATCATCGCCAAGTGCCGCAATCGCCGCTGCTAAGGTCGGCGTGGTGATATTAAATGGCGGGCGCAGTTTATAAAGCGCGCTAATAATTCCACTCTCGCCAATTCCATACCCCACTCTCATGCCCCCAAGCCCATACGCCTTAGAAAATGTCCCAAGATAGAGGGCATTTGTGAAATGCGTGGCTATAAATTTAGGGTCAAGGTGCTTGTTTTTGTCCTTAAATGTGGCAAATTCGTTATAAGCTGCGTCGATGATGACAAGTGTGTCCTTATCCACACTAGCGATAAATTCGTAAATTTTCTCAGCGTCCAAACACTCGCCAAGAGGGTTATTTGGCATACACAAAAATATCGCTTTAATCTCGTTTTTGTGCGCCTCGTAAAGCGATTTTAGCGCCTCTAAATCGTGCGAAATTTCTTTGGTTTTATAAATTTTGCCCTCGCAGTGCCTTGCGTAAATGCCATACATCGCAAAACTTACCCCTGCTTGAAGTATCGCAAAACCCTTGCTAAGCACGCTGTGAAGGGCAAATTCGATGATTTGATCGCTACCTGCGCCGATTATGATATTTTCGCTTTTTACGCCAAATTTCGCCGCTAGCGCGTCTTTTAGCTCAAACATACTATCATCAGGGTAGAGATGAGCACAGGTGGCGCATTTTTTAATGGCTTTTTGCGCTTTTTTGCTAGATCCAAATGGATTTTCGTTGCTAGCTAGTTTTAGCACATCTTTTTTTTTCACGCCAAATTCGCGCACCACTAGCTCGATTGGCTTTCCAGCCTCGTAATTACTCAAATCGTCCAAAAATTTGTTAAATTTCATTATTCATCTCCATTTAAATAGCTTCCAAGCCAAGTTATTTCATGAGCGTGGCGAGTGGCGTTTTCTAGCACTCTAATCACACCCTCATCGTCGATATGCCCCTCAAAATCGATATAAAACACACTTTTGAAATCATGCGATTTAATCGGACGGCTCTCTAATTTAGTCAAATTTATCCCCTCATTGCGAAACATTTGAAGTAACTCCACTAAACCACCCGGTTTATCATCGGTTTTAGCCAAAATGCTGGTTTTGTTGCGATCACTTCTTTGGTTTTTGAAGTCGCTTAGCACGAAAAATCTCGTGCGATTGTTTGCATTATCCTCGATTTTTTCATACATTACAGGCACGCCATACAGCTCGGCTGCGATTTTAGAGCAAATCGCTGCTGAATTTGGATTTTCTAGCGTTGCCTGCGCGGCTTTGGCAGTGGATTTGGTGGCTGTAAATTTAACCCCGCTAAGCCCGTGATCGTCTAAGAATTTCAAGCATTGATTATAGGCTTGTGGGTGAGAGAAAATCTGCGTAATCTCGGCTGTTTGCGTGCAGTTCGTAACCAAAGAGTGGTGGATATCCATATAAATTTCGGCTACGATTTTGACCTCTTGATATTTGCGCAAACAATCAAGCGTCACGCCGACTGCGCCTTCGGTGTTGTTTTCTATGGGCACGACGCCGTATTTGGCCTCTTTGGTGATTAGGGATTTAAACACTGCCTCGATGTTTGAGAGCGGCTCATAGGTGCTAATCGCGCCAAATCTGGCCTTGGCTGCTTGGTGAGTGTATGTGCCAAAAGGCCCTAAAAACGCTACGACTTGCGGTTTTTCTAAATTTCTAGAAACTGAGAAAATTTCAAAAAATATCGCCTCAATCGCCTCTTTGTTTAAATTTTTAAGTTTGACGCCATCAAGCCTAGAAATTATCGCACGCTCCCTTTCTGGGCGATACACGGCGCTTCCTGTGGTTTGCTTCAATTCGCCGATTTTTTTGACATAATCCATACGCAAATCAATCAAACGAATAATCTCATCGTCGATTTTATCAATCCCTACGCGTAAATCTTCTATGCTTTTCATCGCTCTTCCATATATTTTTTTTCGTTTGCAACGAGATCCTCGAAACTCTCTCTGGCTCTGATTAAGCGATCCTTGCCCTCGCTAATAGCCACCTCAGCTGGACGCGGGCGCGTGTTGTAGTTGCTAGACATGCTAAACCCATACGCTCCTGCGCTTTTTATCACCAAAATATCGCCGTGGTCTAAATTTGGCAAATTTACATTTTTGGCTAAAAAATCGCCACTCTCGCAAATCGGCCCTACGATATCACAAAGCGAGCTTTCGCCCTCTTTTTGCACTGCTACGACCTCGTGATAGGCTTGATATAGGCTCGGGCGGATTAGATCGTTCATAGCTCCGTCTGTGATGACAAAGCGTTTGGCGCCGTTGTATTTCTCGTATAAAACGCTAGTGATAAACTCGCCCGCATTTCCTACGATAAACCTGCCCGGCTCGCATGTAATCGTAACATCTAGCCCACTTAAAACAGCCAAAATTCCTTGCGCATAATCATACAAACTAACCTGTTTTTCGTCTTTATAGCGGATTCCAATCCCTCCGCCGATATCGAAAAATTTAATCTCAATCTGCGCTGCAAGCAGTTCGCGCAAAAGATCACTTACGATTTTCGCTGCGTCGTGGATCGGCGAAATATCAGTTAGCTGCGAGCCTATGTGAAAGTGGATTCCAACTGGATTTAAAAATTCAGACTTTTTAGCGTAAAGATACATAGCGCGCGCATTATCAATGCTAACGCCGAATTTGTTTTCGTTAAGTCCAGTAGAAATGTATGGGTGGGTTTTGGCATCGACATTTGGATTTACGCGGATACTAATCCTAGCGGTTTTGCCCAAATTTTGCGCGATTTTTTCTAGGCGATACATTTCGGCTTCGCTCTCTAAATTTATATATAAAATTTCGCTTTTTAACGCCTCTTCTAGCTCGTAATCTTGCTTACCCACGCCTGAATATATGATTTTATACGGATTTGCCCCAGCTAGTAGCGCGCGTCTGACCTCGCCGATACTCACACAATCAAACCCGCTTCCTAGCCTTACTAAATGTTGCAAAATGCTTAAATTTGAATTTGCCTTAATAGCAAAGCAAACTAACGATTTGCGCGCCGCAAATGCACCTTTGAGCAATTCATAATTTTTCGTAATCTCGTCGAAATCATAAACATAAAGTGGAGAGCCGTATTTTGAGACTAAATTTTTGTAATTCATATATTTTCTTTCGGTAAAAAATTTTGCCCATTTTATCAAATTCGGACTTAACGATGCTTAAAAACCAGCCAAATCGCAAATACTAAAAGTAGCAAAATCGGCACGACAATGCCTAATTCTGGGAGTATCACGCCATTAAGCGAGAAGCGAATCAGCACGAAAAACAGCCCCCACGCACACAGCGTAATGATAAAAAACCCAAAACTCATAAGAGCTAGGTTAAAAAACCTGCCAGTAATCGGAAAATAATAATAAAGGATTAAAATCATAATCGGCGCAAAAAGCGGGAAAAATATCATATTGTATAAATTTGCCTTGATTGAATTTACATTGACGCCTTGGTTTGCGAAGGTTTTGATAGAGCGAATCGCGTCTTTGATCGAATAGACATTGCTCGTATCATACACGCTTTCGATCGAGCTTGGGTTAAAGCCCCTTAGCATGGCTTCGTTTTGGATACTTTCCCTTTTCAACCCAGCCTCGCCAAGGCTTAAATTTGTAGGAATTTGGGTTTTTTCGCCCTCTTTAAATTTCCACTCTTTCGCACTATATTCGCCGTTTTTAGCCCAAATTCTGCTTTGCAACTCGCTAGCGTTGATATCAAATGCTATCATCTCATCGGCATGGTTTTGGTGAAGGCCGTTGATATAGACATATTTGCCCTCGTATTTTAAAAACATCTCAGGCCCTACTGGGGTAAAATCCGTCAAATTCTTTTGAAATTTCAAAGCATAGGCAAAAGGGGTGGTATTTAGATAAATATATCCTAGCGTGATAAAAAGCGATATCAAAAACGGCGGGATTATCAGGGCGTTTTTGCTCACGCCAAGGGCGTAAAAGCTGATAAGCTCGCTACTTCGAATCATGTTAAAAATCATTATAATTAGCGCAAAAATCAGGCTTAATGGCAAAATATAAGTAATCGCCACGCCAGCTGTTAGCGCCACATATAAAAGCCCTGTATTGGCGCTTTGCGGGAAGTCTTTGAGATTGGTTAAGACATCGATTCCCACATAAAAAAAGTCCAAAGCTACAAATAAAATAAAAAAATATTTAAGATAAACAAGGCTTACATATTTGGCATACAGCTTCATTGTGTTACCTTTTTTATCGTGAATTTTTGCGAAATTTCATCTATATCGCTACGAATTAGCTCATTTACAGCCTTTTTGGCATACTCTAAAATTTGGCTTAGTTTTTCCGTATCATCGTCCCCAAATTTAGCCAAAACAAAATTTGCAGCATCCCAGCCTTCTGGCTTTTTGCCCACGCCGATACGCACTCTTTCATACTGGGTTCCGATTAGATTGTCGATTGATTTAAGCCCGTTGTGCCCGCCAGCGCTTCCGCCAAGCTTAAATTTAATCGCACCAAGTGCTAAATCAATATCATCGTGGATTACGATAACTCTATCAGGTTTGTAAAAATCGCAAACCGCTTTGACAGCATTTCCGCTTAAATTCATAAAAGTTTGAGGTTTAAGAAGTAGAAGTGAGCCTTTTTTATAAAGCTCACCTTGGAATTTCGCTCCGCTAACATCGCTAAAACCGCCACCATTTAGCAGAGCGTCGATTAGCATAAATCCTACATTATGCCTAGTGTGAGAATACTTCTCCCCTGGATTACCAAGTCCGACGAGCAGTATCATAGCTCACCTATTTAGCCGAAGTTACTCCGACAACTGCAACAGAGCCATCCATGATAATGCTTACGCCATCTTTTACAGGGATATCGCGAACTAGGATAAAATCGCCCAAATCTAGCTCTGTAACATCTAGCGTAAAGCTATCTGGTAGATCTTTACCAGCACATTTTACAGCTAAGCGGCGTTTTGATTGGACTAAAACACCTTTGTTTTTTAGGCCTTTTGCGATACCTGTCGTATAAACTGGAACAAGATATTTGCTAACTACATTATCATCTACTACGCGTAAATCAACATGAGTTAGGGCGTTTGTTACAGGGTGTTTTTGGTATTCTTGCACCACTACTTTGTATGTGCTATCGCCCACTTTTACCTCAAAAGGCAAAGTATTTTTGCTGCGAACTGCTTTGATAAAATCGTTTGTTTTAAACGCAGCATTTATATTTTGTAATCCTTTCGCATAAATATTAGCGATTAGATAACCATCTCGTTTTAAAGACTTAGAAGCCTTTTTACCGATACTATCTCTAACGATACCTTCTAACATGAGTTTTCCTTTAAAAAAAATAGGGGCTGATTTTACTAAAATTTAACTTTAATATAGCTTTATAAAAGGGTGCTAGCAAGAAATTCTTGCTAGCGTAAATTTAACGACGAATATCTTGGAGTTGAACGACTTCTTCTGCGAGTTGATCTGGGATATCCTCGCCGTTTGCGAGCATAATACCGCGTTTTTTCGCTAGGTCTGCGTTTTTCATTTTTAGCTCTAAGTCGTTGCGTTTAGAGGCCTTATCAAGTGCTTCATCTCTCGTAATCACCTCTTGGACATACAGATCAAGCAGGTGTTGATCGAAGGTTTGCATACCATAAGTATTGCGTCCATCAGCGATTGCGTCTGGAATTTCAGAGTCGCGTCCTTCTAAAATCATATCTCTAATACGGGTATTTTTACGCAAAATTTCAACTACCGCCACGCGTTTTCCATCAATTGTGCGCGCAAGGCGTTGCGAGATTACAGCCTCGATAACGCTAGCTAGTGTCATACGGATACGCTCTTGCTCTGCTTGTTCAAACATCGCAACGATACGGTTGATTGTCTCTTTGGCGTCGATTGTATGCACGGTAGAAAAGACAAGGTGACCAGTCTCAGCGGCATGCAATGCAGTCTCAATCGTAACAAGGTCGCGCATCTCGCCCACAAAGATAACATCAGGGTCCTCGCGCAGTGCCGCACGAAGCGAATCAGCGAAAGTGTTGCAGTCCTCGCCGATAGCGCGTTGGTTGATGATACATTTATCATCTTTGAAAACGAACTCAACCGGATCTTCAATCGTAACGATATGGCTCGTTCTAGCGTGGTTTATGCGATTTAGCATAGAAGCGATTGTGGTTGTTTTACCGCTACCTGTTGGGCCAGTTAGAAGCACGACGCCACGCATAGCAGTATCGCAGATCTCTTTGATACTTTTTGGAAGTCCTAGCTCATCAATTGTAGGAATTCTTACCGGAATCGTTCTAAATACCGCACTTACGCCGTCAATTTGGAAAAAGATATTTACACGAAAGCGGTATTCGTCGTTTAATTTGTATGTAAAATCCACGCTTTTATTTTTAATCATCTCTGGGAAACGAGTTTTTAAAAGCTCTTTTGCCAAAGTCATCATATCCTCTTTAAGATAAGGATCTTTTGTAAATTTTACAAGCTCACCATTAATCCTACCGCGCACCACAGAACCTGCTTTTAGGTGCAAGTCGCTACCGCCGTTTTGAACCAAAAAATTCAAAAATTTATCAAGTCTATCGCGTTGCTTAAAATCCAGCGTGCTTACATCGACTTGATATTGTGAATAATCAATTGCGTCAGCCATTATTTCTCCTTTTCAAGTGTTGTCATAATCTCATCAAATGCTTGTTCGAAAGCCACCAAGCCATCTTTTAAAAGCTTTTTGTAAATTTTATCCATATCAATGCCAGCCTTTTGCGCGACATCGGCGAAAAATTTATCAATTTCCTCATCGCTAAATGGAGTTTTTGGCTCACATTTTGCCCCTATGAAAGCCTTGATTGTATCAAGCGGGGCAGTATTTACGCTAAGCGGATACAAAAGCTCTTTTATATAATAATCCGCAGGGATTTCGCCACCTTTTACGCCCGTGCTAGCAAAAAGTGCCCTAACAAACGGCAAATTTTCCTTTGCGATTATATTATAGCATTTCGTAGCGTTCATAATGCCGATTTTTGCAGGCTCTAAGCCAGCTTTTTTCATATCCTCATCAAGGGCTCTATCAAAACGGCTAACAAAAATGCTAATCACAGATTGTGGCAGTTTTGCGCCTTCAAATTTAGCCGCGAACTCGCTCGTGCCCTCTTTAATCGCTTCTAGGCATTTTGCGGTTTGCTCTGGCGAGAAAATCAAGGTCGCATTTACATTTATACCCCGCCTCGTCAAAGCTCTCATCGTCTCGTATCCAGCCTGGGTCGCTGGGACTTTTATCATCACATTTGGCATTGCGATTTGCGCAAACAGCCTTTTGCCCTCTTTTATCATAGCCTCTGCATCATCTGAGATACTAGGATCTACTTCGATACTAATAAAGCCGTCATCGCCCTTAGCGTAGTTTGCCAAAAGCGCATTTGCGGCGTTTTTGATATCAGTTATAGCTAAAATTTCATAAAGCTTTTTTGTATTTTTGTGCGCAAATTTCGCCTTTTGCGCGCCGTAAGCTTGGGAGGTGGTAATGGCGTTTTTGAAAATAGAGGGATTTGAGGTCGCGCCGTTAAATGTGCCTTTTGCGAGAAATTCGCCAAATTCCTTTGCGATAAAATCGCGCTCGATAAAATCGCACCACAAGCTAAATTTGATATCGTCGTTATACATACTGCATTATCTCCCTTAAATCTTTTTTATCCACGCAATGAGTTGCCTCTTTTTTCAAAATTTCATTGGCGCAAAACGCGATTCTTAGCCCCGCTTCCCTAAACATTGCCACATCGTTTGCCCCATCTCCCACACACATAACCTCATCTGCACTTAAATGCAAAATCGCTTTGAGCTGTTGCAAGACCACGCCTTTGGAGTAGCCAAACATCATCTCTCCGCCCACATGACCGGTTAAAACGCCGTCTTTTCGGTGCAAGATATTGGCAAAACTCGCATCAAATCCTAGCACCTCTTTTGCCCAGTCTGTCGCCACATGAAATCCACCACTAAACACCACAACGGTAATTCCCTTGGCTTTGAGGTAGCTTATAAGCTCTTTTGCGCCTGGCACAAAGGGCAAATTTTGCGCGATTTTTTGCATATCCGAAAATTTCATACCCTTTAAAAACATAGCCCGCTCTTGCAAACTCTCGAAAAAATCAATCTCGCCCGCCATTGCGCGCTTTGTAATCTCTTTAACCTCTTTTTCTTTTCCTACGCTTTTTGCAAAATTCGTTATCGTCTCCCCGTCCATAAGCGTAGAATCGAAATCAAACACACAAAGTTTTATCATTAAATTTCCTTTATAAAAAAAAGCAATTATATCTAAGTTTTAATTTAAGTTTTTTGAAAAGAGCTCAAAATTTTGGCTATTTTGCACCTCGTAAATTTTCTCACACACGGCAAATGAGTTTAAATTTATATATTTTACGCCCTCAAATTCTAAAATTTCATCTTGGTGATAATGCCCCTCGATTACGATAGGCGCGGTGTAGTTGTGGATTTTTGGCTCGATATAGGATTTGAAATTCTCAGCCTTTTTATACAAAATTTTATTCTCTTGGCTTTTTAAAATCATTTTTGAAATTTTAAAATTTAGCGCGCAATCGATTTTATCCATAAATTTCAAAAACGCCCTATTTCGCAGTGATAAAAGCGCAAATTTTGTCAAAGCTGGCAAAAAAATATCGCCGTGAGAGATTTGGATTTGCCTGCCTTTAAAGCTAAAATTTGCTGGCTGGGCGCAGTTTGCGAAGACCAGTGCGTGCGGAAAAATAGCCTCTAAATTAAAATCGTGATTTCCCTCGAAATAATAAATTTCACATTTTTGCGAAATTTCGTTGATTATGGCGATATATTCGGCGTAAAATTCGCGCACAAATGTCGTATTTGCGAGGAAATCAAACATATCGCCAAGCATGAAAATTTGCGGCGGCAGTGTTTTCGCGCTCCTCAAATTTCGCAAAAATTTCAGAAAATTTCGCTTGTTTGCGTTATCGTGCGCGTCGCTGATAAAAACAGCTCCGGGCTTTATTTGCAGATTTTCCACGATTTAAATGCTATTTCCTAGGCGTGGCAAACCCTCGCCCACATCGTAGCCAAACATCAAATTCGCATTTGCCACAGCCTGACTTGACGCGCCTTTTAGCAGGTTGTCGATTGCCGAGTTTATCCAAATTTTATCCCCCTGCGTTTTGACAAAAATATCGCAAAAATGCGTTCCTGCGACATTTTTCACAGACACTGGCTCACTACGCACACGCACGAAAGGCGAATTTGCGTAAAATTCGCGCAAAATTTTCTCCGCGTCGATACTCTCTTTTAGCACGCCAAATACGCTTGCAAGCATTCCGCGCGTAAATGGGGCTAAATTTGGCACAAAAGATACGCTAAATTCCGCGCCGTTTATTAGGCTAAGTTGCTCCATAATCTCGTCTGCGTGGCGGTGAGTGAGTGGTGAGTATGCATTTATGTTTTCATTAACGCTCACGAAATGGCTAGTGGCTTTTAGCCCCTTGCCTGCGCCACTGACACCACTTTTAGCGTCGATAAAAACGCCGATTTTACTATCCATATATTTCACAAACGGCGCAGCAGCTAGAACCGAGCATGTCGGATAGCAGCCAGGATTTGCCACAAGCCTTGCAGAGGCGATTTTTTCGGCATTTAGCTCAGCCAAACCATACACAGCGTGGGCTAAATTTAGCGGGTCTAAATGTTTGGTGTAGTTTTTCTCGTAAAGTTCAAGCGATAGGCGATAATCCGCGCTTAAATCTACGACTTTGACGCTAGGAAATTTTAAAATTTCACTCGCAAACTCCATTGCCTTTTCGTGCGGAAGTGCCAAAAACACCACATCGCAACTTTGCGCGGCAGTTTTAGGATCTGCTATTTGCACCCTCATATCCAAAATCCCAGCCAGCTGCGGGAAAATCTCAGAAATTTCGCCCTCACTCGTAGCAGCGAGGTATGAAATTTCAAAGCCTCTGTGCGCTAGTAAAATTTTAACTAGTTCAAGCCCAGTATATCCACCTACACCGATGATTCCAGCTCTTTTCATATTTTCGCCTTAAAATTTAATCGGTTTGTAGCTAACGCTGATAATCTCGACATCTCTGGTGCCACTTGGCAGGTTTAGCACCACTTCATCGCCCTCGGCCTTGCCCAAAAGCTGGCGCGCTAGCGGAGTGTTGATATTAAGCAGTCTTTTTGAAATATCAGCCTCCATAAGCCCCACGATGACATAGGTTTCCTCGATTTCGGTTTCCACATCCATGAAAGTCACGGTAGAGCCGAATTTGACCTTATCGTGCTCGTAGCTTGCGGGATCTATTATGCGAGAGCGCGAGAGTATATCGTTTAGCTCGGCAATGCGAGAGAGCAAAAACGCTTGTTCCTCTCTGGCCGCGTGATACTCGGCATTTTCCTTCAAATCGCCGTGATCTCGCGCGATATCGATTTGTTTGATAATGTGCGGGAGTTTGACATTTTGGAGCTCTTTAAGCTCGGCAGTGATTTTTTCGTATCCGTAAGAGGTCATGGGTTCTGTGATACTCATAGCAATCCTTTTTCAAATTTTTCTAATTATACTTTAAATTTCGCGTTTGTCGTTAAAATTCGCGCCACATTTTTCGCACTTGGCATAGCCAAATACTCTCTAAGCTCCACGCAAGCGCGCGCAAAGCGCTCATCATCGCGCAAGGCGTATGCGTCGTAGAGATTAGCCACACTTACTTCTTCTTGAATTAATTCTTTGTGAAGCTCGTCTTTTTCGCAAAAATCAAAGATTATGTTTGCAAGGCCGACATGTTTTAGCTTCACAAACCTGCGCGCGATCGCGACATCTAGGGCTTTGGCTTTGTAGCAAAGCACAAAAGGTGTGCCAATAAGGGCGGCTTGCAGGGTCGCAGTCCCAGAGCAGATAAAGGCAAATTCGCTTTTTGCTAGGGTTTTTATAGCATCAGTTTCTATGCTAAAACCGCGCGTATC
Source organism: Campylobacter sp. VBCF_01 NA2 (assembly GCF_027797205.1). Lineage (NCBI taxonomy): Bacteria > Pseudomonadati > Campylobacterota > Epsilonproteobacteria > Campylobacterales > Campylobacteraceae > Campylobacter > Campylobacter sp. VBCF_01 NA2. The sequence continues at coordinate 1,283,058 of NZ_CP115607.1, forward strand.
GCCGTAAATTTGCTCCACCTTATCCGCCAAAAATGGTGGCACAACTAGGCTAAATTTTAAATTTGCATTTTCGCTTTTTAGCTTTTTAGCTAACTCCCTATAAACCGGCATAAGCCGCGAAATCTCAGCCCTGCGAGAGCCTGGCATAAAGGCGATTAGGCCGTTTTTTTCATACGAGTTTTTGCGCTCTTTGATTTCATCTAAAAGCGGGTGTCCTACGAAGCAAAAACCGCTTTTATCGCTTAAATTTGGCAAATTTTCAAAATTTAGATCCAAAATTTTAGAATAAAACTGCCTCTCAAACTGCCAAATTCCACACAAAAAATCGCAATTTTCTTGCAAAGCCTTGACTCTACCGCGCTTCCACGCCCAAATTTGGGGCAGGATATAATACACTATCCTCGCACTCGCGCCCGATTTTTTCAGAGCCTTTGCAAGGGGCAGGTTAAAGGCTGGGCTATCGATTAATAGCACCACATCGCAGTTTTTTGCTAGCTCGCACATTTGCTTTAACGCCCTTTTTGCCTTGAAAATCAGCGGAATAATCTCCACAAATCCCATTGCCGAAAATTCGCTCGATTTATACAACGGCTCGCCGTGCGCGCTAAATTCCTCGCCAAAAATGCCATAAATTTTAGCGTTTTTATCGAGGGCTAAAATTTCACGCAAAACCTCGCTAAAATGCAGATTTGCAGACGGCTCCAAACACGAAATCAAATAATTCAAACTCTTGCCTTTTTTAATTTTTGGCAATTATATCAAAATGTGCTAAAATTAAACATTTTTAAATTTTAATCACAAGGAAAAATTATGCAAAAATCCCTAATTTGCGCCATTTGTGCGCTATTTGTGACAGGGTGCGCTTCCACTCCGAGCTACCAAAAAATGCAAATCGACGAACCAGATAGTGCCATAAAAGTGGCAAAGACAATGACCGCAAACAACGCCCCAGAGGGTATCGCAAGGCAAATCAGCGATAGTTTTCGCGCTCACCCTGGCGCACAGGCTGATTTTAACGGCGCAAGGCTAGTAGATGTCACGAGCGAGGGAGCAAGTGCTGTTTACCACTTCGAACTATCCTCAAAATGGGGCGAAATGAGCCCAAAAAATAAGGAAAATTATCTCAAATCCTTCCAAATCGTCCTAGCAAATCAGGCTTGCAACTCGCCTAGCAAGCGCATTTTGCTCCGACATGGCGTGAAATTTAGCCACAGATTTTTCTACGATGACCCAGCTTCGCCACTCTCATCTAGTGATGTCGATGAGAGCTTTTGCCTAAGCAAGGGGCTTTAATGCACGAAATTTTAATCACAAACGACGACGGCTTCGAAGCTAGGGGGCTTTTGGAACTTGCAAGCGCGCTAAGGGATATCGCGCATATCACTATCGTAGCCCCAAGCTCGCAAAAGTCCGCCTGCTCGCACTCTCTCACGCTCACTCGACCACTTCGCTTCATCGCAATCGGCGATGATTTTTACAAACTCGACGACGCTACGCCTAGCGATTGCGTGTATCTCGCACTCCAAGCCCTGTATTCGCGCAAACCCGACCTTGTGATTTCTGGCATAAATCACGGCGCAAATATAGCCGAGGATATCACATACTCAGGCACTTGCGGAGGGGCTATGGAGGGGGTTTTGCAAGGAATTCCCGCGATTGCAATCAGCCAGTATTACAGCGCAGATTCGCTGGATAAATACGGATTTAGCCTAGCTTGCAAATTAGCGCGAAATTTGGTTAAAAAGATTTTTGCCACCGGTTTTCCGCTTCCGCCAAAGCAGTTTTTAAATTTAAATGTCCCGGCTGTGAGTGCGTCGCAGTTTTTGGGGCTAAAATGCGCGAGGCTTGGCGAGAAATTTTACGGACACGACGCCACGCTAAATCGCAATCCGCGCGGAGAGGAGTATTACTGGCTAGGAAATGCGGTTTTTGAGTTTGACAGCGAAAAAAACGCAGGTAGCGACATAGACCTTTTGATGAAGGGCTATGCTACGCTCTCGCCGGTGCAGTTAAATTTGACCGCAAATGAGCAATTAAAGGGGCTTGAAGAGTGGATTATGAAATAAATGACCGCTTCACCAGAGCGCGCTGGATTTTTGGCGAGAAATTTGAAATTTTGCAAAATGCGCGCGTGCTTGTGTGTGGCTGTGGCGGCGTAGGAGGCGCGCTCATAGAGGCGCTGTATCGCAGTGGCGTGGTAAATTTAAGCGTGATTGACTGCGATGAATTTGACATCACCAATCAAAATAGGCAGTTTGCAAGCGAAAATTTAGGCGAGAAAAAAGCAGAAGTTTTCGCGCGCAAATTTGAAGGCGTGCGCGCAATCTGCGCCAAAATAGATAGCGAATTTTTAGCTGGTTTTGATATAGGCAAATTTGACTTCATAATCGACGCAATCGACGATGTGGGCGCCAAAATCGCACTTGCCTCGCTCGCTCACAAAAAAAATGTGAGATTCATAAGCTCTCTTGGCGCTGCCAAACGGCTAGATCCCACCAAAATCGAAATCGCCTCCGTGTGGAAAACCCACACCGACCCATTTGCGCGCAAATTTCGCTACGAACTCAAAAAAGCGGGATTTTCTGGCGATTTTCCTTGCGTTTTTAGCTCCGAGCTTCCGCGCTGCGAAAAGCTTGGCAGTTTCATGGGCGTAACGGCTAGTTTTGGGCTTTTTATCACCAGCTATGTCGTGCGAAATCTAATAAACGAAAAATGAAATTTTTCATCGCCGAGTTTTGGGCTTTTGGGCTAAAACAAATCCGAGCTTGCATTTTTGCTGGCTCATTTTTTGTGCTACTTTTCGTCTCAAAATACCTAAATTTGGGCTTCATCGCGCGCTATGATTTTTTGCTAATTTCGGCTTTGATTTTGCAAATTTTGCTTGTGGCGTTTAAATTCGAAAGTCTTCGCGAACTTTGCGCGATTTGCCTTTTTCACGCCATTGGGCTAGCCTTAGAGATTTTTAAAACCCACCCAGCTATCGGCTCGTGGAGCTACCCGGAGGCGGGAGTGTTTAAAATTTATGGCGTGCCACTTTATAGCGGATTTATGTATGCGGCTGTGGGAAGCTATATGATTCAGGCATGGCGAATTTTGCATTTACACCTCGCTCACATGCCCCGCTCATACGCTAGTTTCGCCCTTTGCGCGCTAATTTATGCGAATTTTTTCACACACCATTTCATAGGTTATGATTTTCGCTATGTCCTATTAATCGCTGTTTGCGCGCTGTATTTTCGCGCGAAAGTCTATTTTCGCCCGCGCCAAAGAGAGTATGAAATGCCGCTTTTGCTTGCGTTTTGCCTAATCGGATTTTTTATCTGGGTTGCCGAAAATATCGCTACATTTTTTGGCGCGTGGGTTTATCCAAACCAAGCTCAGACTTGGCATATTGTGAGCTTTGGCAAGATTTCTAGCTGGATTTTGCTTTGTATTATTAGCTTTATTATCGTGGCGATTTTGAAGCGAATAGAGGGCAAAATTTTGGGTAATGGCTAAATTTCGCTAGCGCAACTTTGAAATACTAAGCGCGAAATTTAAAATTTAAATTTCGGCTTTGATTTTGCAAATTTTGCTTGTGGCGTTTAAATTCGAAAGTCTTCGCGAGCTTTGCGCGATTTGAATTTGCAGTCAGGTGTCATTGCGAGAAATGCGAAGCATTTCGAAGCAATCCAGTGAATTGAAACAATGTTTGATTTTAAAAACAGCTTTCGCTGTTGCTGGATTGCCACGACGGCTTCGCCGTCTCGCAATGACAAGATTGAAACAAAATTGTAAATTTAAAAACTTTCGTATCGTGGATAAACGATACGACTTGAATTTGAATTTGCAGGGAAACACCGAATTTAAGGTTAAAAACATATCAAATTTAAGCTTGATTTTTTGTATAATGCTGACTTTGTCGGTATTGAAAGGAAATAAAAGTGAAAAGAAAATATAAAATTTTAATTCTTGCAATATTTTTTACATTGAGCTTCATTGCATATCAAACAATAACTCACAAAACAGAAATAACTAAATTCATTGTAAAAACAATACTAGAACATAAACAAGAAAATGCTTTTGAATTTGCAAATAAATTTGTAAGTGTAGTTCCAAATTACGGCATAGATGACGGCTTTGAGATAGTAAGCAAAGAAGATTATGAAAAATATCAACAAGGGTTTTGCTTGGCAGAAAATAGGATTTTAGATAAAGAAGAGTTGTATAAAAGAGCAATAAAAGAGTATTTGAATAAAAAGATTGAAATTTGGAAAGGTGTTAGAACAAGACAAATATTAGACTATGGCTATAATATAGATATAAAAAAAATAGAAAATATTGGTTATTATGTAAGTAATTTTTTTGGTAACTTAGATTGGTATGAATTTTTAATAGAAAATTTTGATGAAAACAAAACATACATAGAAATAACTAATGCTAAAAAAGTTGATAATCCTATGGATTATATAATATTTGATTTTGATAATGATGTGATAGGTTTTAGTAAGCCTGTTATTTTTAATAATTATTCAAATAACGATTTATATTTAGATAAAGGTTTTATTTTAGAAAAAAATACAATTATAGATAATTACATATCATTATCTGATAAACAAAGAATTACGGAACACGGAAGATGGCTATATAATTCCAAGATAAAAAAGAAAACTTTGGCATTTAGAAATAAAATTGATAATTGTGGGAATGTAGAAAAAAATACTCAACAAGCTATCAATAATACAGTTTTAGCTATTGTGCAAGGTGGTTAAAAGCCTAAAAATTCAAAGACAAATTTTAATAAACATTTCAATAAAAAGGATAAAAAATGACAACAACATTAAATTTAAGCACCGTAAGGTGGGTATCCTTGCTCACCATAAGGTTGTCAAAATTTTGCTAGACAAAATATCCACTCTACAACTAAAATTTCGGCGCAGTATTGCGAGGTTGCGACAGCGAAATTTCAAAATTTGCAAATTTACTCGCTAAAATGGTGCCTTACGCCCCTAAATTCACAAGTATTGTCTAAATTTCGATTCTCTGCCTTGCCAATGACGCTAATTGGGGTTTTGGTTTTGGAGGCGATTTCGTAAATTTTGCTAAGAAATTTTGGCTCGAACGCGAATAAAATCTCATACTCTTCGCCCGAGTTTAGCACATATTCTTTGGGGCTAACAAGCCAGCTCATACCCACGCCGCTAGCGCGCAAAAGGCGCTCCAAATCCTGCCCAAGCCCATCGCTGATATCTATAGACGCGCTTATATATTTGGCGGCTTTGTAGAAAAATTTCGCCCTGAGTTCTGGGCGGAGCATGCGAGAATTTGGCGAAATTTCGCTTCTCTTGCCCCCTCCAAGCAAAATTTGCAAATCAATGCCCACATAGCCGAGCTTGCCCGTGTGCGCGATCAAATGCCCGCACTTCGCACCATTTCTGAAAATCGGCTTTTTGCACTTGCCTATCATCGTGATACTAATGGAAATTTTATCGTCGCTAATCGTATCTCCACCGATAATCTCAATGCCCCATTTCTGCGCGGTTTCGTTTAGCCCAGCGCACAGCTCGTCAATCTGGGCGGTGGTAATGTCCCCAGGCAGCGAAAGCCCGATTAGAGCATATTTTGGCTTAGCGTTTTTGGCGATCATGTCCGAGATATTTACCAACATGGCTTTCGCACCGATTTCGTGCATGCTAAGCCACTCGCGCCTAAAATGCACGCCCTCGACAAAAAGGTCCTTGCAATACGCCAAATCGCCTACGATAGCGCAATCATCGCCGTTTAGTTTGCTTTTGAATTTCGTGTAAATGTAGGCCTCTTTGTCCATTTGCTAACCTTTTTCGCGAGAATTAAATTTTGCTATTATATGAAATTTAGCTTAAATTTATGGGGTAAAAGCGATATTAGGCGTGAATTTCAAGCTACGGGCTAAATTTAAAATTTAACCCATAGCCTAAATTTGGAAATTTGAGAATTTTGCAGAATTTATAAATTCTAAATTTCCTACTCGCTCACAGCTTTTTTGATTTTTTTGACTTCATCAGCTGTATCTTTTGCTTTTTTGGCTTTTTTAGCTGTATCTGTGTTTTTAGCCTTATCTTTTAGATTTACAATCTCTTTTTTGACCTTTTTATCGGCTTTTTTTGTGGCTTTTTCTTTTTCTTTTTTCACGGTTGATTTTAAATCGCTAGTGTCCGTCTTGCCAGTAAGAGTTAGGTCGTCCTTGATAGCCTCGAAGCGCTTCTCGCCGATACCTTTGATGTTTTTAATCTCGTCAATTGAGTTAAATTTGTTGTTTTTTCTGTATTCGATGATAGCCTCGGCCTTGGCTTCACCAATTCCAGGAAGTGCCATTAACTCGTCTTTTGTGGCGGTGTTTAGGTTGATCGAAGCTAGGGCTAAACTTGCAAAGAGCGCAGTTGATGATAGGATTTTAAAGATTTTCATTTTTTCTCCTTTAATTGATTTGAGAAATAATTCTAAATTTAAGCCACTTAAAATTTAATAATTTTTTTAAATTTCGATAAGAATAATTTAAAATTTAGCGATAAAGTTAAATTTGCAAAGTGAAATTTTAAATTTAAAGATAGAATTTATAGAATTTGGAATTTTAAAATTTAAAAACTACAAGCGAAATTTTAAAATTTTCATTGTAATTGATTTAAAATTTGATTGACATAAAAATTTAATTGATTTAAAAAAGCATAAAGAATAAAACAAAGTCCGCAACGACCTACTTTCCCGACATCCGAGTAACGGAGAGTATCATCAGCCATGATGAGCTTAGCTTCTTGGTTCGGTATGGAGCAAGGCGTTTCCTCATCTGTATAGTCACGGACAGTGTTAATTAAAAAATTACTTTGTCTTTTTGGCTATTTTTGTAGAGCTTGATTTTCGCTTCCTTGCAACGAACGCTCAGTTCGTCTCAGTCGCTCAAATCTACGCAACTCCAAAAATATCTCAAAAATACTTCGTAATTTTAAGTTATGCAAATTTACGAAGTTTTTAATTTCTTAATTAACACTGCAAAAGTCATCAAGCCTAATAAAATCTTTTACCATTATTGTTAAAGGATTTCTAATACCTTTAACAAGGAAGTAATGCTTAAAAAGATAAGCAAACGAGCTATTAGTACCGGTCAGCTAAATGACTTTCATCACTTACACATCCGGCCTATCAAACAGATAGTCTTTCTGAGCTCTTAAAAGAAGATTCATCTTGGAGTTGGCTTCGAGCTTAGATGCTTTCAGCTCTTATCACATCCCGGCTTAGCTACTGGGCGATGCTCTTGGCAGAACAACCCATACACCAGTGGCCAGTTCGACTCGGTCCTCTCGTACTAGAGTCAACTCTCCTCAATCTTCTTACGCCCACGGCAGATAGGGACCGAACTGTCTCACGACGTTCTGAACCCAGCTCGCGTACCGCTTTAAATGGCGAACAGCCATACCCTTGGGACCTGCTCCAGCCCCAGGATGCGATGAGCCGACATCGAGGTGCCAAACCTCCCCGTCGATGTGAGCTCTTGGGGGAGATCAGCCTGTTATCCCCGGGGTACCTTTTATCCTTTGAGCGATGGCCCTTCCACACAGAACCACCGGATCACTAAGACCGACTTTCGTCTCTGCTTGACTTGTGTGTCTCGCAGTTAAGCTGGCTTATGCCTTTATACTCTACAAGCGATTTCCAACCGCTTTGAGCCAACCTTTGTAAGCCTCCGTTACATTTTGGGAGGCGACCGCCCCAGTCAAACTACCCACCAGACATTGTCCTACCTAAGGATAACTTAGGCTAGTTAGCTACCCAAATAAAGAAGAGTGGTATCTCAACAATGGCTCACCATACACCGGAGTATATGGATCAAAGCCTCCCACCTATCCTGCGCATCTTTATCCAAGCAGCAGTGTCAAGCTATAGTAAAGGTCCACGGGGTCTTTCCGTCTTGCCGCGGGTAGGAGGAATTTTCACCTCCACTACAATTTCACTGGATCCCTCTTTGAGACAGCTCCCATCTCGTTACGCCATTCATGCAGGTCGGTATTTAACCGACAAGGAATTTCGCTACCTTAGGACCGTTATAGTTACGGCCGCCGTTTACTCGGGCTTCGATCAGATGCTTCGCAAAAGCTGACATCATCAATTAACCTTCGAGCACCGGGCAGGCGTCACACCCTATACATCCTCTTACGAGTTAGCAGAGTGCTGTGTTTATGGTAAACAGTCGGGAGGGACTCTTTGTTGTAACCTTCTTTGCTTACAGAGTAAATCCTTAACAAAGTTAGGCACACCTTATACCGAAGATACGGTGCTATTTTGCAGAGTTCCTTAAAGAGAGTTCTTCCACGCGCCTTAGAATACTCATCCCACCCACCTGTGTCGGTTTACGGTACGGGCAATATTAGCTAAACTTAGAAACTTTTCTTGGCTCGATAGTATCAAGGATTCTCAATCTACTCCGAAGAGCGTCAAGAGCCTTTAATGTCTCGGATAAAGAGTTACGGATTTGCCTATAACTCAACCTACACACTTAGACCAGCACTTCCATCAGCTGGCTCCCCTAACTTTAAGCGTCCTTCCATCGCACACTAATATTGGTATCGGAATATTAACCGATTTTCCATCGCATACCCCTTTCGGACTTTGCTTAGGACCCGACTAACCCTACGATGACGAGCATCGCGTAGGAAACCTTGGGTTTACGGCGAATATGATTCTCACATATTTTATCGCTACTCATGCCTGCATGCTCACTTCTATCCGCTCCACCACTCCTTGCCGGTATGGCTTCGACGCTGAATAGAACGCTCTCCTACCACTTGCACTAGGTGCAAATCTACGACTTCGGTACTTATTTTAGCCCCGTTATATTTTCCGCGCAGAATCACTAGACCAGTGAGCTATTACGCTATCTTTAAAGGATGGCTGCTTCTAAGCCAACCTCCTGGTTGTTTCAGTAACTCCACATCGTTTTCCACTTAAATAAGATTTAGGGACCTTAGTCGGTAGTCTGGGTTGTTCCCCTCTCGACGACGGATTTTATCACTCGCCGCCTGACTGCTGTGATTACATTATAAGTATTCGGAGTTTGATAGGGTTTGGTACATTGGTGTATGCCCTAGCCCATTCAGTGCTCTACCCCTTATAATTACGACACAACGCTATACCTCAATATATTTCGGAGAGAACCAGCTATCACGATGTTTGATTGGCCTTTCACCCCTATCCACAGGTCATCCGGAGCTTTTTCAACAGCCGTCGGTTGGGTCCTCCACCGGTTCTTACACCGGCTTCAACCTGCCCATGGATAGATCACATCGTTTCGGGTCTGCAGCATCTGACTAATCGCCCTATTAAGACTCGCTTTCGCTACGGCTCCGGGTTTCCTTAACCTCGCCAGATACCACAACTCGCAGGCTCATTATGCAAAAGGCAGTCCATCACCCTGATAAATCATAGGGCTCTGAATGATTGTAAGCAAACGGTTTCAGGTTCTATTTCACTCTGATCACCTCAGTTCTTTTCACCTTTCCCTCACGGTACTTGTGCACTATCGGTCTAGTAGTAGTATTTAGGGTTGGATAGTGGTCTACCCAGCTTCAGACAGGATTTCACGTGTCCCGCCCTACTCAGGATACTGCTAAGTAAAAAGGAGATTTCGCATACGGGATTATCACCCTCTATGATTAAACTTTCCAGTTTATTCTGCTATCTGCTTTTAGTCTTTATTGCAGTCCTACAACCCCACTAGCAAGCTAGTGGTTTGCCCTCTTACGCGTTCGCTCGCCGCTACTAGCGTAATCTCTTTTGATTTCTTTTCCTGAAGGTACTTAGATGTTTCAGTTCCCTTCGTTCGCCCCCGTAGGTAGTTAATATTACTATTAACTGGGTTGCCCCATTCGGAAATTCCCGGATCAAAGCCCCTTGACGGCTCCCCGAGACTTATCGCAGCCTGGCACGTCCTTCATCGCCTCTACTAGCCAAGGCATCCACCGTTTGCTCTTAGTAGCTTACCTTTTATTTTACTTCATAATAAAATGAAGTATTAGACTATGTTAATATTCTAATTTGCATTACTTCCTTGTTAAAGATAAAAGATTTAATTTATAAATTCGTAAATTTAATAAATTGCTTTTACAATATTTAATTTATTTGATTAAGACGGAAAGAGATTAAAATTATAAAGTAAGTTAAGCTTTATAACCCTGTTATTAATCTTAACTTTTAAATTTGGATAACAGATAAATTTAAAAGCTTGGCTTTCATCAAATACAATTAAAGCTTTAACAAGATCCTGTAAAATCGTTTTTATTAAAACTTGATTGTGACTTTTAACAATGGTAAGTTAAAGAACTTTAAGTCGTAAAAGACTTAAATAGAAAGTTAAAATTTGCAACTTCCTATTTAAGTCTTTAAAACTATCTTTTGATTTTAAATTTGAGATTAAATGGTGGAGAATAGCGGGATCGAACCGCTGACCTCCTGCGTGCAAAGCAGGCGCTCTCCCAGCTGAGCTAATTCCCCTCTAACTCGTTCTTTTTCTTTTATACTGCGTCAGATAGCTTCACAAACTGCGTCATTACCATAAGGTAACTTCCTTGTTTATTTGCTATCTTCCTTGTCTAAAAGAAAAATAACTTCGTTATAAATTTTAATTTAAACTAAAATTTAAACCTACTACTTCTAAATCAATCCCTCAAACCTAAACAAGGACGATTGAGTTTATGATGAATATCTTGTGAGAGAATATTCATTTGTACTCTAGAAAGGAGGTGATCCAACCGCAGGTTCTCCTACGGTTACCTTGTTACGACTTCACCCCAGTCGCTGATTCCACTGTGGACGGTAGCTAGTTTAGCATTCCGGCTTCGAGTGAAATCAACTCCCATGGTGTGACGGGCGGTGAGTACAAGACCCGGGAACGTATTCACCGTAGCATGGCTGATCTACGATTACTAGCGATTCCGGCTTCATGCTCTCGAGTTGCAGAGAACAATCCGAACTGGGACATATTTTATAGATTTGCTCCATCTCGCGATATTGCGTCTCATTGTATATGCCATTGTAGCACGTGTGTCGCCCTAGGCATAAGGGCCATGATGACTTGACGTCGTCCACACCTTCCTCCTCCTTACGAAGGCAGTCTATTTAGAGTGCTCGGCCGAACCGTTAGCAACTAAATACGTGGGTTGCGCTCGTTGCGGGACTTAACCCAACATCTCACGACACGAGCTGACGACAGCCGTGCAGCACCTGTCTCAACATTCTAGCAAGCTAGCACTCTCTTATCTCTAAGAGATTTGTTGGATATCAAGCCTAGGTAAGGTTCTTCGCGTATCTTCGAATTAAACCACATGCTCCACCGCTTGTGCGGGTCCCCGTCTATTCCTTTGAGTTTTAATCTTGCGACCGTACTCCCCAGGCGGTATACTTAATCCGTTAGGTGGATTACTGCCATGACTAGCATAGCAACAACCAGTATACATCGTTTAGGGCGTGGACTACCAGGGTATCTAATCCTGTTTGCTCCCCACGCTTTCACGCATTAGCGTCAGTTAAGTTCCAGTAGATCGCCTTCGCAATGGGTATTCTTCTTGATCTCTACGGATTTTACCCCTACACCAAGAATTCCATCTACCTCTCCCTTACTCTAGATTACCAGTTTCCCAAGCAGTTTAACGGTTAAGCCGTTAGATTTCACAAGAGACTTGATAATCCGCCTACGCGTCCTTTACGCCCAGTGATTCCGAGTAACGCTTGCACCCTCCGTATTACCGCGGCTGCTGGCACGGAGTTAGCCGGTGCTTATTCGTTAGGTACCGTCAGTGTTCTTCCCTAACAAAAGGAGTTTACGCTCCGAAAAGTGTCATCCTCCACGCGGCGTTGCTGCTTCAGGGTTTCCCCCATTGAGCAATATTCCCTACTGCTGCCTCCCGTAGGAGTCTGGACCGTGTCTCAGTTCCAGTGTGACTGATCATCCTCTCAGACCAGTTATGCGTCATAGCCTTGGTAAGCCATTACCTTACCAACTAGCTGATACAATATAGTCTCATCCCTTAGCGAAAAACTTTCCCGACTTAACTTATGTTAAGAAGGAGTATGGAGTATTAGCAGTCATTTCTAACTGTTGTCCTCCACTAAGGGGCAGATTAACTATACATTACTCACCCGTGCGCCACTAACTCATAAGAGCAAGCTCTTACTTGTCCGTTCGACTTGCATGTATTAGGCACGCCGCCAGCGTTCACTCTGAGCCAGGATCAAACTCTCCATAAAAAATGTATCAAAGATAAAAAGAAACTTTTTATCTTTTAAATTCAATTTATGAAGTTTTTAATCTAAAAACTTAATTGTTTGTAACTTTTAAATTTGACAATTTATAAAAATTGTCTTTGGCTCAATCGATCACTTGTTTAGATTTCAAAGATTGACTAAAAGATAGTTTTTGACAATAATAAATAAAATAACACGCATTGGAAAATAACAGAAGTTAGATTTCAAAAACGGAAAGTGGATTATATTCAAGGGTTGCTTAAAAAGAGATTAAAGGTTAGGGGAAATTTTAAAATTTTTCAAAATTTATAAATTTCGCCAAATTTTGCTTGGCGAAATTTAACTAAAATTTATCTATAAATCCCCACACTTTCGCGTATTAGGCGCATTTTTTCACTTGCGATTTTTTGCGCTTTTTGCGCACCATAAGCCAAAATTTCATCTAGTTTTTTCTTATCAGCTAGCAACTCAGCGTATTTTTCGCGCGCCTGTCCGAAATACTCACTCACAAGCTCGCCAAGATACATTTTAAAGTGTCCGTGCCCCTCGCCACCGCGCTCATATCGAGCTTGCAAGGCTTTTTGTCCTGCTTCGTCTAAAAAGAGTTTTGCTATATTGTAGACATTGCAGTTTTGCCACTGTTTTGGCGCTTCGAGCGGCTCAGATGTCGTAACAATCGAGCCAATTTGCTTTTTTTGTTCCTTTGGCAAAGAAAAAATATCAATCGTATTTCCGTAGCTTTTGCTCATTTTTGCGCCGTCCGTGCCAGGGACTATTGCGACATTTTCGCTGATTCTAGCGCTTGGCAGGGTTAAAATTTCGCCATGCGCGTTGTTAAATTTCAAGGCGATATCGCGCGCGATTTCGACATGCTGAATTTGATCTTTGCCCACAGGCACGCTCGTGGCGTCGTATAGCAAAATATCAGCCGCCATTAGCACAGGGTATGAAAACAAATCATGCTTGCTCTCAAAGCCCTTTGCGACCTTGTCTTTGTAAGCGTGAGCGCGCTCTAATAGCCCCATTGGCGTGTATCCGCTAAGTATCCAGTAAAGTTCCAAAACCTCTTTCACATCGCTTTGCACCCAAAATGTCGATTTTTCTGGATCGATTCCCAAAGACAAAAACGCCGCAGCCGCCTCATAAGTGCTCTCTTTGAGCTTCGCACCCTCGCTAACAGAGGTGAGCGCGTGGTAGTTTGCGATGAACAAAAACAGCTCCTCGCCCGCATTTTGCGCATCTACCATTTGCTTAATGCTGGCGAAATAATTCCCCAAATGTAGCCTGCCTGAGGGTTGAAGCCCAGTTAGCGTGCGCGGATTTGAAATTTTAGATTTTTCACTCATTTTTTAACCTCTTTTTTGATAATTTTTAGTAATTTTTCAATAACTTCTTTTTGCGAATTTTTCTCTACATTTACGATATAATCGGCCTTGGCGCTGTATTTTTTATCCCTTTGCTCATGCAGGGCGCGCGCCTTTTTCAAATCAGCCAAAAGCGGTCGTTTTGCGATTTTTTTGCTAGCATTTTGGCTAGAATTTATGCGCTTAATTATCGCATCGAAGCTCGATTTTAGGTAGATTACGGTGCCAATTTTGTTTAAATTTTTAACAGCATAAAACCCGCCGCCAGTCGAGATTATCGCGCCACTTACATTTTTTTCCAAAAATTTAGCGAGTTTTTTCTCTATTTTGCGAAATTCCACCTCGCCCTGCTCCTCGAAAATTTTGCAAATTTTTTTGTTTGCATAGCTTTCGATCATATCGTCGCAATCTATCGCAAAGCGCCCGCTAGCCCCAGCCAAAGCTCGCGCGAAAGTCCCCTTGCCAACGCCCATAAAGCCGATTAGGATTATATTTTTTGCGCTCATTTTTACCCTTTTTTCAAATTTTCCTCGCCCTCATCGTCGTTTCCGCGATTTTTAGGGATTATAACCAAAGGCGTCCCACTTAAATCAAATTTTTCTCTAAGTTTGTTCGCCAAATAGCGTTTATAGCTAAAATGAAGAGCTCTCGGACGATTCATCACAAGCGCGATTTTAGGCGGAGCGAAGCCAAACTGCGCCGCATAGTAGATTTTCACGCTCTTGCCCTTATCGTGCGGAAGCGGGTGAGCTTTGGTCGCTTCCTCGATTAGCGCATTTAAATGGGCGGTTTTTATCTTTTGCGTGTAATTTTTATAAACCTGCAAAATCAGCGGGTAGAGCTTGTGTATGCGTTTGCCACCAAGCGCGCTTACGCTAATAACCGGCGCGTAAGCTAGAAATTTAAATTTATCGCGCAAATCGCGCACCATAGCGTCAAATTCGGCCTCGCTTTTGTCCCATTTATTTAGCACGATTATCACGCCTAGCTCAAATTTAGCCGCGAGCCCAGCAATTCGCTCATCTAGCTCGCTAAATGGCTCAGAAGAGTCCAAAACCAAAAGCGCAATATCTGAATTTTCTAAAATTTTCTCCGTTCTATTTAGCGCAAACCTCTCTATTCCCTCGATTTTACCGCGCTTTCTGATACCGGCAGTATCCACAAACTCAAACCTTCTGCCCTCAAATTCATAGCTTTCATTGACAGGGTCTATCGTCGTGCCAGCCACACTGCTTACCACCGAGCGTTCGTTTTTCACAAGGGCGTTTAAAAGGCTAGATTTACCCACATTTACACGCCCGATGATGCCTACATTTATGGTTTTATTCTCGTAATACTCGCTCTCATCGCTCTCTTTGATTTCGCCATTATCGTCAAAATTTTCTAAAAAATCATCGAAATCCTCGCTCTCGTCCCCTCGCACAGGCGCAGGATCTAAGTGAGTATAAATCCAATCCCTAAGCTCGTCAATACCGGCATTATGGCTGACAGATAGTGCAAACATCTGCGCGCCAAATTCGTTAAATTCCCAGCTTCTTTCTTCATCTTTTTTGCTATCTACTTTATTTACGAGCAAAACTATCGGCTTGCCTAGCTTTTGCAAAGAAAAGAAAATTTTGCGATCCTGCTCGTCCGGGAGCAGTTTGCCATCGACCATAAAAAGAATAATATCCGCATTTTGCGCCTCGGCTAGGGTTTTTGCCTGCACGCGCGCAAAAAGCTCGCTCGTATCATCAAGCCCGCCAGAATCGACTATCATCGCATTTCTATCATAAATTTGCACGGCGATTTTGTTTGTATCCCTCGTGGTGCCTGAAACCTCGCTAGTAATGGCAATTCTTGCGTTTGCGAAGCGGTTAAAAAGGCTCGATTTCCCCACATTTGGGCGCCCTATTATCATCACTGTTTTCATAATACTTCCTTTGATTTTTCTCATTATAGCCAAATTTTATTAAGTAAATCAAAATTTAAAAACAGCTATAATTATAGGCTTTTTGAGGGGTCAAATTTTGAAATACAACAGCTTTTTATTGCACCATTTAAGCATTTATTATATGTTGCTTGCGTGCTTTTACAACTCCATTGCAGGGACATTTGCTAAAATTTTGGCCATGCAAATCCCAGCCATCGAGGTCGTGCTGTTTCGAAATTTATTAGCCCTTTTTATCATTTTATATATCATGCGTAAAAATCGCAAAATTCAAGCACAACCAAGCCGCGGCGGACATCCGTGGATGCTTGCTACGCGCGGAGTTATCGGGATTTTGGGCTTAATCGTATTTTTTTACAACCTTACGCAACTAAGCCTAGGCGAGGCCTTTACCTTCCAAAAAACAGCGCCGATTTTTATCGCTGTGATTGCATATTTTGCGCTAAAAGAAAAATTATCCAAATTTGGCTGGTTTGCCGTATTTTTGGGCTTTGTGGGTATTGTTTTGGTGATACAGCCTCACTTTGGGATTCATGCTGGACATATTTTTGGGATTTTAAGTGGTCTGTTTGCTGCGATTGCGCTCACGGCTGTAAGGGAGCTGCGCAAGTATTACAGCGCAAATGTAATCATACTCTCAGCCCTGCTTGCAGGCACGCTAATGCCGATACTTTTCATGGCGATTGCCGAATTTATCGAAATTCCTGCGCTAAATTTTATGATTAGCAAATTTGTCATGCCAGATATTAAAGGCTGGGGAATTGGCGCGATTTTGGGCGTTTGCGGGCTATATTATCAATCCTATCTCACCAAAGCCTACGCCGCTACCAGAAAGGCTGGGATCGTCGCCACACTAAGCTACACGGATATTATTTTTTCGATGATTTTTGGGCTAGCTTTGGGAGATACGCTCCCAAATTTCACCGCACTTTGCGGAATCGCGCTAATAATTGCGGCTGGAATTTTAATAGCAAATAGGAGATAATTTTGGGTTATTCTAAATTTTGGCTTAAAAATTTAGGCGTGTATTATATGCTAATCGCTAGCTTTTATTTCGCGCTAAATGGGGCGCTAGCCAAGGTCATGGCAGAGCAAATGAGTAGCGTAGAAATCGTATTTTTCAGAAACGCCGTAGGGCTAGCTATCGTGCTAATCTCGCTAAAAAGGCTAAAAAATTTCGGCGTGGGCGGGAAGCCTTGGCTACTTTTTTTCCGCGCATTTATCGGCAGCTGCGGGATTATAGCGACCTTTTATAATATCGCTCACATCGAGCTTGGCACGGCTTTTACCTTCCAAAAAACAGCCCCGATTTTCACCGCACTTTTTTCATCGATTTTCCTAGGCGAAAAGCTTAGCTTTAAAGGCTGGTGCGCCATAATGCTAGGTTTTGGCGGGATTTTGCTCGTTATCCAGCCTCACATTAGCATTGCACCGACCGATATCATCGGCGTTTTTGGCGGTATGTGCGCGGGTCTAGCTTACACCAGCGTCAGGGAGCTTCGCAAATACTACGCCACGGATATCATAATCCTAGTTTTCGTCTTTGGCGCCGCGCTTGTAAGCTCTGCGCTAATGTGCGCTGAATTTGCGCTAAGGGGGCGCGAGATTGAAATTTTAGGCGTGATTTCGAGCGCGAATTTAAGCAAATTCGCCTATTTTAACATGCCAAATCTCTTTGGCTGGGTTTTGGTCGCACTGCTAGGAATTAGCGGAATTTATTTCCAAAAATATATGACGCGCTCTTACGCAGCCTCCAAAAAGGCTGGCGTTGCGGCTGCGATTAGCTACACGGACATTATCTTTACGCTGATTTTAGGCGTCATGCTAGGCGATAGTTTGCCGAATTTAATGGCGTTTTTGGGGATTTTGGTCGTCATCATAAGCGGAGTTTTAATCGCAAGAGAACGCTAAATTTAGCCGAATTTTACAATTCCGCTGTCCGCAAGCTTGGATACTGCACCGAAATTTTACCCATAAGTGCAATTGCAAAGAATTTTGCGTAAGCAAAATTCAGTAAATAAACGCGCGCGTAGCACGCCACTTTATAAGCGTCGGCCTGGTGGGGGTGTGGGGGCGGGCGGCCCTCGCAACTCTGAGCGCCGCCCCCACATAAAAAGATTAGACTTTAAAAATCCTAGCGGATTGCAATTATCAAAAATTTGAAATTCTGGAAAATTTGAAATTCTGCTATTTGCCCTGATTTTGATTTTGCTTTGTAGATTGCCACGCTCGTTTCACTCGCTCGCAATAACAATGGCAAACGCACCATTTGATTTGTCATTGCAAGGAGCTGTTTTAACAGCGACGAAGCAAAACAAGCGTAGCGGTGGCGTGCGAAGCACGACATGTTTGGACGAGCCGTAGGCGAAGTCAATCTGCTAGTTTAAAATTTACAGCGTGTAAATTTGCTGTCATTGCGAGAATTTGCGAAGCAAATTCGAAGCAATCTAGTAAAATTTAAAGTTAAATTCTACTTAAATTTTGCATTGAACGATTTTGTAAATTTTAGGCGAAATTTTGAAATTCTCCGTAAGGGGGAGGGCGCGCTTTTTAGGAGACGCTACCCTCCCCCTTACCAACCCCCACCCCTGTAAAACCTTAGAAGTGGCTAAATTTGGAAAAACGAAGTTTTTCCAAATTTAGCTAGCTTTATTTTTACTGAAATGCTTCGCATTTCTTTACAATTATAATGGATTGCGTAAATTTTGGCTCATAGCTCAAAATTTCAATATTGCCACACAAGCAAAGTTTGCTCGCAATGACACTTAGTGGCAAAATTTCGGCGCAGTGTTTTTAAGGTTGCGCAAGCGAAATTTTGCAAAATTTAAAAATTTACTTTAACTCGCCCCAGCTAGTAGCGATATCTAGGCTTGTGACGAGCGGGACATTTAAATTCACAACATTTTGCATGATTTCCCTAATTTTCGCGCCAAATTCCTGCGCATACTCGCTTTTTACCTCGAAAATCAGCTCATCGTGGATTTGCAAAACTAGCCTTGCCTCCGCGCTTAAATGTGGCGAAATCTTAACCATAGCCTTTTTGATAATGTCCGCTGCCGAGCCTTGAAACTTCGTATTTACCGCCTCTCGCTCATAAGTGGCTAGAAGCATTGGCGAAGCGTTAGCGAAATCAAAATACCGCCTGCGCCCAAAAAGCGTGGTGATAAATCCGTCGTTTTTGGCGCTGTTTTTTAGCCCCTCCAAAAACTCCTTAATCGTCGCAAACGAGGCGAAATATCGCTCGATATAGCCCTTTGCTTCATTTCGCGGAATTTGCAAATTTTGCGCTAGTTTGCTTGCGCCCATACCATAAATCAAGCCAAAATTTATGCTTTTTGCAATCGCCCTGTGTGCGGGTTCGCTATCGCCAAAAATGCTGATTGCAGTGCGCGAGTGTATGTCCTCGCCCGCCGCAAAAGCGCTAAGAAGCGCAGGGTCCTTGCTAAAATGCGCCAAAAGTCTAAGCTCGATTTGCGAATAATCCAGCGAAAGTAGGCTATACCCCTCCTGCGCGATGAAGCAATTTCGCATATCCTTCGCCAAAGCCCCACGCGCGGGGATATTTTGCAAATTTGGATTTTTGGAGGATAACCTGCCAGTGCTGGTGCCTGTTTGCATGAAATTTGAATAAATTCTGCTATTTTCGTTTTTCCTCGCAAGGGCGTAAAGTGGCTCACAATAGGTGCTTTGAAGCTTGTAAAGCTCGCGATAAGCTAGGATTTTTTCGATTACTGGGTGAGCTTCTTTAAGCCCAGCAAGCACGCTCTCATCGGTGCTGTAACCTGTTTTGGTCTTTTTTTGACACGGCAAACCCAAATGCTCGAAAAGCACCACGCCAAGCTGTTTTGTGGAGTTTATGTTAAAACTCTCGCCACTAAGCTCGTAAATTTCGTTTGTCAGCACCCTAAGCGCGCTTTCGTTGCGAGAAATCAGCTCGCTTAAATTTGGCTTTGAAATTTTAATTCCTGTATTTTCCATATCGCGCAAAACACGCACAAATGGGAATTCTAGCGTTTTTGCCAAATTTAGCAACTCTGGCGAGAGTAAATTTTGAAATTTAAAATAAAATTTCAGCGTTATCCACGCATCTTCGGCTGCGTATTTCGTGGCCTCATCAAACTCCAAACTCGCAAAAGTCTCGCCCTTGGCAACAATATTTTCAAATTTAATCGTATCATAATCAAAATACCGCTTAGCCAAGCTATCCATACCCACGCTCTCGCTAGGATTTATGAGCCACGCTAAAATCATCGTATCAGCGAATTTGCGTGGCGGTTTTATGCCGAAATTTTGCTCTATGATATTGAAATCGTATTTTAAATTTTGCCCTACAACAAAACCAGAAAAAATCCGCTCAATCGCCATTTTCGCCGAATTTAGCGAAATTTGCTCGCCCACGCCTAAGTAATTATGCGTAAGTGGCACATAATACGCCCTTTGCTCGTTGAAACAAAACGAAAAGCCCACGATTTTGGCGTTTTTGCTATCTAGGCCAGTGGTTTCGGTATCAAATGCCACGATAGTATCCTCGCTAATGCCCTCGCAAAGGCGCGCTAGCTCGCTTTCGTCCCTCACACACACTGGTTTAAAAGCTAGGCTCTCTTCGCTTTTATCGCCCTCGTTTTCGAGCGCGGAAAGAAGCTTGTGTAGCTCGTATTCACGCAAAATTTCTTTGATTTTATGAAGCGGATTTTGCTCGGGAAATACGGCATTTTGCAATGGCGAAATTTCGACCTCATCGCAAAGCGTGGCAAGCTTTTGGCTCATAAAAGCTTCATTTTTGGAGGCGATGAGATACTCGCGCTGTTTGTTTGGTGGCAAAAGCTCGATATTTTCGTAAATCCTCTCCAAACTCCCCCACTCATCAAGCAGTTTTTTCGCCCCCTTTTCGCCTATGCCTTTTACGCCCGGGATATTATCTGCGCTGTCGCCACAAATAGCCAAAAAATCAATGATTTGCTCGGGATAGACGCCGTATTTTTCATAGCACTCATCGCGTCCATAGAGCATTTTTTTAGCATGGCTATAAATACGCGTCTCACCACCGATTAGCTGATAAAGGTCTTTGTCGCTGGTTACGATATTGATTTTGTGCGTATTGCGATAGGTTTTAACGACACTTGCTATTAAATCATCAGCCTCATAGCCCTCTTTTTGCGCTGTGCAAAAGCCCATTTTCTCTATCATTTCTATGCAAACCGGAAGCTGTGCCAAAAGAGCGTCCGGTGGGGTTTGGCGGTTTGTTTTGTAATTTGGGTCAATGTCTGAGCGAAAGGTCTTACCCTTGCTATCAAGGGCGAAAATTATATAATCGCTTTTAAACTCTCGCTCCAAATTTGCGATGAAATTCGCAAATCCACTCACCATACCACTTGGCTTGCCACTTTTGGTCTTTAAGCTACTCATCGCATAATACAGGCGGAAAAAAAAGCCAAAAGTGTCGATAATCGTGATAGTTTTCATATATTTCCTTAAATTTTGATTTTGCGTAGTGTAGTGAAATTTGGCTAAATTTTGCAAATTTAAAATAAAACTTGATTTATCTCAATCACTAAATTTCAAAATATCGATATAATCTATCATTTTCAAAGAAAGGATATTTCATGGATTTTTTCAAAGGTTGGGAAGAATTCAACCCAGAAGGCGCAAGTGTGAAATTTTATCGCACAAACAAAGATAATTGCGAATTTATTGGCTTTGATTCGCGCTCTTGCGTTCCGCCAGGACCTATGATAAATGGGCTTGTAGCGCTAAATTTAGTAAAAGACAAAAATACAAAAGTAGTTATGGTAAATCACAAATTTCCAGTAGGCTTAATCCCAAAAATCGAAGCTAAATTTGATTATGAAAGGCAAGATTTGCCAAATGGTGGCGTCAAACTCGTATTTAGCTTAAAAGACGGCGCAAGTAGCGGGGATTTGGACATTAATGTATCTTGCCACGGATAGAATATGAACTTTACCACATTTTCGCCACCATTTCGCATAGTTGGTGGATATTTTATTTGCGGGCTGGTGTTTTTAGCCCTTAGCATTTTTGGCTTTTATAACGCCGATTTTTATGGACTAACCAGCCTAAAAACTGCTTCGTTTTTTCATATATTTTTACTAGGTTTTGCCCTTAGTATCATTATTGGCGCACTTTATCAGCTAACCTCTGTCATCATAGAAAATAAATTTTTCAGCACTAAATTTGCCTTTGCAAATCTTTTTGTATTTGCTAGCTCGGTTGCGATTTTGTCTCTTGGCATGGTTTTAGAAAAACTGCCACTTTTGCACGCAGGTGGCGGTATAGCGATGCTATCTTTGCTGTTTTTTGGCACAAGCTATGCGCTTAGCTTTATCAAGTCCAAATCGTGGAAAACGCCAAGCCTTGCCCTGCTAATCTCGGCGATTTATCTTATTGTAGGCATAATGCTCGGATTTTTGCTCGTTCTTGTGGTAACTGGGGCGAGCGAGGCTGATTTTAGTAGAGTTTTGGCTTATCATATATACTTTATGTGTGGATTTGTGTTTTTCGTCATCATTGGCGCTGGGTGCGTGCTTTTGCCGATGTTTAGCTTAGCACATGATTTGAGTTTTTTACCAGCTAAAATTTCAATTTTGCTCTACCTAATTTGCGTGTTTTTTGTAAAATTTGATTTTGGAATTTATCTTTGTGCTTTGGCATTTGCGATTTTTGGGGTGCAAATTATCTACATTTTATCAAAGCGAGTAAGGCGTAAAATTGATTATTGGAGTGCAAATATATTTTTGTCGCTAATAGCGCTTGTTTTGGGATTTTGCTTATGGAATTTTGATAAAACCCAAAGTGCGATTTTTTGCCTGTGTTACGGATTTTTATACGCATTTATCTGTGCTCATTTGTATAAAATTGCGCCGTTTTTGATCTGGTATCATTATGTATCGCCTTATGTGGGCAAAGGTAAAATTCCACTACTTGAAGATATGATTATCAAAAATTTGGCCTATTTTGCGATATTTGCAAACATAATCGCACTTGTTTTTGTCGTATTTGAAATCACAGCGTTTGCGCTTATTTTTCAAGCACTAAGTATAATTTTTGTAGTAATAAACATAATAAATGTCTTTAAATACACTAAATTTGGAGTAGAAAATGGAAGAGATAAAGGATAAAATCTACACTGCACTTCGCGCTGTAATCGACCCTGAGGTGGGCTTTGATGTAGTAAGTCTTGGGCTAATTTATGGCGTTAGCGTCGATGAAAATAAAAACGCCACAATCACAATGACTCTATCGACTCGCTCATGCCCATTACACGAAATGATGATAGAGTGGGTAAGAAATGGCGCAAGTAGCGTAGATGGCGTAAAAAATGTCCAAATCGAACTTGTTTGGGAGCCAGCGTGGAATATCGAAATGGCGCAAGATCATGTCAAAAAAGCACTTGGCAAAATTTGAAGGTTTTATAACCTTCAAATTTGTTAAATTTGGTGTTAAATTTATATAAAATTTATCGCAAAAACAGCTGGTTTTGGGAGTTTGCGCAGGCTGTCTTTGAGCATTAATTTGTTTTTTGCGCCAGTGATTTGCAGGGTTAAATTTTCGAATTTAAACTCCAAATTTTTAAGTGCGTTTTCATTTAAAATCCTAGCGAATTCGCACAAAAAGCTAAGCCACGCTAATGTTCGCTCATTTGGTAAAATTTCGCTTAAATTTGCAAAATTTGGGCTTAAATTTGGCTTGCCGTGCATTGCAATAATCGCCGCGATTAGGGCTTTTTGCTCGTGGCTCGTGCGGTAGTTTAGCCCATTTAGCACCATGGAAGCTGCGCTTTCGTGTTTGGCATAAAAGCCAAGCCTTGCGCCAATCTCGCAAAGTTTGGCAGCGTAGCAAAGCGGGCTAATGTATCTGTCTTCTAGCTTGTGAAGGGAGAAAAACACGCTAAAAAGGGCTTTGGCGAACTTGTCTGCGTGCGAGCTTTCGCTAGCAAATCTATCTTGCAGACTTTTTAGGCTTGGGTTGAAATTCTTTGGCAAATTTGCCCCATGCAAAATCGAGCCCAAAAACACACCCTCTCGCACGCCCACACCGCTTGTAATCACGCTTTTTGCGCCGATTTTTTTAGCAATCTCGCTAAAAATTATCGCACCCTCTCTAATCGTGTCGTAACGCTCTTTTTTTATCGGAAATTTGGCTAGTTCTAGGGTTTTTGCGCCGATTAATTTGCTAAAAAACGGCGCGTATTTTTCGTAATCATAGCAGTAATTATGCACGATTTTAATCGGATAATTCTCAATCGCCATTATGGCATTGCTTAGCGCTCTTGCCGAACCGCCCATAGCGATTAAATTTGAGCTGGCAAATTCGTCGCCAACTGCGCTGATTGCCTCATTTACATAGCCATATAGCCCGCCCATATCGCCTTTGTCGAAAAATAGCTCTTTTAGGCGAACGGTGCCTAAATTTAGCGAAATTTTAGCCTCGATTTTGCCATTTTTAATGCGCGCAAGCTCAGTCGAGCCTCCGCCGATATCCACGCTCACGCCCTCTTTGAAATCGCTAAGGAGATTGTGTGCGGCGTATCCTCCAAAATACGCCTCACTCTCGCCGTCTATTTTGCGGATTGCGATTTTGGTTTTTTTAAAAACTAGCTTGATAAACTCGCCCCCATTTGGAGCGTCGCGCAGTGCAGAAGTGCCTACGCAAAGCACCCTTTTGGCGCCGTATTTTTGGAGCAATTCTTTAAATTCCACAAACGCGTCAAGGCATTTTTGCATAGCCGCTGGTTGCAAAACTCCGCCATTTTCATACGCGCCCTCGCCTAGGCGGACTTTGATTTTGTGCTCTGCAAGGATAAAAAACCCAAATCTGCTCGTTCGCTCAAAAATCACTAATCTGGCAGAATTTGAGCCTAAATCAATCACTCCAACGCGTTTTGGCATTAATAATCCATGTGAGCGTGTTTGTATTTGAGCTCACCCTCGGTTTCGATATTATCAGGATCGTAAGTTATACACTCGACAGGGCAGACTACGATGCAGGCTGGTTCTGAGTATTGATCCACGCACTCGCAGCACCTATCTGAATCAATCATATATGTCGGCTCGTCCTCGAAAATCGCCTCATTTGGGCACTCTTCGCGACACGCATCGCAACTAATACACTCGTCTGTAATCATCAAAGACATAAATTTAACCTTTACAAAAAAAATTAGTGCATTTATACACTAAAAACTTTTAATTTTATTTTAAAAAATACCAAATTTGCGCTATTTTTTGAGATTTTTTAGCGGAATTGTAAGGGTCGCTACAATTTTGTCTTTGGCGGGCGAATTTTTAAGGCTCACAGATGCGCCCATAGCCTGCGCGGCGTTTTTAGCCAAAAACAGCCCAAGCCCAGCGCCAGGCTTGCCACCCTTGCGTTTAAACGGCGCGAAAAAGTCCTGGCTCTCGTCGATACTCTCGCCTAAATTTTCCACACGCACGATAAAATAATCGCCCGAAATTTCACTGAAAACCTCGATTACTTCGCCCTCTGGGGAAAATTTAATCGCATTTTGGACGAAATTTTGGATAATGTGCATAAAAAGGTTTTTTTGGATACTCACTTCTAGGGATTTTGGCGAAATTTTGCTTACGACATCTTTTTTTTCGTTTCTAGCCAAAATTTTAAAATTCACGCACAGCTCGCCCAGATACTGCACGATATCAAGCTGCTCTGGGCTCTCAAACTGCGCGCCCTCTTGGCGACCAATCTCTAAAATCGAGATTATCATTTTGTTCATATCGTCGATTGATTTGTTGTTGTTTTGGAGCGCCTCGATGTATTTTTCTGCCTCTCTTGGCTTTATGAGCGTTACTTCGTTTTTGGTTTTCATCACTGCTAGCGGGGTTTTTAGCTCGTGCGCGATACCGATAAATAGCTCTTTTTGATACATTATGAAAGTCTGAATTCGATCGATTAGGCGGTTTATGTTTGTCAAAATCGGGCGAAATTCGCTCTCGCACCTCTCCATATCAAGCGGGGCTAGGAATTTCTCATCGAGACTGGCTAGCTTTTGCGAGATTACTTTAATTGGCATCAAAAGCGTGCGTGATAGAAACATAGCGTAAAAAATTATCAAAAATATCATTGTCAAATTTAGGATAATAATATCCACAAGTATCTGATTTGCGATATTTGCATAGACCGTGACATCGGTTTTGATCTGCAAAATTTCCTCGTTGCTATATGGGTATTGAAGTGTCAAAAAATTATTTTCACCCTCTTGGCTCTCGTAAAATTTAGGCTTGGTGATTTTCTCGCCATAAACGAAACTCGTGATAAACTCGCCTTTGGGATCTGGCAGATACTCTGGGATTTTTTCGACTGGGATTTTTGGCAGTTTTGTGATATTTTCAGCCCTTACTAAAAGCCCATGGACTGAATTTTCAAAAATCGTAATCCTTATGTAGTTATAAAGCATTACGGAAAAAATCAAAATTAGCATCGCCGAAGCAGATGCTAATTGGATTATGAAACGGGTTCTTAGGCTTTTTGTGGAAAGCAAAATCTATATCCGCGACGACGAACTGTCTCGATTGTAGAAATATTTAGTGGTTTATCCATTTTTTGGCGGATTTGGTTGATTGCGACCTCGATTACATTTGGGGTTACTAGCTCTGGCTCTTCCCAAATAGCGTCGAGTAGTTGTTCTTTGCTTACGATTTGGTCTGAGTGGCGAGCTAGGTGAGTTAGCACCTCGAAAGGTTTGCCTTTTAGCTCGATTTCTTGACCAAGATATGTGATTTTCTCCTCATCTGGGTCGATGATAAGATCGTCGATTTTGATAATGTTTGAGCCACCAAATCTAAGTCTAGCTTCAAGTCTAGCCACCAAAACATCGAAATCAAATGGTTTCTTGATATAATCATCTGCGCCAGCTTTTAGGGCTTTTATCTCGCTTTCTTTATCGTCTTTTGCAGATAGCACGACGACTGCTGTGCGAGCGAATTTTTGTTTTATAATGTTGATTAGATCGACGCCGCTGCCATCTGGTAACATCCAGTCGGTTAAAACTAAATCGTAATTTCGTATGCCTATGTAATATTCAGCGTCTTTAAAGCTTTCTGAGCTGTCTGTTTGGTAACCAAACTCCGCCAAACCCTCGGCGATAGTTTTGTTTAGAGTAACTTCATCTTCGACAATTAAAATTCTCATTGATTTTCCTTCGTAATAAAATTTGGCGTGATTGTAGCATATTTTAAGCCAAAATTCAAGTTTTTTTAAAGAAATTTTAAAAATTTATTTCGATTTGCGCGCCGACTTTTGCGTCAGCTAAAATTTGGGTTTTGTAAATTTTCATATAGAAGTAATTCAGGCTTTTATACTGGGTTTTAAAGCTCTTGGCGAAGAAATTTAGCGCGTCTTCGACGAGCAAAAATTTCTCCCTCTCAAAGCTAAATTTTATAAATTCGCACGCCTTGGCGTAGTCTATAAATTCATCTGCGCCAAATTTTGCGCTTACTAAAATTTCTTGTTTTTTTTCTCTTTCGAAATCCAAAATTCCAACAATCGCGTCGAATTTCAAATCCTCAATCAAAACCCGAATCATATTACCCGTTTTTCCTCGCCACGAAGCAGTCTTGCGATATTTGGAATATGTTTGTAAAAGACGATAAAAACTATGATAAAAATCGGCGCGTGAGTGTGGATTGCTGGCATATCTGCGTGGAGTATGTAGCTAGCCACAATTAGCGCGAGCGCCGCTGATAGCGAGGCTACGGACGAAATTTTAAGCACTTTGCCCACAATAAACCAAACAACAAGCGCGATGATTAGCTCGATTGGCACGAAGCATGCTAACACGCCAGCCCCCGTGGCTACGCCCTTGCCACCGCTAAATCCAAGGTATGGCGAAAAACAATGCCCCACCACTGCAAACACAGCCATGCCCCAAAGCACATTTTCATCAAAACCCATAGCCCTCGCCACCAAAATCGGCACCACGCCCTTTAAAGCGTCGCAAACCACGGTTAAAATCGCTAAAATTTTAGCCTTTTTGGGGTCTGTTTCTTTAAGCACTCGCAAGACATTTGTAGCCCCTATCGAGCCACTTCCAGCAGATTTAATATCAACCTTGCCAAAGTATTTGCCAATGAGCAAGCCAAACGGCACAGCTCCTAGTAAATACGCTATTAAATAGCACCAAAAATTTGGCGCTTTAAAAAGTCCTAAAACCACATCTAATATCATTTTTTACCCTAACTCTTCCACAAAATCGAAATTTTTTCATCATAAATATCTGTCTTTTTCGGAGCCAGCGACACTACGCCAAGCTCGATATTTTTGAGATCCAAGCTCTCTTTTAACTGCGCGATTTGCTCATCAAATCTCTCTTGCAGAGCCTGCATTTGCGAGTATAGCTCATCTACGCTAGCTTCTGCATTTTTGGCTTCGTTGCGCTGGGTTAGCACGCGGTGAGCGTTTCGCACGCCACTTACGGTTTTGCTAATCGTAGTCGCACTAGCGCGCGATCTGCCAAAAAGCGAGCCTAGTATCGCGCTTCCTATGCTAAGGGCTGCATTAATTCCTTGGCTAGTAACATCGCTTTTTTCTTTTTCTAGCTTCTCTTCGGCGCGGTTTATGCGGGTTTGAAGCGTAGATTTTTCTTTTTCAAATTTAGCTAGAATTTCATCTGTTTTTTGCTCTAAAATTTCATTTGCCTTATCTTGCAGTCTTTGATAAAATTCCTCTTTGCTCTCATCTGGCGTGCTGTGCATATCAAGCGCGCTGTATAATTCTAACCTTTGATTACGATAAACCCAGTCTTTGAAATTGCGAATAAAAGTGGCGAAATTTTTCGCACTAGCAATAAAGCTTGGCAAAGCGCAATACGACGAATCCTCTAACTCATCGCTTCGTATATTATCGATAGCGCGGTCGCTCGCCTCGTCCCAGTTAATTTCGCTAGCATCTGAGATATCAAGCAAATACGCGTAATCCCTCGTGTATTCGCCCTCTTTGTCAGCATAGCGCACCTTAGCTGTGGCGTATAGATACGGGCTTAGCTCACGAGAGGCGCCGTAGCTGTAAATTTGCGAAATTTCATTTGATACGATTGGTTTGGCACTGCTTGCGCTTTTTACTTTGTTTCCAGTGCCACTCGCGCCTGGTGCGCCCTTTTTTTCGCTCATTAAATTTGAAATTTGCTCGTTGCTTAAAGGGCCTTTTAAATAACTAAGTGCAAAGCGAGTTTCTATCGTTTTTAGGCTATCCTCGTTGATATTTTTGACTAAGAAATTTCGCTTTTTAAGGTTTGAGATTTGCTCCATTAGCGCAGATTTATCCACAGGATTTGAGCCAATTCCGCTAAGTCCGCCGATTACTCGCTCTTTATCTTGGGCGGTTTGGAGGCGGCCGATAAACCAAGTGCCGATATTGCTAAGACCTTTGTAATCCAAATCCACAGGGTTTTGCGTGCTAAGAACGCAGCCTAGCCCAAAAGCGCGCGCTTGTTTTAGCAGGGTTAGCATAGGGGTTTTTGACGGCGGATTGCCATTTGGCGGGAAAAATCCATAAATCTCGTCCATATACAAAATCGCTCTAAGCGCGCTGGTGCCTTGCGTTTGGCGCATCCAATTAACCATTTCGTTTAAAAGCAAGGTTACGAAAAACATTCTCTCATCGTCATTTAAATGCGCGATACAAAAGATATTCGCCCTAGCCTTGCCACTCTCATCAAATAGCATTTTTGCGATATCTAGCCTCTCGCCCTCGCACCAAAGCTTGAAACTTGGGCTTGCGATTAGGGCGTTGATTTTCATAGCTAGCGCCATGCGTTTATCGCTAGGGAAGAAGTTATTCACATCAAAAACGCCGATTTTATCAAACGGCGGAGTGATGATTTGGTTGATGAGATCGACCACGCTCACGCCCCTGCCCTCGCTGAAATTTGAACTAAAAATTTGAGAAATCAGCAAAAATTCCGGCGAGCTTAGATTATCGCTAGTAATGCCAGCTAGGCTAAGCACGCTAGAAGCGATACCGCAGATATAATTATTCATATCCTCATCGTTTAAATTTTTCGGTGCTTCAAAGTCGCTAAGCAGGCTAACTCCTAGCCCAGCGCTTGATTTTGGCGTATAAATTTTAAACTCGGCGCTGTTTTTAAGTAGCTCGACTCTGTCTAAATTTTGGTAAGAATTTTCTATGCCATTTCGCCACATTTGCGCAGTTTCACTTGCCATTTGCTCCACGCTAAGGCCTTTATTCGCAGCCTCTGTTTCGTCGATATAAGGCAGAAAATCCTGCGCGCTCATATTTGGAAATGTAAGAGCTAAATTTGTCAAATCGCCCTTGGGATCGATGATGATAGATGGGATATTATCAATCGCGGCCTCTTCTAAAAGCGTGATTCCAAGACCGGTTTTACCACTACCAGTCATACCAATGATTAGTGCGTGGGTTGTGAGATCTTTGTTTTTATACAAATACGGCTCAGAATTTTCGAGCCCCAAATAAAAAAGCTTCAAATTTTCTTGCAAAGTCTTCATAAATTTTCCTTCGTAAAATTTGGCGCATTATATCATTTAAATTTTTAAATTTAAATTTGCTACAATATCCTAAATTTAAGGAATTTATCAATGTTGGAACAAAAAATTAAAAACAATGCTAGCGGAATTTTGCTCTATGGTATCGTTCCGCCAAAAATCAGTTTCGAGCCCGAAAAAATCGAGCGACTTGGCGCGCTTTGGAGAGAGCGCATAAACTCCATGCCTTGCGATGGCATAGTCATTTATGATTTGCAAGATGAGAGCGCAAGGACGAGAGAGACGCGCACTTATGAATTCATCGAAACGCTAGATCCCGCGCTGTATTACACCAAACACCTGCGCGAGGTCAAACCAGCCATAATCTACCGCGCTGTGGGAAAATACAATGAGAGCAAATTTAACGAAATTTTAAATGCAAGAGCGAGTAATTTTGGCGTATTTGTGGGGGCTTCCTCGAAATACGATACGATGAAAATCCCGCTAAAACGGGCATATCAGATAAAAAAAGAGATTGCTAGCGATTTGCATTTGGGCGGAATTTGCATAGCCGAGCGCCACAAACAAACACGCGCCGAGCACCTAAAAATCGCGTCAAAAAGCATAAGCGGGTGCGAGTATTTCATAAGCCAAGCTGTCTATGACGCTGAGAGTGTGAAAAATTTCATAGATGATTATGCTAATCTTGGGTGCAAAAAAGTGCCTATAATCTTTACTTTCACGCCGTGCGGAAGCGAAAAAACGCTCGAATTTATGAAGTGGCTTGGCATTAGCGTGCCGGATTTTTTGGAAAATCGCCTAAAAACCAGCACCGATATCTTGCAAAGCTCGGTGAGCCTGTGCGTGGAGCTGTTTGATTTCATCTACAAATACTCGCTTGCAAAGGGCATTAGCGTGGGGGCAAATGTGGAGAGTGTCAGCACCAAAAAGGCTGAAATCGAGGCTTCGATCGAGCTTTTGAAAAAAATCAAAAAAATAATCGTAAAAAGGGAAAATTTAGGAATTGGCGAAAAGTAAATTTCGCCAAAATTTAGTAGATTTGTGGCGCAAAATTTTGTTTAAATTTCACCCAAATTTTGCTAAATTTTGCGCCAAATTCGCCAAATTTACTCGCCCGAATTCTGCCCTGCTTCATCAAACATTTTTTGCACGCTTGGAGCGTTGTTGGTTAGCTTTTTGATAGTTAGTTTTTCGGCTTTATCATTAGCTAGGCGCAGGTTATTTTCAGAAGATAAAAGCTCATTTTTTACCTTTTCTAGGTGGCTTATGGTTTTGTCGATTTCATCGATTGCCTTTTGAAATTTCTCGCTTGCTAAGCGGTAATTTTTGCCAAATTTATCCTTAAATTCGTCAATATTGCTTTTAAAGGTTTCGATATCTAAATTTTGGTTTTGATACTCTACTAGACGCTTTTTATCTTCGAGCGAATTTAGCGCAGCATTGCGTAGTAGCGAGATTATCGGCAAGAAAAACTGCGGGCGGATCACATACATTTTTTCATATTTGTGCGAAACATCGACGATACCGGTGTTATAGAGCTCACTATCGCTTTCAAGTAGCGAGACAAGCACTGCGTATTCGCAGTTTTTCGCATTTCTGTCCTTGTCTAATTTGGCAAAAAATTCCTCGTTTTTGTGCTTTGACGCGGTCGTATCGGCCTCGTTTTTCATCTCAAACATTATCGAAATATACTCTACGCCATCTTTGAAATCGCGAAATATAAAATCGCCTTTGCCGCCCTCTTTGACCTCATTGTCTTTTTCAAAATAAGCGTTTGCAAATGCGGTGGTGCGGAGCTTCTCAAACTCTGTGCTACAATGTGTTTCCAAGCTCTCGCCAACCATTTTTGTCGATAATTTCGCCTTTAAATCCTTGTAATAATCTATCATCGCGTCTTTGTCGCTGATTGTTTTTTCGAAATTTTCACGCAAAATTTGCTCTTTTTCGACGAAATTTTTTTCTTTTTCGCTCAGTGTTATTTTAAGCTCGGAAATTTCGCTATCTTTGCTCGAAATAGCGTTGCTCACAGCCAAATTTTTCTCATTTTCACTTGCGCTGATTTTGGCGTTTAACTCAGTGATTTTCTGATTTAGCTCTGCGATTTTAGCCTCATTTTCTAGGGAAATTTTGCTTTTTTCAATCTCAAATTTTTGCGTTAAATTCTCATCTTTGCCTTTTAGTTCGGCCTGTGATTTCGCCAAAATTTCTTTAAGTTGTGAAATTTCACTATCTTTTTGCGCTTTTAAATTAGCTATATATTCTTTTGCCCTAGCGATTTCTTGGGATTTTACAAGCTCTAATTCACTTTGAAATTTTGCGTTTTCGTTTTGTAATCTCTCGTTTACAATTTTCTCAAATTCGCTATTTCTGATTTGGCTTACGATTTTTTGGTATTCACTCTCATCAATTGCGAAAATTTCGCCGCAGTTTGGACATTTGATTTCGGACATGATTTTTCCTTTACTTTAAAATTTTAGTGAATTTTACAATAAGAATTCGACAATTAATGTCTAAATTTGATAAATTTTGAAATTTAAGCGTTAAATTTAAATAGCACAGAACCCCAAGTAAATCCCCCGCCAAAGGCGTCTAGCAAGACTAACGAGCCATTTTTTAGCCTGCCAGTCTCATAAGCTTCGTTTAGTGCCATTGGGATTGAAGCCGAGCTTGTGTTGCCGTATTTTTGCACAGTTACGACACATTGATTTTCCGTAAAGCCTATCTTTTCGCGCACTGCCTCGATTATGCGCAAATTCGCCTGGTGCGGGACAAACAGATCAATATCGCTAGCTTTAAGGCTATTTTTTTCTAATGCCTCTTCGACCGATTTTATCAGCGTTGGAACTGCGATTTTATAGACATCTTGACCGCGCATTTTGATAAATCCGAGCTTATCGTCTAAAATTTGTTGTGAGATAGGATTTGCGCTCCCAGGTGCTGGCGTGATCAAATAATCAGCCTTTGCGCCGTCGCTCGCACTGTTTGTGTAGATTATGCCCTCACCCTCGCCCTCGCTCACTACCGCTGCGCCAGCGCCGTCGCCAAAAAGCACGCAGGTGCTTCTATCGCCATAATCCGTAATCGCGCTTAGTTTTTCGCTTCCGACGATTAGTATATGCTTTTTCGCTCCGCTTTCGATAAGCGATTTTGCTAGGTCTAGTAAATATACAAATCCACTACACGCAGCACTTATATCAAACGCCATAACGCCAAATTTACACCCTAGCTTATCTGCAATCAAAGCCGCAGTTGATGGCATACAAAAATAATCAGGCGTGATTGTAGCGCAAAGCACAGCGTCGATTTGCTCTGCTCTTAGCCCGCTTCTTTGAAGTGCCAAAGCAGCAGCCTTTGCGCCCATATCGCTAGTAGCCTCATTTGTATCTGCGATATGGCGTTCTTTAATGCCCGTTCTTTGGGTAATCCACTCATCGCTGGTATCGACCATACCCTCCAAATCGTGGTTTGTTAGAACTCTCTTTGGAGCGTAGGCGCCTATGGATACCACCGAAGCCTTCATCTTTATCCTTGGTTGTAGTTGCTAAGTTGGGTTTGGATAACCGAGTTTATGTTTGAATCCGAAAATTTAAGCGCTTGAAAAATTGCGTTTTTTATCGCTTTTGGCGTGCTTTTGCCGTGGCTTATGATTACGCACTCTTTCACGCCCAAAAGTGGCGCACCACCAGTTTCATCGTAATCGGTCGATTTTTTGATTATCTTAAATACTCGCCTCATCAAAATCGAACCAGCTATCGCAATCGGCGATTTTTTCGCCTCTTTTTTGATAAGCTTATTCATAGCGCTGGCTATGCCTTCGCTGGTTTTAAGCACGATATTTCCGATAAATCCGTCAGTGATGACGACATCTACCGAACCGTCGAAAATCTGATTTCCCTCGGCGTTACCGACGAAATTTTGCATTTTTTTGAGTTTTGGGAAAATTTCTTTATTGACCTCGTTACCCTTGCTATCCTCTTCGCCATTTGACAAAAGCCCGATTCTAGGGGTTTTAATCCCCATAATCTCTTTTGCGTAAGCCTCGCCCATAACGGCAAATTCGAATAAATTTTCAGGTTTGCAATCCACATTTGCCCCGACATCTAAAACCAGCGTTTTACCACCCTGACTAGTCGGAAAAAGCGTAGCAATGGCTGGGCGCGAAATACCTGGAATTCTACCGATTCTAAGCGTAGCTAGGCTGTGCGTAGCCCCGCTATGACCAGCTGAGACCACGGCCTTACAGGTGCCATTTCTGACTAAATCTACTGCTTGATAAATGGTGGAATTTTTGCGCTTTAAAACATCTGTCGCACCCTCTTTCATCTCGAAAACTTCGTCAGTTTGGACATACTCTATATATTTTTGAAATTCTGCCGGGATAAAAGGGGCGATTTTTGCCTCGTCGCCTACTAAGAAAGCTTTGAATTTTTGCTCTCTTAGCGCTTCAATAACTCCGCATACAATAGGCTCGCAACCGAAGTCGCCACCCATTGCGTCGATAGCAATCGACGTCATGGGATTAGTATTCTCCTGTATTTTTATTTACTCTGTGAGGAATCTTCCAGCTACCGTCTTTGTCTTTGACTGGCACAGGTAGAGTTACAGTGTAATGAGTTCTTCTTTTTGCTGCGCGAGTTTTACTCACTCTTCGTTTAGGAACTGCCATTTTTTCTCCTTTATAAAATTTATAATTCTTTACATTTATCGCAATAAAAGTAGTCGCTCTTTATCGCTTCTACTTCGCTTTGTAAAATTTCGTCTACGTCGATACTGCCCTCGAAAAACTCGATTACATCTAAGCTATCAGAGCCTCTATATATCCCGTCGCTTAGCGTTAAATCGACATTTTCGTCTAAGTTTAACTCAAATTCGCTTCCGCAACGATCACAAATATATGGTATCGCTCCGCAAATTTGGCCACTGCATTTATACAGGCTTTCTCCTGATTTGTGCAACTCGCCACTAAATTTAACACCGCCACTTTGGGTATCAAATTTAATCGGCTCTTTTGTGATTTTTACAAAGCTAATTTTCAAAATTTTACCTTAGCAAATCTCTTTTTTAGCAAAGAAAAATGCAATCTCGATAGCTGCGTTTTCTAGGCTATCGCTACCATGGACTGCGTTTGCATCGATACTTTCAGCGAAATCAGCGCGAATTGTGCCTGGCTTTGCCTCTTTTGGATTTGTTGCACCCATTAGTTCGCGGTTTTTAGCTACTGCGTTCTCGCCCTCTAAAACCATAACCACAACCGGGCCACTAACCATAAAATCAACTAATTCGCCAAAAAATGGACGATCTTTATGAACTGCATAGAACGCTTTTGCGTCATCTACGCTTAATTGCAATTTTTTTGCTGCTGCTATACGCAAACCGTTGCTTTCAAATCTATCTATGATTTTGCCTATAACGCCCTTTTTTACGGCATCTGGCTTAATTATTGATAGTGTTTGTTGCATACGAACTCCTTTATTGTAAAAGGATGATTATATCTAAAATAGGTTAAAATTTATTTAAGAATTAAATTTTCATGGCATTTAAGCCATGAAAATTTTGAATTTGTATTTATGCGACTACCGGAGTATCGCCACCGCGCAATTCTGCGCCGATTTCAGCTTTGCTTGGTTGTCCAGCGACAACTTCGCTCCAAACGATACAGCCGTCAGTTGGACAGGCGTTTGCACAGGCTGGTTCGTCATTGTGGCCTACACACTCTACGCATTTATCAGCATATACATAGTATGTGTCTGCCCCTGTTGGGTTATCGCTATCATCAACAATCGCGCTAACTGGGCACTCATCGATACAAGAACCGCATGCTATACAAATATCAGTAATTTTTACTGCCATATTTTCTCCTTTATCAAAAAATACTCTAAATAATAACACACATTTTTTAAAAAGTCATTAAAAATTTTGATTAGATTTGAATTTTATATTGCGTGTAAATTTGGTTTAAATTTTTTATAAGATAAAATGTGTATAATTCGCAAATAATAAATTTTATTATTAAGGAGAAAATATCATGTTAGTAACTACAAAAGCAGTAGATTTTACAGCACAAGCCGTTCTTGGCGACAACAGCATTGTAGAGGATTTCAACCTTTACAAAAACATCGGCCCAAAAGGCGCAGTTGTGTTCTTTTATCCAAAAGATTTCACATTTGTTTGCCCTAGCGAAATTATCGCATTTGACAAACGCTATAAAGAATTTAAAGATAGAGGCGTAGAGGTTATCGGCGTATCTTGCGATAGCGAGTTTGTTCATCTTGCATGGAAAAACACACCAGTAAATGCAGGCGGTATCGGCAAAGTCCAATTCCCACTAGTTTCAGATATCACAAAAGATATCGCTAGAAGCTTCGATGTGCTTTTTGGCAACGCAGTTGCGCTAAGAGGCTCATTTTTGCTAGATAGCGACGGCACAATCCGCCACGCTGTCATCAACGACCTTCCGCTTGGCAGAAATATCGACGAGATGATTCGTATGGTAGATACTATGCTATTTACTAACGAGCACGGAGAGGTTTGCCCAGCTGGCTGGAACAAAGGCGACGCTGGTATGAAGGCTAACCCACAAGGCGTAGCCGAGTATTTAGGCAAAAACTCAGACAAACTATAAAACTCCAAATTTGGCGCAGCCCCCTGCGCCAAATTTATCACGCAAACGCGTGCGTATGGGGCCTTCCCCCTAAGGCTCCACCTTTATGTATCCCCATAAAATTGAAATTTTAAGAGAGCCTTTAAAAGCTCTCTTTTTTCATTTAAAATTTACTATTTTCAGTTAAAATCTCGCTTTTTTAAAAAGGATAATTTATGAAAAAAATATTTTTCGCACTTTGCGCGGCATTTAGCCTAAATTTCGCCGTATCACTTGATCCAAATTTAGCGCTAAAATTCGACGCCAATGTCACCACAGGCACGCTAGAAAACGGCCTAAAATACTTCATACAGCAAAACCTCGTCCCCAAAAACAGCGCATATTTTTACCTAAATGTAAATGCTGGCAGTATCGACGAAAACGACGATGAGCAGGGATTTGCGCACTTTGTCGAGCACATGGCGTTTAACGGCAGCGAAAATTTCGACAAAAACGAGCTAGTCAAAAAATTAGAAAGCCTAGGCGTGAAATTTGGCGCAGATTTAAACGCACAAACTAGCTTTCAAAACACGACCTACAATATCCAAGCAAGCGTGAGCGATGAAAATTTAAACGATATTTTCACGGTATTTAGGGACTACGCTAAGGGCGTGAAATTCGACCCAGCCGAGGTCGAAAAAGAAAAAGGCGTGATTTTAGAAGAGGCAAAAAAGGATTATAAAACCAGATTTTACGAGCAAAGAGCCAAGTCTTTGTATCCAAACTCGATCTTTCAAAGACGCTTTCCAATAGGCAAAAACGAAGCCATAGCGGGTGCGACGAGCGAGAGTTTGCGGGCGTTTTATGATAGAAATTATGCGCCAAATTTAATGAGCGTCATCGTCGTGGGCGATGTAAATTCGACGCAAATCGAAAATTTAATCAAAGCCAAATTTAGCGATTTAAAACCTCGCTCTAAAAAAATCGCGCGCGATACGAGCCTGCAAAAATTCGGCGCAGGTTATGCAAACATCATAGAGCCACAGATTGGCACAAATGCCGTAAATATCGTATTTGCCGGCGAGCACAGCCCATTAAATAACATAGGCGAAATGAAAAAAGCCTGGCTTGATACCTACATCGCAAAACTTCTTAGCCTTAGCTACGATGCCCTAAATGTAGGCGCGAAAATCCCCCTAAAAGCGGGATTTGACAGCGATGATTTATTCGGTGAGCGCAGACTTTACTCGTTTGGCGCAAACATTTTTGATTTCGACGCAAATGCCACGCTGACTAGCCTATTTAGCGCGATTAAGGGCGCTAGGGAGCATGGATTTTCGGCTGGGGATTTTGAGAGTGCAAAGGCAGAATTTATCAACTCAGTCCAAACCAATCTCATCAAAAACGACACGCAAAACAAGCAAATTTATGAAATTTTGGATTTTGTAATAAACGGCAACACTAAGCTTGGCAAGCAGGACAAACACGATTTAAGCCTTGCGATTTTGGGCGAAATTTCGCTAAGCGATGTCAATGAATACTTTAAGCAAATCACGAGCGGAGCGCACTTTACGGAGATAATTTCGACGAAAGATCTAAATTTAAGCGCAGGGGAAATAGATAAAATTTATCAAAACGCAACCCCATTTAATTTTAGCAAAAACGGCCTGGGCGAGAAAAAACTTTTAGAAAACGAGCCTTCACCAGCCAAATTTAGCCAAAATTTTGACAGCGATAAAAACATAACCACGCTAAATTTCGATAACGGCGTCAAGGCGATTTTAAAGCGAAATTTGGGCAAAAAAAATAGCATACAAATCAGCGTGAAAAAACTAGGCGGAATTTCGAATTTTGCGAGCAAGGCTGAGGCTGAAATTTTAAGCGCATTGCTAAATTCAGGCACTATTGGCGAGTTTAACGAATACGAGGCCAGGAGGCTAACTAGCGGGTTTAACTACTCTTTACGCTTTGGTATAAACGAGCTTTCTAGCGGATTTAGCGGAGAGAGCGCTAGCAAGGATTTCGAGGCGATGATGAGGGAGCTGTTTGTGAAAATGAGCACGCCAGAAATCCACGCAAATTCGCTAGAAAAATACCAAAGTAGCGCGCTATCTAACCTTGCGCTCAGAGATGAGACGATAGATTTTCGCTTCAACAAACAAATCGTAAATTCGCTATTTGGCGGGGATTTGCGTTTTAAGGCTCCGCTTGAAATAAGCGATGTAAAAAGCGCGAATTTAGCGCATTTTGGGGGCTTGGCAGATAAAATTTTCGCTAATGGTGGCGAGTATTTGTTTGTGATAAGTGGCGATTTTGACGAGGATAAAATCACCGAAATTTTAGCCAAATACGCAGGAAATTTAAAAGGCAAAGCTGGCAGGGGCGAAATCGCCCAAACAAAGCTTAGCGCAAACGCCATAAAAATCGAGGAAAACTACGGCGATAGCGATAAAAGCGAGGTTAGAATGATTTATCTAAACTACGATTTGAGCGAGTTTGACATTTTAAACTCATACAAGCTCAAAGCCTTCGAAAGTGCCGTAAAAACGCAAATCACCGAAAAAATCAGAGAGGCCAAAGGGCTAATCTACTCAGCCAGCGTGAGTGCCTCATACGCGCAGTTTCCGCAGATAAAATCTGGGCTAAATATCTCGTTTTCGTGCAACGAAAAGGATAAAGAAGCGGTGATTGAGGGAATCAAAGAAATCGTCGCTGATATCGCGCGCAACGGCACTAGCGCAGATCAGCTAGAAAATTTCAAAAAAGCGCAAATTTTATCTATGAAAAGAGCCAGCGAAAACAACGATTTTTGGCTAAGTAACATCGCTTCGCACGAGCTTTTCGGCTATCCGTTTTACGATGATGAAATTTATGCCGCGCGCATAAACGCCCTTAGCAACGATGATGTGAAATTTGGGGCAAATTTAATAGCAAAAGAGCCGTTTATCGCGATTTTGAATCCGAAAAGTAAGTAAATTTAGCCTTTTAACGATACTGCGC
The DNA here is from genome assembly GCF_027797205.1 of Campylobacter sp. VBCF_01 NA2. Lineage (NCBI taxonomy): Bacteria > Pseudomonadati > Campylobacterota > Epsilonproteobacteria > Campylobacterales > Campylobacteraceae > Campylobacter > Campylobacter sp. VBCF_01 NA2. Next base: position 1,322,676 of record NZ_CP115607.1, read on the forward strand.
GCGCCATAAATTTGGCAATTTGCGCAGTGTCGAATTTATTATCATAAAAAAGATTAAACGCTAATGCGCCTTGGTTGATTAGCATTTCGCGTCCGTCTTTTGTGCGAACGCCGTGAGTGCTAGCCAAATCCAAAAACGGCGTAATCTTGCCATAAATTGCGTCAAATGCGAATTTTGCCTCTTTAAAAACAGCGTCCAAAATTTCGACTGGGGCTGGTAAAAAATCATCTTTTAGCCCTGCGCTTGTGGAATTTACGACCAAATCATAGCTTTGAAATTTGAAATTTTCATAAGTATAAAAATTCTCGCATTTAAAATTTTCTGGCTCTTTTTCGCTGCGGTTTAAAATGTCAAATTTAACGCCATTTTTCGCCAAAATATAGCCAATCGCCCGTGTCGTGCCACCAGCGCCCAAAACAAGCACGCGCTTTAAGCTTCCAAACTCCCTAATCGCCTCGTAAAACCCGGGCGCATCAGTGTTGTATCCGTAAAATTTGGAGTTTTTTCGCACGAGAGTATTCACCGAGCCAATCTCGCGCGCCGCCTCGCTTAGCTCATCGCTTATCCTATGAGCTTCTAGCTTAAAAGGCACGGTGATGTTCGCGCCATTTAAACCTAAATTCAGAAATTTTTGTTTCAAATCCGTGGCTGTTTCTAACAAAACCCGCCCATAAAAGGCGTCAAGGCCTAGCTCTTTAATCGCCAAATTGTGCATTAAAGGCGATATGGAGTGGGATATCGGATTGCCAAAAACGGCAAATTTGTGCATTATTTCACTCTGTAAATGTATGCGCCACTATTAACCGCACGCATGTCGCTAATAGCCTTGTTTAGCTCTTCTCCACTAAATGGACCGACCAAAATTTTAACCACATCTTTGCCATTTACTTGGGTTTTTAAACCCACTGGATTATAGCCTTTGGCTGTGATTTTGCGCACATCTGAGCTATTTGGATCATAAGAGTTCGAAGCGAAAACTTGGATATAATTTCCAGCCCCCACGCTCGAATTCGCAGTTTTTGCCGCAGTGCCTACTTTGGTAGGTTCTTTTTTAGGCTCAGTTTTTGGAGATTCTTTTTTGACTTCGGCTTTTTTGATTTCCTCTTTTTTAGGTTCAGGTTTTTTCGCCTCTACCTTTTTAGGCTCATCTTTTTTGACCTCAGGTTTTTTCACCTCTGCTTTTTTAGGCTCGGTTTTTGGGGTCTCTTTTTTTACTTCGACTTTTGGAGCTTCTTTTTTGATTTCAACCTTTGGAGCTTGCAACTGCTCTTTTACGGTTTTTACCTCTTCTGGTTTTGGTTCTTCTTTTTTAACCTCAATTCTTTGGACTACGACAGGTTTTGGCTCTTCTTTGACCTCAGGTTTTTTTATTTCCACTTTGATATCAGGGGCAGTGTTTTGCACCACTGGCTTTGGCTCATCTTTTACTTCATTTTTGATTTCAACTTTTGAAATTTGAAGCTCGCTTGGTTTTGGCGCAGGGATTGGCTCTGCCTTTGGAGCTGGGGTTTGAGGCTGCGCACTAGAAGCCTCGCTACTAACTACATTAACCTCTGGCTCTTTTTTTACCTCTTCTTTTTTAGTAAGTTCTTCTTCGCTAGGCATTGTTAGGGCTGCGTTTGTATCAATGTCGTTTTTGTTGATAGCTTTCATTATTATAAGAACTATCAAAAACAAAACTATAATTCCAGCCGCAATAGTCAAAAGCTTTTTTAGGCTAGCTGTGCCGTCTCCTGGCGCTCCGTTCATAGTGATATCGCTCATATCAAATTTATCCGTCATAATATCTCCTAAAAATTTATTTACCCTTTTTAAAAAATTTAACAAATCTTTTAAAAAGGGTAATAAGGCGCACAAAGCGCCTTAAAATCAATACATCGCTTTATCGTAAATGATAAATTTATGTGCCAAATCAACAATCTCTTTTTTAACTTTTGCTTGAAGTTCAGTGTTTGTTATATCGCTAAGCACATCTGCGATTTTATTTGCGATAAACTCAAACTCAGCTTCCTTCATACCGCGAGATGTCAAAGCAGGGCTTCCGACGCGAATACCGCTTGTGATAAACGGACTGCGAATCTCGCCCGGGACTGTGTTTTTATTTACGGTAATTCCTGCATTTCCTAGGGCTATATCAGCGTCTTTTCCGCTAAATTCTCTATTTAGGAAACTTACTAAAATCAAGTGATTATCCGTGCCACCACTTACTAGATCAAAGCCCCGTTTTACCAAAGTTTCGCCTAAAATTTTTGCATTTGCTTTGACCTGTTTTGCATAAACTTTCCACTCAGGACTTAGATTGTGTTTAAAACCGACAGCCTTTCCTGCGATGACATGCATTAGGGGCCCTCCTTGAATGCCCGGGAAAATCGAGCTGTTGATTTTTTTAGCAAATTCTTCATCATTTGTCATAATGATACCGCCGCGTGGTCCGCGAAGTGTTTTGTGAGTGGTAGAGCTAACGACATGGCAGTGCGGGAACGGATGAGCGTGCTCGCCAGCTACAACTAGTCCTGCGATATGAGCCACATCGGCAAAAAGATACGCACTCACGCTATCAGCGATTTCTCTAAATTTAGCAAAATCTATCTCTCTTGTATAGGCACTTGCGCCACAAACTATCATTTTTGGTTTTACGATATTTGCAATGTCTGCTACGCGGTCGTAATTTATGCGACCATCTAGCTCGACGCCGTATTCAAAGCTCTCATAATACTTTCCGCTACTTGAAACTTTTGCGCCGTGTGTTAGGTGTCCGCCGTGGCTTAAAGACATGCCTAAAATTTTATCACCCGGTTTTAAAAACGCTCCATAAACGCCTTGATTTGCTTGTGAGCCTGAATTTGGCTGAACATTTGCGAATTCGCAACCAAAAAGTTTTTTACATCGCTCAATAGCGATTGTTTCGATTTCATCGACAAATTCGCAGCCGCCATAATATCTTTTGCCAGGATAGCCCTCTGCGTATTTGTTTGATAACACTGAGCCCATTACCTGCATAACTTCTGGGTAAGTGAAATTTTCGCTTGCAATCATCTCTAAATGGTCGCACTGACGAGCTAGCTCCTTGCTCATCAAATCAAAAATTTCTTTATCAAAATCTGCCAACATTTTTACTCCTTATCTGAATTTAACGGTTTCATAGCTGGAAACAAAATAACATCGCGAATCGATTTTTTATTTAATAAAATCATCACCAATCTATCAATCCCAAGCCCCCAACCAGCGGTAGGTGGCATAGCATAACTTAGTGCTTTGACATAATCAGCGTCCATTTCGTGCGCCTCGTCATCGCCTGCATTTTTGGCGTCGATTTGCGCCTTAAATCTCTCAAATTGATCAAGCGGATCGTTTAGCTCGTTAAATGCGTTTGCAATCTCCTTGCCAGCGATATATAGCTCAAATCTCTCGGCGATTTTTGGATTTTCGTCGCTCCTTCTTGCAAGCGGGCTAATCTCGATAGGAAAATCCACGATAAAGGTCGGATCTATGAGCTTGGCTTCGACATAATTATCGAAAAGTTCGCTTTGCAAGTGGCCCAAATCTAGCTTTTCATTGACTTCGAATTTATCGGCTTTAAGCTTTGCTAAAATTTTGTCTTTATCATTTATAATCTCAGAATCCAATCCGCCTATTTCGACCAGCGCGTCAAGGTATTTTATGCGCGCAAAAGGCTTAGTAAAGTCGATTTCAAGCTCGTCGTATTGAAGCTTTTTATCAAGTCCTAGCTTATCCATCACAGCCCAGATTAAATTTTGTGTCAGATCCATGACATCATTATAATCATGCCATGCCCAGTAAAACTCAATGCTGGTAAATTCGGGATTATGCGTTAAATCCATGCCCTCGTTGCGAAAATTTCTATTGATTTCAAAAACAGCTTCCATACCGCCTACAATCAGCCGTTTTAGATAAAGTTCAGGTGCGATTCGCAGGTATCTATCCACATCAAGAGCGTTGTGGTGCGTGATAAAAGGCTTCGCGTTTGCGCCACCTGCGATTGGGTGCATCATCGGAGTTTCTACTTCCAAAAATCCATGCGCCTCAAAAAAGTTGCGAATTTCACGGATTATGACAGAGCGTTTGATAAAATCGCTTCTAACCTCTGGGTTCATTATCATATCGAGGTAGCGTTGGCGGTATCTCATTTCGATATCTACTAGGCCGTGAAATTTCTCAGGTAGTGGAGAAATCGCTTTTGAAGCTAGTTTGATATTTGAGGCATGTATCGAAAACTCGCCAGTTTGCGTGATAAAGGCGTATCCTGTAACGGTGATGATATCGCCTACTTCGAGATTTTTCTTAAATTTAGCGTAATCTTCCTCGCCGATACTGTCGCGCGAATAATAAATTTGAATATTTCCGCTTTCGTCTTCAATATTTGCAAATGTCGATTTGCCCGCAACTCTTTTTAGTTTCAAACGCCCTGCTAAAACGACAATCTCATCTGATTTTTTTTCTTCTGTATTTGCAATACTAGCGAATTTCTCGCGAAATTCTACGATTTTCATATCTCGTTTTAAAAAATGAGGGTATGGATTTACCCCTAAATTTCGCAATTCGTTTGATTTATCTATTCTTTGGATTTCTAATTGTGAGTCGAACAAATTATTTCCTTTTTGCCGCGCAATCAGCACAGATTCCGTAAAGCTGCATAATATGGCCAGTTAGGACAAAGCCATTTTCTTTGGCGATTTGGATTTGTTTTTTCTCGATACTAGCGTCGCGGAATTCGACGATTTTATTGCAACTTTTGCAAATTAAATGGTCATGGTGAGGCTTATTTGCAAGTTCAAATTTCTTACCTTGCGCGCCAAAAGTAATCGATGTCGCCATGCCTGATTCTTCGAGCAAATTTAGCGTGCGATACACTGTGGCGATACCTACATTTAGCTCAGGATTTTTCGCTTTGATTTCGCTGTGCAAAGCCTCTGGCGTAAAGTGCGTATTGCTATTATAAAGCGTTCTTAGCAAAACCTCGCGCTGTTTTGTGTATTTTAAGCCATTATCGCTAAGTGCTTTTTTAAATTCAAGCAAAAGCGCGTCAAATTCCAAATTTTCGATTTTAGCGTCCATTACAATCTCCCTTCACTTACATTTAAATCCAAGCTTTGATTGATATCAAAAACCTCGTTTGAAATATTGTTTTGAATTTCTGTCGTATTATCTTCGCTTGGGGTTAAAATTTCACTAGCTTTTTGCTCTAAGCTTTGCAAATTTTCTTTGACTACTGGGTCGTCTTTTAAATCCATAATCCACTTGCCCACGCTTAGTAGCACCGGAGCGACTGCGCTAGTTTCGAAAAATTTCTTTGTCTGCTCGTTTAGCATCATAGGACCTCTTGCAAAGGTTACGATAACGGCAAAAATTAAGAAAATTTTAGCCACACTAAATGCAAATCCACCGATTCTATCGACAAATCCTAACCCACTCCATTTAAAGAGTTTTGAGATAATCTCACCCAAAATCAGGCAGATTATCCACACGCCAAAAAGCACAGCCAAAAATCCGATTAAAGTCTGAGTAGTATCGCCGGAGAAAATTCCATTTGCATTTTGCAATGCAGGGACTTTGCTAGCTATCCACGCCCCTGCCATCTCTTTGTAGCGCACAGCGATCCACAAACCACCAATCAAACCTAAAATTCCAAAAATTTCCTTCATAATGCCATTTGTAAGACCCCTTAATCCAAAAAGGATTATCAGGCCCACTACAATGGCGTCAAACCAATTTATACCTTCCATAATCACGCACCCACAACGCCGATAAGCTCTTGTAAATTTGTAGAGTAGCGCAATGCCGTTTCTTTGGCGATTTGATTTGCTCTGATTGCCTTAACCATAGCCTGTGTTTGCGTAATCATACCAGTGCTTTGTTGGTTAAGTTGCATTTGTGAGTAAATTTGATGAACTTTGTTTTCACGGATTAGGTTGGCAACCGCGTTGTTGTTAATCAAAATTTCATGCACTGCAATACGACCGCCACCAAGCTTTGGAAGCAAAGATTGCGAAATAACCGCAGTTAGCGAAACTGAAAGCATGTTTCGCACTTGAAGTTGCTCGCCGCCGTCGAAGCTATCGATGATACGGTTGATTGTTTGGATTGCTGAGTTTGTGTGAAGTGTGCCAAAAACCAAGTGTCCTGTCTCAGCCGCAGTAATCGCGATAGAAATCGTCTCCCTATCACGCATCTCACCGACTAGGATAATATCAGGGTCCTCACGAAGCGAGAATTTCAAAGCTTGCGCATAAGAGTGTGTATCCGTGCCGATATTTCTGTGAGAAAATAGAGATTTTTTGTTTTGATGCACGAACTCCACAGGGTCCTCAACTGTGATAATGTGCTTTCGCTCTTTTTCGTTGATTTCATTTAGCATAGCTGCCAAAGTCGTTGATTTACCAGATCCTGTCGGACCAGTGACTAAAATCATACCCTTTTCGCGTTTTACAACCTCTTTAAAAATGCTTGGAGCCTTCAAATCATCAAGGCTAGGGATATCGATAGGAATAATACGAAACGCAGCGGCCAAATCGCCGTTCATAGTGTAATAGTAGTTTCCACGAAAGCGTCCGATATTTGGCAACTCAATCGCGAAGTCAAGCTCTTTGTTTTCCTCTAAATCGCTTTTTTGTTGATCTGTAATCATCGCATAGCAAATATACTCGATATCACTTCCGCTAAGGCTATCCATAGCCAAAGGACGAAGCGTTCCGTCGATGCGAATTTGCGGTGCTGAGCGAGAAACTAGGTGCAAGTCAGAAGCTTTATTAAAAACAACTGTCTTTAATAAGGTTTCGATATCTACTAAATTTTTTCTTGGATCTTCCATATTTTTCCTTTCTAATCAATAATTTTAGGCACTACAAAATAATCACCCTCGCTTGAAGGTGCATGCCCTAGGATAATAGAGCGAACATCGCTAGCGCGTGGCTCATCCTCGCGAAACGGAGTTCCGCCCTTTAAAGTAGTTATGGCTACTTCCTCACCATCTAATTTTAATTCGTTTAAAATTTCGACAAAATCTACTACCTTATTTAACTGACCGATAAACTCATTTCGTTTTTCATCAGGGATTTTTAAAGCAGCTAATTTTTCGAGCCTTGATAATAAAATTTCATCTATTATCATAAATTTTCCTTTTCTGATAAATGCGACATTATATCATAAAAATTCTTGTCTTTGGGCATATTTAAATTTTTTTATGCTACAATTACCGCCAAATTTAATCACAAAAGGATACTACTTTGGCTTTAAAAGACGACATCGAAGGCGTTAAAAAAGAAATAGGCACAGAAGAGCAGTTTTTAGAAGGCGTTATCAAAAGCGAAATTTTCATTAAAAAATACAAAAAACCTTTAATCTTTTTCGCTACCCTTATAATGGTGATTTTCGTAGGATACTGGGCGAACGAATTTATCCAAAATTCTCGCATAAACAGCGCGAACGAACTATACTCAGAGCTTTTAGAGGCGCGAGATGACGCAAAATTAGCCAAGCTAAAAGACAAAGATTTCAATCTATACGCGTTATATATGCTAAATCACGGCACAGCCGATGATTTGACAGCTCTTGGAAGCGATAGCAAGGTCGATTACTTGCTAAAAGAGATTATCAGCGTGCAAAACGGCAAACAAAGCCCGCTTTTACTTAACGATTACGACGCTATCGTAAAGGGATACGAGCTTTTAAAAACAGGTCAAATCGAGGCCGCAAACGCCGAATTTGACAAAATCGCCATAGATTCGCCAGTGCGAAATTTAGCGTTAAATTTAAAACATTACAAAGGAAATAAATAATGAAAAAATCAATCATATTTACACTTCTGCTTTCGTTTTTATTTTTCGGTTGTTCGACCAAACGCCAGTATTTCGACCCAGGCGATGACAATATCACAGGCAAAATGGCCTTTAACGGCTCGCTTCCAGCAGAGATTGTCTATGCTGCCAAAGAGGGCGCCACACTATCAAACGGCGCAGTTATCACCAAATCAGGCGTAAATGAAAATATCAAACTTAACAAAAACGAGCGATTTTTAGGCGAGTATAATGGAAATTTCATCGCCACAGACACAAACGGCACGACTAGGGTTTTGGGTAGCGATGGCAGTGTGAAATTTGAGCGAGATCTCAAACGCTATGCCCTAAGTGGCGCGATTGACGGCGATGATTTAGCACTTGTGATGAGCGATAATAGCGTAATGCTCTTTCGCCTAAGCTCGGGTGCTATGGTGCTAGATGATAAAATCGGCGACGCATTTGCCATAGATTCACGCACAGCCGCTCCACTTTTTATCAACCAATTAGTAGCCTACCCAGCCCTTGATGGCTTAGTAAATATCGTAGAGCGCACAGGTGGCCGCTCTGTGAGGGATTTCGTCGTATCAAATCAACCATTTTTTAACAACATAACCACGCTTCAAGCCCGTGGCGACGACCTTTATGCAGGCACAGGCACAAGGCTAGTTCTCATCAGCCCAAATGGCAACAAAACCTACAACCGCGACATTAGAAATGTCCTATTTGACGGCGATAGAATCTATCTTTTGCTAAAAGACGGCACGGTCGAGCTTTTGGATAAAAACCTAAATTTAATAAAATCTCGCAAATTTACCTTCGCTCAGCTATTAGAGGGTGTATTTAGCGGGGAATACCTTTATATCGTGGAGCGCACAGGTTTTGTTATCCGCACGGATAAAAATCTGCAAAGCGAGGCGATTTTTGAGCTAAATGATGAGATTGACTCTCGCGCATTTAGCGCAAATTCATCATTTTACTACGATGATAAAGTGCTAAATTTTGCTAAGTAAAATTTCCAATCTCATGGTTAGCCATGAAATTTTGCTTAAAAATTTCAAAACCATAGATTTGAAAATTTTCACTCGCTCTCACGCATACAGCGCCTATTTTGGCGTGGATTTATCTGGGTTTAATACCCTGATTTTCATGCGCGAGGCATCATCTCGCTTCATTATGCGAGATAGCGAATTTTTATTAAATTTAACCGAACAAATTTGCGCAAATTTAGGCAAAACTATCAAAAAACGAGTTTTGTTCCACAACAGCCAAATTTGCTCAAAAAGTAAAAAATTTTTAGAAGAAAACGGATTTAAAACCTATGCTTTTATGTGATATCGGCAACACAAATGCCAAATTTTATGATAACGGCACAACCTTTGCTATGGGTATCGACGAGTTTTTGAACTACGAACCAATCGAGAGAGTGTATTGTATAAATGTAAATGCCAGAGTGCAACGCAAGCTAAACAATCCCCTATTTATCGACATTACGCACCATTTCCACATAAACACCACCTACCAAGGGCTAGGAATCGATAGAATCGTCGCGTGCAGTATGGTCGAAACCGGTGTCATCGTCGATGCAGGCAGCGCTATCACGGTCGATGTCATGGAAGGTGGCACCCACCTTGGCGGATTTATCCTGCCTGGAATCCACGCTATGCTTCGCACTTATGGCGAAATTTCATCTGTTTTAGATGTCAATCTCTCGACGAAAATTTCCCTAGACTCGCTTCCACAAAAAACAAGCGACGCCGTGAATTACGGCATTTTCAAGCCCACAATCCTAGCCATAGCCGACATTGCCGGCGATAAACGCATACACTTTACCGGCGGGGACGGCGCGTTTTTAATGCGACATTTCAAAAACGGCGTTTATGATAGGGATTTGATTTTCCGCGCTATGAAAAATTTAATCTCACAAAAAGGACTTTTATGATTACGATTGCGCTACCAAAGGGTCGCATTGCCGATGATACACTCAAAATTTTTAAAAGCATTTTTGGGCTAGAATTTGCCTTTGAAGACCGCAAATTAATCATGCAAGAGGGTGATTTTAAATTTCTTTATGTCCGCAACCAAGACATTCCTACCTATGTCGTCGGAGGCGCAGCAGATATCGGCGTAGTGGGGCTAGATGTGCTCGAAGAGCACAAACCAGATGTTTTGCGCCTGCTAGATCTCAAAATCGGCAAATGCAGAGTCTGCGTAGGCGTGCCAAACGAAACCGAGCTTGATTACAACACCCCAGGTATCAAAATCGCAACCAAAATGCCAAATATCACGCGCGAATACTTCGCCACCAAAGCCGTCGCTACTCAGGTCATCAAACTATACGGCTCAATCGAGCTAGCTCCGATTATAGGGCTATCAGACGCTATCGTCGATGTGGTCGAAACAGGCGCTACGATGAAGCAAAACGGCCTTAAAGTCGCCGAGGTTATCATGCACAGCTCAGCGCACCTCATCGCCAACAAAAATAGCTTTGTCATCAAACGAGATGAAATTTTAGATTTGCGCGACAAAATTGCAAAAGAAATCGCAGGAAAATAATGGATTTTTTAATAATTTCTTTTTCTTATGTTATTACATATTTGGCTCAAAAAAGTATTGTTGAAATTCTCTATTTTTTTGCTACGATAGTTGTATTTTGCACTATTCTTTACTCTATGTTGCCATATAAAAAAGAAAAATAATTAAATTTACACCTAATCCATCAGGTATGGGAAATAAAATTTAAAGACAAATTTAATAACTATTACGCAAATTTGTCTCTTTTTAGCGTTTTTAAAAACTCTAATCCGTGTCATTGCGAGGAGCTGTTTTACAGCGACGAAGCAATCCAGCACAGCAAGCCGTAACGAAAAATAAAACCAGCTAAATTTAAAAAATCGTTCAATGCAAAATTTAAATAGAATTTTGCTTTAAATTTTACTGGATTACTTCGCTCGTTACACTCGCTCGCAATGACAGCAAATTTGCAAAATTTAAATTTTTTACTCATAGATTGCTTCGGCGCTGTAAAACAGCTCCTCACAATGACAAAATAGGCAAAATTTGCAATTTTTCCCAAAAAATTTTAAAATTAAAAACCAAAATTTAAAAAAGGAAAAAAATGAAAAACCTAATCCTACCCTGCCTAATCGCGCTAAGCTTCACAGGTTGCGCCTTTTTCGCGCCACGCACCACGCCACTTTGCCCAGACACCACCGCCAGCAAAATGCAGATTTCTAGCTACACAAGACAGAGCAAAGTCGCATATACATATAAATTTATAAATGGTAGCGAGCAATGCAGTGCCAAATCAAATAAATACTTCGCCAACCCAGGCGATGTCGCACTCATCAGCGTTACAAACGGCACCGTTTCTAGCGCGCAAATACTCTCTCGCAAAATCACCCCTGGCAAGAAAGAGAGCTACACACCGACCAAAATCATCAAAAAACAGCTCCACAAAAACGAAAATATCAAAGCCCCAACCGAGGAAAAAATCAGTTTTTGATAACTTACGCCCGAATTTCGCCCTTTAAATTTAACGCAAAATTAACAAAAAGGGCAAATTTCGCGCCAAAAATTATAAATTTTGCATAAATTTTATGAATTTTATCAGCCAAATTTAGCTTAACTGCAAATTTTTTACTATTAAAAATAATTCTCATTTGTTGCCATATATTTACTCAAATTTAGCTACAATCACCCTATCGAAATCAAACTCCTTTCAATATTTGCGAGGCGCAAGGGCGTCTCGCTTTTTTTATGCAAAATTCAGCGATTTTGGTTAATACTCGGTAACAAAATGGTTATATTTCAGTAAAATTAAGATTGTTTTAAGCAAATAATTTAGTATTTTGTGCTACTATTACGACCATAACTTTTACAAGGAGTTCAAATGAAATTATTCAAACTTAGTTTAGCAGCTGCATTAGCAGCAGGTGCATTTGCTACATCAGCAAGTGCTGTGGCATTAGAAGATGCAATCAAAGATGTAGATGTAAGCGGTTTCGCTTGGATGCGTGTTGATAGCACTAAAAATGACAATAAATTTGCTGGCGAAGCTGGTGATAAAGCTGATGCTGCAAGACGCAATGATCACAGATGGAGATTCAAAAGCGTTGTTAATGTAAATACAAAAATCGATGACAACTTCTTCTTCGTGGCTGGTATCCGCTATGCTCACGATGGTGACTGGGCAGAAAGTAAAACAACTAATGCTGATACAACAAAATTTGATCTATACCAAGGATACCTAGGATATAAAATCGGTGGCACAACAGTTCAACTAGGTCGCCAAAAAATAGGCGCATTCTTCACAGACGATATGTATGGTGATGGTTTGAAAGTCGTCAATCAAGATATCGAGGGCTTGACTCTTGCAGCTCTATATATGGATGCATTAGAGAGCGATGGCGATATCGCTATGAATGCAGAAGTTGCAACACTTGCACCAGATGGTAAAAAGCTAGACCAACACAACCTATGGGGCGTAGCTGCTATCGGTTCTTATGATCCAGTATCTTTCCAACTATGGTATGCTAGCTTAGAGGATGTTGTTGATTTATTCGCAGTTGAAGCTGGTCTAAGCTTCGATGTTACAGAGGATATCAACCTAGGTTTGACAGCTCAATACGCTTTCTCTGATTTCGACGGACAATACACAAGCATTAACGGTGGCGGTGCTGTTGATGATGCTGATTACTTCGGCGTAGAGGCTAGCGCAGATTTGTTTGGTTTCGATGCAAGCGTTGGTTATGTTAAATATGACACAGATGCTGCTACACATTCAAGAGTATCATTTGAAGATGACACTTCTTTCCTTGGCGCAGGCGAAGCTTTAATCGGCTATACAGATTTCGCAGGTGACAACTGGGCATGGTATGCTACACTTGGCTACACTATTCCAGATACTGGTCTAAGACTAGGTGTTGATTATGTAGGTGGCGAATTTAATGGTCTTAACGGAACTGATACAGATGGCTGGGAAACAGTTGTAAGAGCTGATTACAAATACAACAAAAAACTTAGCTTCAAAACTTTCTGGTCACACGCTGAGCTAGAAAAAAGTGGCGCGGACGGCAAAGATCAAGAACAAGATTTTATCCGCTTCCAAGCTAGATACGCTTTCTAATCATTTACTCTGATTAGTTATAATCCTAGGGCGAGGGCAAAACCTCGCCCTTTTTAAATTCTATCGACAAGGTATCAAATGAAGATTTTAAAACTTTCGTTTTTAGCATGTTTTTGCGCGTGTGCGCTTTTGGGGGCTAATGAGCCAGAAGAAAGCTATGTGTTTGAGGCAAAAGGCGAGTTCGCAAAAGAGCTAAAATCCCTCATCGAAAAGCATTCCAAAGACGAAAATATCACAGTCAATGTCTATAAAAACGACGGCTCAAAAGGTCGCGTGCTAAATAGTATTAAGCATAACCCTGCCGCTGCCAAAGAAGAGGGAGCTAAGATTTTCGCTGCTAAATGCGCCTCATGCCACGGCTCAAACGGCGAAAAGCGCGCTCACGGCGTATCTAAAAAAATCAAAAATCTATCCGCAGGCGAAATAGCTATGGCGATTAGCGACTACGGCTCAGATTATGAATATGGTGGCAAAAAAGCCTTTTTGATGAACCCTATCGCACTATCTACAACCTCGACAGAGATAGGCTATATCATCGCATTTTTGAAGGGCGACACTTCATTTTTGCCCGGCGGTTCAAGCTCTGCGCGTGGTGGCAATACCGATATTTCGACCACTCCAAGCGAGCAAGGCTCATATCTAAAATAAAGGAAAAAAATGAAAGTAGCCGTTATTTTAGCTAATGGCTTCGAGGAAATCGAAGCAATAAGCGTGGTTGATTTGCTAAGACGAGCTGGGATTGACGCGAAATTTCTCGGTTTAGAGAAAAAATGCGTTACAGGTTCGCACGGCGTGGAAATCATCGCCGATGATTTGCTCGTAAATTTAGACATTAACGAATACGAAATGATAGTCTTGCCGGGCGGTTTGCCGGGTGCCGAGCATTTGGCAAAAAGCGAAAAACTAGGCGAAATTTTACGTGAATTTGACAAAGCCAGCAAAAAAATTGGCGCGATCTGCGCTGCACCTTGGGCTCTTGGCACAGCCGGTGTTTTAAAGGATAGCTACACCTGCTACCCGGGCTTCGAGGGCACGGTCGCGCACGCTGGCTACACCGCTAACGCAAATGTCATAATAGATAAAAATATCATTACCTCTCGTGGTCCAGCCACTGCAATGGAGTTCGCACTCGCAATCGTGCGCGAACTAAAAGGCGAGCAAGCTTTTAGCACACTAAAATCCGAGCTACTTTTTAACTAAAACAAATATTTTCACTAACTCTCAATGATAAATTAGGCAAAATTTACGCTTGATTTGTCATTGCGAGAATTTTGCGTTAGCAAAATTCGTGTCAATCTACGAATATGAAATTTGAGCTCAATGTTTTTGCAAAATTTATCAAATTTTGCAAAAATTTTATAAATCGTTCAATGCTAAATTTAGGTTGAATTTTGAATTTAAATTTTACTGGATTGCTTCGCTTTCTGCGAAAGCTCGCAATGACAGCAAATTTAGCGCAAAGAATTTTAAAGTCGTAGATTGCTTCGGCGATAAATCGCCTCGCAATGACAAATTAGAGGCAAATCAATTGCTTACTTGCATAACAAATTCGGCGCAGTGTCTGCCAAAACACAGCGATAACACAAAGCAAATTCTCCAAATTCCAAAAAGCCAAAATTTAACCCCTTTTTGCTAAAATGAGCGCAAAATCAAAGGAAATTTTATGAGCGAATTCACACATTTACACCTGCATACAGAATACTCATTGCTTGACGGGGCCAACAAAGTCAGCGAACTAGCCAAAATCCTAGCCGAGCGTGGCGCCAAAGCCTGCGCAATCACAGATCACGGCAATATGTTTGGGGCGATCGATTTTTACCAAACCATGCGCAAAAACGGCATAAAGCCGATAATCGGTATCGAAGCCTATATCCACAACCACGATGATATCGGAGATAAAAGCGACAAAAATCGCTTCCACCTAATTTTGCTAGCCAAAAACGAAATCGGTTACAAAAACCTAATGTATCTTAGCTCGCAAGCCTTTTTAAACGGATTTTACTACTACCCACGCATAAACAAAAAACTACTTCGCGAGCATAGCGAGGGGCTTGTTTGCTCATCTGCTTGTCTTGCGGGCGAGGTTGAGTTTCACCTAAATTTAAGCGAACGAAACCTAAAACGAGGCGCAGGCGGATACGAAGCCGCCAAAAAGGCCGCCGCAGAATACAAAGAGATTTTTGGCGATGATTTTTACCTAGAAATCATGCGACACGGTATCGGCGAGCAACTAAATGTCGAAAAAGATCTAATCCGCATAGCGCGCGAGCTTGATATCAAACTCATCGCCACAAACGACGCCCACTACGCCTACAAAGAGCGCGCCACAGCCCACGATGTGTATCAGTGCATAGCCATGGGCAAAACCATAAACGACGGAGATCGCCTAAAACATGTCGTAAGCGAATTTTATGTCAAATCAGATGAGGAAATGCAAAGGCTCTTTGCAGATATGCCAGAGGTCATCACAAATACGCAAGAAATAGTCGAAAAGTGCGATTTGCACTTTGCTTTCGAAGAAAAGGGCTACGCGCCCACACCGCCAAATTTCAAATTTACCCTCGAATACGCTAGCAAACACGGCCTAAGCCTGCCTGAGCCAGAGGCTAGATATAGCTTTGCCAATGATGATTTTTTGTTTGATTATCTATGCCGTGAGGGTTTGAAAGAGAGATTAAAATTTATTGATGAGGCAAAACACCAAATTTACGAAGAAAGATTAAACAAAGAGCTTGAAATCATAAAAAGCATGCACTTCTCAGGCTATATGATTATCGTGCAAGACTTCATCAACTGGGCCAAAGACCACGATATCCCAGTAGGACCCGGCCGTGGCTCTGCGGCTGGCTCGATTTGTGCGTATGCGCTTCGTATCACAGACCTAGATCCGATACCTTATAACCTGCTTTTCGAGCGATTCTTAAACCCTGCTCGTATCTCTATGCCAGATATTGATGTGGATTTTTGTCAAGCAAGGCGTGGCGAAGTAATTGATTATGTCATAAAGCAGTATGGCAAATACAATGTCGCCCAAGTAGCGACCTTTGGTAAATTGCTAGCTCGTGGCGTAATCCGTGATGTCGCCAGAGTATGTGATATGCCTCTCTCACAAGCTGACAAAATGGCAAAACTAATCCCAGAAGGTCCCGGCGTAACCCTAACTGGCGTCGGCGATCCAAGTAGTGATAAATACAAACCGGGTGCTTACGAGCAAGAGCCAAAAATCGCCGAGCTTTTGCAAAGCGACCCCACAGCCGCGCAGGTATGGGAGTTCGCGCTTCAATTAGAGGGCTTAAACCGCAACGCTGGCATGCACGCAGCAGGCGTGGTTATCTCAAACGAGGAGCTATGGCACAAGGCTCCACTTTTCAAGCAAGATAAAGGCGATGACGCGCGTATCGTCACGCAGTATATGAAAAACTACCTAGAAGATGTGGATCTCATCAAATTTGACTTTTTAGGGCTTAAAACTCTCGATGTCATCGACAGCGCGCTAAAACTCATAAAAAGGCGATATGATAAAGACATAATCTGGGAAAAAATAGATTTTAACGACCCTGCGACTTATAAAACAATCCAATCAGGCAACACGCTTGGAATTTTCCAAATCGAGGGCGCTGGCATGCAGGATTTAGCCGTAAATTTAAAGCCAGATAGATTTGAGGATATCATCGCGATGATTTCGCTATATCGCCCAGGTCCAATGGATCTAATCCCGCGCTTTATCGATATAAAACACGGACGCGAGGAAGCCTCGTATATGTTCCCGCAAATCAAGGAAATTTTAGAGCCGACTTATGGAATCATCGTCTATCAAGAGCAGGTCATGCAGCTAGTGCAAACTATCGGCGGATTTTCGCTTGGCGAAGCCGATTTGGTGCGTAGAGCCATGGGTAAAAAGGACGAAAAAAAGCTAGCTCACATGAGAGAGCAGTATTTAGAGGGTGCTAAGACAAACGGCTTTGATGTCGCTAAGGCAAACGAGCTATTTGATATGATTATGAAATTTGCCTCTTATGGATTTAACAAATCCCACGCGGCGGCTTATTCGATGATTACATTTCAAACAGCCTATCTTAAAACCTACTATCCAGCCGAATTTATGGCTGGTTTGCTCACATCAGAAGAGGGAAACACAGATAAAGTCGCCAAATACATAGACGAAGCCAAGCGCCTAGGAATCGGCCTTAAACAGCCCTCAATCAACCAAAGTTTGCGCGGATTTAGCGTAATCGACGACGAGGCAAGCGAATCAGGCCAGTCTATCATCTACGGACTTGGCGCGATTAAGGGCGTGGGTTCGGCTGCGATTGAAAATATCTTGGAGCTTCAAAACGAAAGGCTTTTTGAAAATATCGATGATTTTGCCACCAGAGTGGATAATTTCAAGGTCAATAAAAAGGTCATAGAGTCCCTAACCTACGGCGGCGCGATGGATTGTTTGGGTAAAACTAGGCTTGCGATTATCCAAAACATGGAAAATATCCTAGATGTGATGAAAAAAATCACAGAAATCAAAAAAGACGCTCAAAGCTCGCTATTTGGCGAAGATGAGGAGATGACCGAGGGGATAAAAGTAAGCTTCGTGGAAAATGCCGAGGAATTTGCGCAAAGTGAAATTTTAAAATTCGAGCAACAAACCGTGGGCGTGTATCTCTCAGGCCACCCGCTCGATGATTATAAAGAGCAAATGAGCGGTATAGATTACCTGCTCTCATCGCAATTTGGCGAGATTACGGGCGATAATGCCGAAATTTTAAGCGTTGGGCGGATTGAGGATATCACTACTCGTATCACAAAAACTGGCAAAAAAATGGGAATTTTGACCATTTTGGATTTGCACGGCTCGTATGAACTAGCCGTATTTGATAACACGCTAAAAACTATCGAAAATTTAAGCCCTGCTGAGCTTGAAAAACCATACGCTTTTATGATAAAAATCAGCAAAAGTGCCGCTGGCGAGGGAGCATATCAAGTTTCCTTCCTTTCAATGCTAAGCCTAGAAAACGCCAAAGACGCTGGGTTTAGACCGCGCTCTGGCGTATTTTTACAAGGAAATCCGCTCAAAGTTTTTGAAAGCGAAATTTCGCCTATCGCACACAGCAAATCGAGCGAATTTGATGAAATTTTGCAAAATGATGGCTCATCAATGAAGCTTTTGTGTATCGGCAAAATCGAAAGCGTAAATTCTCGCACCACAAAATCTGGCTCGCAAATGGCAAATTTAACCATACTCGATTTATCAGGAAGCTTCGAAGTCGCGGCATTTGGCGATGTGTGCGAAAGCGTGCTAGCCCTAAGCGATAGCGACCTAGAACGCCCGCTGGCATTTTGGGTAAGGCTTGCGAAAAACACAGGAACTTACGGCGGAAAATATCAAATTTACCTAGATGAAATTTTATCGCTCGATGAGGCGCGAAATATCGAAAACTACGCCCCTAGCGAAGCGAAGGCTTATGGCGGCTCTGCGCGCAAAGAGAGGCGAAATTTTAGCGATAATGGCTTTGAAAAGGGCGAAAACGCAGCACTTGTGGCCTTGCAACAAAGCAAAAAAGAGCGCGAAGAACAGCGCAAAAAGGCCGTGGATTTCGAGTTTGAAATAAGTGCTAGCGAGCTAAACCGCGACAAAATTCAAAAAATCTACTCCCTAGCCTTCAACGACAGGGATTTGAAAAACTCCAAACGGCTAATTTTGCGTGTGAGGTTTGAAAACGAGGTTTTGATCTATCCTACCGAATACATCGTCGGCGACGATTTTGGCGAGAAAGTGGGCGAAATTTTAGCTGCATGAAATTTCTGAAATTTACGAATTTTAAGAATTTGAAATTTAGCCCAAAATTTGGGCTAAATTTATTAAATTTGATTAAATTTGGCTACGAACGGGCAAATTCCACAATCGCGCGCGCAAGTTCAAGCGTAGCGTCAAGGAAAACCTTATCCGTCTCAATAAGTGGCAAAAACAGCGGAATCTCCGTGCAGCCAGCGATATAAACATCAGCGTCAATGCTATCTAACACGCTTTTAAAAAGCTCCACATATTCTGCGGTTTTGCCGGCTTTCACACCTTTGTAAATACAATCCATTAACTTAGCTTGATTTTCCTCGCCAAGCTCTACGCTGATTAATCCAGCATTCTCTAAGTGCTCATCATACACCCTAGCCTTTTTCGTGCCAGAAGTAGCTAAAACTGCGATTTTTTTGGCATTTGGATAGCGGGTTTGTATCGTGCTAACTGCATTTTTTGCGATATGGATTAGCGGCAAATCCACAGCCTCCAAAACCCTTAGCGCGAAATAATGCGCTGTATTGCAAACCATGACAAACGCCTCGCAACCTGCATTTTTAAGGCGAGTTGCGCTTTCGATTAGCTTTGGCGTAGGATCCTCGCCCTCGCCGAAAATGCACGCCGTCCTATCCTCGATTTGCGGATAGCTATCGATTAGAAGCGGGATATTTTCTTGATCGCTTCTAGCCCCCGTTAATTCTATCGTTTTTAGATACAAATCAGCACTTGCTAGCGGTCCCATACCGCCGATTACTCCGACTCTGCGCATTTAATTCTCCCATTTTGAGGCATCTAGTTTGCCCTCTGTTTTAGCCACATATAATGAAGCCACGACATCACCTGTAACATTCATAGATGTGCGCCCCATATCTAGTATCGCGTCAATGCCTAGTATCATACCATAAGCCACTGCCACGGTTCCAGTTACGCTGATACCTACTGATTCTAGTATCAAAAGTAGCATTAGCGCGCCAGCACCAGGCACGCCGGCTGTTCCGATAGCCGCTAGCATAGAAGTGATAATAATCGTAAAGTAGTTTTGAGCGGTTAGGTCGATACCGCACGCATTAGCGATAAAAAGCGTGCAAACGCCCAAATATACGGTCGTTCCGTTCATATTCACAGTCGCACCCACAGGCAAAACAAAGCCGTAGATTGATTTTGGAATTCCCATTTCCTCATCAGCCGTCCTCATTGTAATCGGAAGCGTGCCGTTCGAGCTTCTGGTAACAAACGCCGTAAGCATAGGCGCGCGGACTTTTTTTAAGAATTTCGCAGGATTTATGCCAATTAGCATACAAACCACGCAGTATATCGCAAACACCTGCACTGCAAGCCCCACATATAGCGCAATCGTAACGGTCAAAAGCGAGCTAATCGCGCCAATTCCAGCTTTGTTAAACACAACGAACATTAACGCAAAAACGCCGATTGGTGCATATTGCATAACCCAGCGGATAACCTTAAACATAATCTCGCTCATACCATCAAAAAACGCATACACAGTATCTGCACTGCGCGCAATGCGCTCATCGTCGCTACTTTTGCAATACGCTAGGCCAATTCCCACAAAAATACAAAATGCGATAATAGGCAAAATTTCGCCTTTAACGATAGCTTCAAATGGATTTGTAGGGATAATATTTAGCAGAATTTGGCTCATCGCAGGAGCGTTTGCGCTCTTTTCCACAGCTTTGGCAGCATCTAGCTCCAACCCACTACCAGGGCTGAAAATCAATCCGCACGCCAAACCTATCGCGATCGCAAACAGCGTCGTAATCGCGTAGAAAATTATCGTTTTGACGCCAACTTTACCAAGGTGAGCCGGATCAATCGAACTTGTGCCAATTATCAACGAGCAGACGATTACAGGCACCATAATCATTTTGAGCATTCGCACAAAAAGATCACCAAACGGCGTTAAAATCGATACCCAAGTGGTATCGCCAACGGTGGCATTTTGCGGTAAAATTATACCCAAAACCGAACCCAAAACAAGCGCAATCATTATGCGCCAAAGTAGGCTTGACTCAAAATACCATGCAAATATACCGCGCTTTTTAGGCGCATTAGCGTCACTTTGCGACATTTTTTCCCCTTTTAAATATAATGTTCTTACGATTTTACAATAAATTTGCATAGAACAAATTTAATTAGGGCTGAATTTATAACGAAAGGTTAAAATTTCGTTTGTTTTCTAAATTTTGCACCATAAATTTGGCGAATTTAAATCGGATAAGGCGGAATAATCCACCCAAGCGACGCTGATCACTGGATTTATGCGATTGAGCTTTACACAGATGATAAACTCGTAGCCAAAGCCTCGTTAGAACCAGTCGCAAGCAGGGGATTTTTGAGCGCAAGACTAAATCTAAAAGATATCAAAACCCTAAAAGCAATCTCTCGCTGTAACCTGCACGGAAATTTTACATTTTCGATAAATTTATAACCACTAAGCCCCAAATTCGGGGCTTTGAATTTTATTTTTTAATTTTATATAATCGTTTTTAAAAAGCTTATAAAAAAGGCTGAAATTGTGTGGTGGTGGGCTCACCAGGACTCGAACCTGGGACCATCCGGTTATGAGCCGGATGCTCTAACCAACTGAGCTATGAGCCCGATTGAATAAATTGGATAAGCTGTAATTTTACAAAAAATTTCTTAAATTTGAGTTAAAGCGCAAAATTTCGCCAAACGCCAAATTTCTTTGCCATGCAATATGCAATCCAACCTGCACACGCAAATTTTAGCGCCAAATCACGATACATTACAACGCAAGAACCGCACGCATTTCGGCGCAGTATAATTCACGCAATCCACGCTTAAAAATATCGCACAAATTTCGGCGCAGTATTAGCCCAAACCAAAATCAAGCGCAAAGCAAATTTCGGCGCAATGTTTAAAATCGCAAGAATATTTAACAAAATTTAACAACAAATTTTAAGGATTAAATTTAAAATTCCCTGCTAAATTCGGCAAATTTAACAAATTTCGCAAATTCGCCAAATTTAATCAGGGAGGGAAGAATTATTTGTTTGCTTTTTCGATATATTCGCCACGCACGGTATCTACGCGGATAACCTCGCCTTCAAGCACATGAAATGGGATTTGCACGACCGCGCCAGTTTCAAGGGTCGCTGGTTTTTTGTTGCTTCCTTGTGTATCGCCACGGAAATTTGGCGCAGTTTCGACGATTTTTAGCTCGACTACTTGCGGAACTTCCACGCCAATCGCTTTGCCGTTGTAAAACATAATGCTAACCATCATGCCATCGAGCATCCATTTTTTCGCCTCGCCCACATCCTCGTCAGCGATTGCCACTTGCTCGTAGCTCTCTGTGTCCATGAATTGGCAATACTCGCCGTCATCATAAAGGTATTGCATATCTTTTTGCTCTAAATTTGGCTCCTCGCATTTATCGCCTGCGTGGAAAGTTTTTTCCAAAACCTTACCGTCGATGAAGGATTTTAGTTTCGCGCGCACGAAAGCCGCACCCTTGCCCGGTTTTACATGTTGATACTCTACGATTTTAAACGGAATTCCATCAACTTCGATTTTAAGACCTTTTTTCAAATCGCCCATTGAATAAGCCATTTTTTCTCCTTAGTTTGGTTGCATAAAACTGCGATTATACTAAATTTAGCTTTAAATTTAGCCAAATTTAATCAAAGTAAAATTTTAAAATCCTCAGTATCAAAAAGCAAAATTCTATCATTTTTGATTTTTTCTAGCTCGCCTGAGAACCCAGATTTCGAAAACAGCGCCACCATATCGGGCGCAAGCGCGGAATTTTCGCACTTTACGAGCAGTTCGTTTAGGACATTTTTTGAGATTTTGCGCTCTTTGTATTTGCACTCGCCCACGATTAAAAACCCCTCAAATTTCGCGAAAATATCAATCTCGCTATTTTTATCCCAATAACTCGAAATTTGCGAAATGTCGATATTTAGGTAGTTCGCGAGCAGTTCGCGGCAGAGTATCTCATAGCCAAAACTGGCGTAATTATCGAAATCCTCCCTAATCTCGCCGATGACTTTTTCGTATTCGCCCTGCGCCAAAATTTGCAAATTTGGCTCGATAAACCTGAACCAAAACCGCGAGAAATTATCGTTAAAATGGACTTTGTCTGTGATTTGATAGCGTCTTAAAATTCGTGGTAATTTATCATTTTTATGCAGTTTTACAGGGCGTTTTTCGTGCGATTTTTCTAAATTTAAAAACCCAGCTTCTAGCAAAATTTGCGTGATTTTTTGCGCGGTGAAACGGGGCAGTATCTTTGCGACACCGATTTTTTTGCGATCTGATCTAGCGAATTTCATCAACGCCTGTTTTAGCTCTTTTTCATACTCGCCGCCGAAACTAAACCTCTCGCCAATCTCCCTAAAATTCGGCAAAATTTCAGCCTCTATCGCGCTAAATACATCGTCATATTTCGCGCAAATATCAAAAGCATCGAATACGAAGTGGAATTTCAAAATTTCACCCAGTTCTAAATGGCTAAATTTGCTAGCCGTCTGTTTTAACCCTAGAATTTCACCCCTCCTAAAACGGCTAATTTTAGCAAGTTTAGGTATAATTTACAAAATTTTGGAGTAAAAAATGCAAATCGAAAAAATAAAAAATGATTTAATACTAAAAGAGGGGCTCAAATACTTCGATTTCGCCGCGTCCGGGCTAGCGTGCAATAGCATCGAGCGCGAAATCGAGCGGGTTTTGCGCACTTATGCCAACACACACTCTCTTGGCGGCGAAAACGCCCACACCACGAGCGAATACTACGAAAACGCGCGCGCCAAAATCAAAGAAATGCTAGGCTGTGCGGGCAGATACTACCTCATCTCGTGCGGATTTGGCGCGACAGCCGCGATTAAGAAGCTATGGGAAATTTTAGGCATTTACCTGCCACCAAATACCAAAAAACGGCTAAATTTGACAAATTTCGCCACAAATGAGCGCGCGAAATTTCCATTAATCGTGATTTCACCATACGAACACCACTCGGTCGAAATCAGCCTGCGTCAGGCTCTGTGCGAACTCGTGCGCGTGCCACTGGGTGCAGACGGGCTTATAGATTTTGGCAAATTAAATGAAATTTTAGGCGCAAATAAAGGGCGCGAAATTTATGGCGTATTTAGCGCGTGTTCGAACGCCACTGGGATTTTAGTCGATTATAAGCGGGTGTTTTTGGCGCTGAAAATGCACGGCGCGAAACTTTTCATCGACGCTAGCGCGCTTGTGGCGCATGATAATGTGGATTTGGGCTTTTGCGACGGGCTGTTTTTTGGCGCACACAAATTAATCGGCGGAGTGGGTGCGTGCGGGATTTTGGCACTGAAAAAAGAGTTTTTAGAAGGCGCGGAGCCCACATTTGCGGGCGGTGGCGCGGTAAAATACGCTGATTTTAGCACGCAAAGCTTCATCATCGACAAAGAGAGGCTAGAAGAGCCGGGCACGCCCGGGATTACGGCGCTCATTAGGGCGTATTTGGCGCTGGATTTGCGCCGCAAGGTGGGATTTACGGCGATAAAAGAGCGAGAAAGCGCACTAAATGCGAAATTTATCGATGAAATTTCAAAAATCAAAGAGATTAAAATTTACGGAAATTTAAGCGCGCCAAGGGTGCCGATTTTCGCCTTTAATATGCAAAATTTAGCCTCTGACGCCCTAGCCTCCGTGCTTAGCTCGAAATTCGAAATCCAAACGCGCTCTGGGTGCGACTGCGCAGCGCCGTATGGATTTGATCTGACAGGACTTGCGCCAGATCCCGTAAATCAGACCAAACCAAGCTGGGTGCGAGCAAGCTTCTCGTGGGTCAATGACGAGGACGATATCGCCTACCTCGCCCACGCGCTCAAAGAAATCGTCAAAATCCGCACAAAGATAAATTTCGTAAGCGGAAAATATCGTTGCTAAATTTCGCCTCCTGCAAGGTAAAAATACTGCGCCAAATTTGAAATAATGATAAATAAAGGATAAAAAAACGATGAAATTTGATAAAAATATAAAATTCGGTGGGCAAGGATGCTCACCCTAAGGTGCTGCAATATAGGAAGGATAACCGTTGAATAATAGCATTATTAGAAATATGACAAAAAAAGAGCAACTATTAATTAAAGTATTGCTTAAAAATAAACTAGATGATTATAAGGATATTTATTTCAAATACTCAAATAAGGTAGTTGAATGGGGCGATTGTAGTGGTAGTTTTGATTTTGTTTATGAACAAGAAATTGATCCAAAAAGCAATCGTTCATCAATAATTTCGGAAATTCGTTTTTATGATGTCGATGAAATTGTATGCGAAGCAATATTATTGGGATATATCAATAAACAGTGTTTATATTGTATTGATATAGTAAAACTAGACGAAACTGGTTTATTGATTCAATTACCAACAAATGAAAACGAATTTTTCATACCGGAATAGGATTTAAATATGATTACTGAAATTTATATAAAAATTTTAAATGAAGATTTGTTGGTTTGGCGACCAGTTAAAGCTAAGCTTATAAAAGAAAATATTTTTAAAATAATTGACAAAAGAGATTTTGTAAATGATTTTGATGAAAATTTAGAATTTATTTTTGACGATACAGTTGAGTGCTATTGTAAAAATGGGGAATATTATGCAAACAAACGCTTTTTATTATCCGAATAATTTTGTATTTCTAAGAACTAGTATCGTAGGGTGGGCATCCTTGCCCACCACAATCATAAATAAAGAATAAAAAATGATAAAATTCTCGGCGCAGTATCCCAAAATTTGCGAAGCGAAATTTGGCGAAATTTAAATCACAAAATCACAACCAAAAACAAAATCCCCACGATAATGCGATAAATTCCAAACGGGATAAAGTCAAATTTGCTAACAAAGCTCAAAAATAGCTTGATTGCGATTAGCGCGACCACGAAGGCAACCGCGCCACCAAGCAGAAAAATCCAAATATTTTGCGAATTTTGCGCGAAGGTGTCAAGGTTTTTGTAAGTATCATACAAAGTCGCCGCAAACATCGTAGGAATCGCTAGCAAAAAGCTAAACCTGGCGGCTAAATTTCGGCTAAGCCCACAAAG
Source organism: Campylobacter sp. VBCF_01 NA2 (assembly GCF_027797205.1). Lineage (NCBI taxonomy): Bacteria > Pseudomonadati > Campylobacterota > Epsilonproteobacteria > Campylobacterales > Campylobacteraceae > Campylobacter > Campylobacter sp. VBCF_01 NA2. Next base: position 1,348,453 of record NZ_CP115607.1, read on the forward strand.
AAGCCCAGCGATAATAGTCGCTCCCGATCTAGAAGTGCCCGGCACCATAGCAAAACACTGCGAAAGCCCGATTATAAAGGCTTGTTTGTATGAAATTTCGCTGAAATGTTCGCTCTGGCTCACAGGCGGATTTTTCTTTCGCAAAAGCTCGACCATGATAAAAATCACGCCCCAAATGACAAGCATATACGCAGTCGTGGCGGGCGAAAATAGCGATTTTATCGTCTTATACATCAAAAAGCCGATGATTGCTGTGGGGAAAAATCCGACCATTAACTTAACCCAAAGCGAAAAATCCTGCTTCAAGCGCTCGAAAAACATAAAAACTACCGCTAAAATCGAGCCTAGCTGAATTACGACTTCAAAGCATTTAAGCGTATCAGTTTGCTCCAAGCCCAAAAAATGCGACGCCAAAATCATGTGTCCGGTCGAGCTTACGGGCAAAAACTCGGTCAGCCCCTCGACAACGCCTAAAATTATCGCACTAATTATATCCATTGATTATGCCTTGTAAATTTTTTATGTTTTGCGAAATGGTTTTTGGTCTGTAAATCGCACTCACAAGCGCGATATAATCAGCGTTTAGCTCCAAAATTTGAGCTAAATTTTGCTCGCTAATCCCGCCAATTATCGCAACTGGGATTTCAAGCTCACGCTTTGCCATTTGCACGATTTCGTGCGGGCAGAGCGGGGCTTCTTTTTTGGTGGAGCTTGCAAACATCGCCCCAAATGCAGCGTAACTCGCACCGCAGCTTTGGGCAATTTTGGCCCGTTTTATGTCGCTATAACATGTCACGCCGATGATTGAGTCTGCGCCCAAAATTTCACGCGCGCTGGCGGGATCTGCGTCATCTATGCCGATATGCACGCCGTGAGCGTGGAGTTTTTTCGCCAAAGCGACATTATCATTGATGATTAGCTTCGCGCCGTAATCCTCGCAAAGCGAAATTAGCGAGGCGATGAGAGTTTCGTCTTGGCGTGGGAGTTTGGAGCGATACTGCACGAGTTTGACGCCACTATCTAAAATTTCACGCACCTGCGAAAAAACGCTAGAATTTGGCGTCAAAACATCATCGGTAAGGGCGTAAATTTCACTCATTGATTGACATTTCTATCGTTGGTTTGTTTGGGGTTGGCTCTTCGGTTTTAGACGCAGGTTGCTCTGCACTAGGCTCTTTTTTAGGCTCACTTTGTTTGGCTTTTGGCTCATCTTTTATGCCAAAGGCACATTTGCTTACCTTTGAATATTTTTTGCCAAAAAACCCTTTTTCGCCCTCAATCGCCAAAACGCTAGCCTTCACAAACGCCTCTTTATCGTCGTTTTTAGGCATAGCAAGTCCAGCCCTTACCAAATCTAGCCCCAAATTTGACTTTTCGGTGCTGATATCGCAAATCAGCTCGTTTTTGCCCTCGGCTCTGATTTTTATGAAATATCGCTGGGTTGGGACGAGAAATTTTTCAATCATATTTTTTTGATCTTTTTTGAAAGTTTTTAAATCTTTTTTGTCTTTGATACATTTAGCGACTTGCTTTTCGCTAATTAGCGTAACTTCGCTAAATTTGCACATTAGCCTTGTCTTGCCCCGTTTAAAAAGCAATCTATCCTCGTCTTGGACGAAGCCTAGGAATTTCGCTACGATAAAATCATCATTTCTCGCACACGCACTCGTAACCAAAAGCGATAAAAATATAAAAATCAGTTTTTTCATAAAAGCCCTTTAAATAGAAAAAAGCGCAAAATTTAAAAGGCTAAATTTTGCGCCAAATTTGGATTATTTTAGGTTGTATTTTTCTAAAAGTTTGTCGTATGAGCCATCTTTCTTCATCTCGTCGATTGCTTTGTTGAATTTCTCCACAAGCTCAGGATACTTGCCCTTATCGAAAGCAAAGGCAAATCCGTCGCTTCCGTCAGACTCTCTCATAAACTCCACGATATCGTCGTTTTTCTTCAAATACTCCACGCCCACAGATGAATCCACGCAAAGCGCATCGACCTTTTTGTTTTTTACTAGTAGCACGCCAGCAAACACGGTTTCTGCTGGATTGACATCTGCGCTAGGAATTTCGCGGATTGCGTTTTCTTGGATTGTGCCAAGTTGCGCTGTTAGGCGTTTGCCTTTAAGATCGTCTTTGGTTTTTAGGCTATCGTCGTCTTTGTGTTTGATATATAAATTTTCAACCTCATAGTATGAATTTGTGAAATCCACAGCGTTTCTTCTCTCTGCTGTCGCGCTCATACCTGATCCTGCTAGATCGATTTTGCCGCTTTTTAGCGCTGGGATTAAGCCGTCAAAGCTCATATTTAAAATTTCGATTTTCAAATCGGCTCTTTTTGAAATTTCATTTACCAAATCAATATCAAATCCAGTGATAGTTGAGTTTTCATCTACGAACTCAAATGGCGGATATTCGGCGTTTGTGCCCATTACATAGACATCTTTTGCACAAGCAATTGAGCCAACCAAGCTAGCTGCCAACATAAATTTAAGAAATTTTTTCATTTCTGCTCCTTTTAATGGTTTAAAATTTTGTTTAAAAAGTCTTTTAAGCGCGGATTTTGCGGATTTTCAAAAACATTTTTAGGCGTATCATCGACTAAAATATTTCCGCCGTCCATAAAAAATATTCTATTTGCCACATTGCGCGCAAAGCCCATTTCATGGGTTACGACAAGCATTGTAATGCCCTCTTTGGCAACCTCTTTCATAAGAGCTAAAACCTCACCTATCATCTCAGGATCTAGCGCGCTCGTAGGCTCGTCGAAGAGTATCACATCTGGGTTCATCGCTAGGCTTCTAGCGATTGCGATGCGTTGTTTTTGACCGCCTGAGAGTTTGTGCGGGAAAGCCTCCGCCTTGCTTTCCAAACCCACTTTTCGCAAAAGCTCCATTGCCTTTTCTTTGGCTTTTTCTGGGGTATAAATTCCAGCTTTTACCGGGGCTAGGGTTAAATTTTGCAAAACATTTTTATTCGCAAAAAGGTTAAAATGCTGAAAAACCATGCTGACTTTTTGGCGAATTTTATTGATATCGGTTTTTTTATCGGTAATGTCTGCGCCACCGATTTTGATACTGCCCTCGCTTGGGGTTTCGAGCAAATTTAAACATCTCAAAAATGTCGATTTTCCACTCCCACTAGGTCCGATGATTGCGACAATATCGCCTTTATTTATGGTTTTTGAAATGTTTTTCAAAACACAAAGCTCGCCATAATTTTTGCTTAAATTTGAAATTTCAATCATGTCTATTTAGCCTTGATTCTAAAATTTTAACCAAAAGCGAGAAAAATTTCACACTCGCATAATAAATCACACCCGCGAAAAGTATCGGCTGAACCGTATATAGCGAGGCTTGCAGGCTTTTTGAATAAAATGTCAAATCCGTAATCGCTACAAGTCCCACGACCGAAGTTTCTTTAAAAAGGCTGATAAATTCGTTTGCCAAAGCTGGCAAGATATTTTTTATCGCTTGCGGGAAAACAATGACTTTCATCGCTGTCGAATACGACAGACCCATAGCGCGCGCAGCCTCCATTTGACCGCGATCGACGCTGTTTATTCCACTACGGACGATCTCGCACACATAGGCCGAGCTGTTAAGACCTAACGCTACGATTGCGGCGAAAATGTTGTTTTGCCAGGTCGCAAAAACGACAAAAACAAAAATCATAAGCTGTATGATTATCGGCGTGCCGCGGATGATATCGACATACTCGTCGATAATAAAATTTAAAATTTTATTATCCAAAAATTTCAAAAACGCCAAAATAAATCCCAAAACTATACCAAGCGCGATACCGCCACTTGTGAGTATTAGCGTAACGCCATAAGCATTTACAAGCGCCATTTTGCGCGCGTCTGTTAAGTTATCTGGATAGCAAAAATAAATTCCTGCGCAGATGATAATCAACGAAAAAACAATCTTTAAAATTCTCTCGTTCAATCCCCAGCCTTTAAATTAAAATTTAGCCTAAAAGCATACTAAAATTTTGATAAATTTCAAGTAAATTTTGATAAAATCGCACCTTTTAAGGAGTGGAAAATGAGTTATTGGATCTATGCCTCGATCGCTATGTATTTCCTAGCCCTCGTCATCATCGGCAGACACTACTACGACAAAAACGCAAGCCTGAGCGAATACCTCATCGACAATCGCAGATTAAACCCCTTTGTAACCGCACTTAGCGCAGGTGCTAGCGATATGAGCGGTTGGATGCTTCTAGGGCTTCCTGGGGCGTTTTTTGCTACTGGAATTAGCACGGTTTGGATTGCAATCGGGCTTTGTATCGGTGCATGGTGCGCGTATAAATTTCTCGCAAAAAGGCTTAGAATTTACACCGAAGTCGCAAGCGATAGCATTACAATCCCCGATTTTTTGGAAAATCGTTTTAAAGACAAAACAAAATCTCTTCGCATAATCTCTGGACTTTTGATTATCGTATTTTTCACGCTATATGTTTCTAGCGGAATCATCGCAGGCGGAAAGAGCTTCGAGACATTTTTCGGGCTAAATTTCGCTTACGGCGCGATTGCGACGATTTGTATCGTTGTGTTTTATACATTTTTTGGCGGATTTAAGGCCGTGGCGATAACAGACGCTTTCCAAGGCGCGCTGATGTTTATCGTACTCATTATGATTCCAGCCTTTTCGTTTAATGCTCTACAAATCCCAGATAGTTCGAGCTTTTGGGGCGAGGTATCAAAAATCAGTCCGTCGCATTTGGATCTGTTTGAGGGACAAACTTTTCTTGGAATTTTGGGGCTTTTGTCATGGGGGTTTGGCTATTTCGGACAGCCTCATATCATCGTGCGATTTATGGCGATTAGAAATTCAGCCGAGATGAGTTCTGCGCGCAGAATTGGCATTTCGTGGATGGTTTTTGGACTGCTTGGAGCAATGGCTAGCGGACTAATCGGCCTAGTGTATTTTCACCAAAACTCCCTATCTATCAGCGATCCAGAGAAAATTTTCCTAGAACTTGGCAAAATTTTCTTCCACCCATTTATCCTTGGCGTGATTATTTCAGCCGTGCTAGCTGCGATTATGAGCACGATTTCTAGCCAGCTTTTAGTCAGTGCTAGCTCGGTTACGAAAGATTTTATTTTCGCATTTTATAAAAAAGAGGTCTCATCAGCCACGCAAACCCTAGTCTCCCGCCTCGCAGTCGTTTTCATCGCGGTGCTAGCTACGATTGCGGCGTTTTTGTGGGACGATAGCGTCTTAAATGTCGTCGGACACGCTTGGGCGGGCTTTGGCGCGAGTTTTGGCGCGGTGCTGCTTTTTAGCCTGTATTCTAAGCACATGAGTGCTTTAAGCGCGCTGTGTGGCATGCTAGTGGGCGGAATCACCGTCATAATCTGGATAATTGCCGATTTATCGGGCTATATTTATTCGCTTTTGCCTGGATTTACATTTTCGATGATTGCCATAATGCTAGTCAATAAATACAACTCCGTGCTAGATAAAATGGCGGACGAGCCGAATCTAAGCGAAATTTCAATCGAATTCGAAAAGATGAAAGCACGAAACGAAAGCGAGAAAAAATAATGCTAAATTTGAAAATGGCAAAAGATTTAATCTCAGGCGCAATTTCACAGCCAAATCTGCTAGCGCATTGCGAAAATGTAATGGCCGCAATGGGGGCTATGGCGGAGTATTTCGGCGAGGATAAAGAATACTGGCAAGCAATCGGCTATCTGCACGATTTCGACTACGAAAAATTCCCAGACGAGCACCTAGCTCACACAGCTGAGCCACTTTTGGGCGCCGGCGTAGATGAAGCTAGCGTGCGGGCGATACTCAGCCACGGATACGGCATTTGCACTGATGTCGAGCCAATTTCAAATTTAGAAAAAAGCCTATTTTGCGTCGATGAGCTAACAGGCATAATCGACGCCTGCGCCAAAATGCGCCCAAACGACTTTGCGGATTTAGGCGCTAGCAGTGTAATGAAAAAATTTAAAGATAAAAAATTTGCCGCCAAATGCGATAGAAGCGTGATTTTAAAGGGTTGTGAAATGCTTGGCATGGATATCAAAGAGGTCGTAGAAATCTGCATAAAAGGCATGAGAGAACTGCACCAGGCTTGATACAGCAGTGAAATTTTAAATTTCTGCAAAACACTGCCCCGAAATTTTAAATTCATAGATTGGCAAGAATTTTACCTACGCAAAATTCTCGCAATGACAATGGTTGAGAAATTTGCATAATCTGTCATTGCGAGAGCCCAAAGGCTCAAAGCAATCTACGAGCATAAAATTTAAAGTGTGTAAATTTGCTGTCATTGCGAGCGAGTGTAACGAGCGAAGCAATCCAGTAAAATTTAGAGCAAAATTCAACCTAAATTTAGCATTGAACGAACACTGAAATTTTAGGCGAAATTTTATAAATTCTGCAAAAACACTGCCTTGAAATTTTATATTCGTAGATTGCCACGAATTTTGCTAACGCAAAATTCTCGCAATGACAAATTGGAAGCAAAATTTAAGTTGAAGTGTGCTGAAAATTTTACTGGATTGCTTCGGCAAAGCGTCTTGACGCTTTGCTTTTGCTCGCAATGACAGATTATACAAAATTTACAAATTTCGGGGCAGTGTTTAAAAAGTTGCGCTAGCGGGTTATGCTAAATTTAAAATTCTATCAAATTTCGCTTCAAAAGCCTAGCTAAATTTCGCCCAAGCCTCTCGTAGCCCCCAGCTTCTAGGTGGATTTCATCGGGTCTGATTAGCCCCATTTTGCGCCAGCCCTCCCAGCCTCCGTCCTCGCTCATCGCCATATCAAAATCATAAAACATAAGCCCCATATCGCTGGCTAGGTGCCTTATCACGGCTGCTGCGCGAGGGGCGTTTGGCACTTTGGGGCTACGAGGCGGGGCAATGAGCAGGATTTTTGCCCTGCGCGAGCCTTTGCGAAGCGAGCGCACTAGCCCCCGCAGAGTCGCGTAAAATTTCGCCTCGTCAAAGTTGCTATCAAGGGCGTCGTTTGTGCCATAAGCGATGATAAAAAGCTCGTAATCAAGTCGCGCTAAATCTCTGATAAAGGCGTTTTTGCCCCATTTTTGATACGCGCTCGAATACGCGCCATTGCTAGCGCAACTATCGGCAAAACTGCCATTTTTGCGGTAAATTTTATACCCGCCAAGCTCGGCTCCCTCGCGCAAAGAGCGGATTTGCACCGGAAAAGCGAGCGTAAAGCGCGTGTATTCCCAAGAATTTCGCAAAAGATGATTTATGCGAAATTTCCGCCCACTAGCGTCGATAATCTCGAAAATTTCGCCATTTCCACCCACTCTGTGAAGCACTTCGACCTCAAATTCGCCACTTAGCTTTTTAAGCTCTATTTGCAAACTCGCCCCATTTCTCGCCCTTGCGATGACCCCACATAGCGGGAAATCCGAGTCTGTATCCCTGCGCGATGAGATAATCTCAAAGCCCTCATTTTTAAATCTCACTGCCTCACTAGCGTGAAATTTAGGCATTAGCGGGGCGATAAAGCCCACGCTATCGTCGCTTCCGCCGAAAAATTCATCTCTAAATGCCTGTATTAGCGCGTCGCTTCCAAGGTGCGAATCGCCCAAAAACTTCACCCCAAAGCCCTGCGCTAGCGCGCCACTAATGCAGAGCAAAACCGCGAAAAGTGCGCGTGCAAGGCTATTCAACGCTAATCCTTGCTAAAATTTTTTGGGTTATGATTTCACAGCCTTTTTTGCTGATGTGAATTCCGTCGTCTTGGCGGACACGAATTTGGCTTTTGCCATTTTTCAAATAGACCTTGTATGCGCCATTTTCGCACACAAATGGGCTTGTAGGCATGTAAATTTCGCCAAATTCGTTATTCACGCTTTTATAAACTTTGTTAATCGCCTCGGTTTTTTGCTCAAATTTTGCTTCGTTCATGCACGGAAGCCCCAGCCACAGCACCTTTGCGCCGTATTTTTCGGCAGTATCGTAAATCTCCCTGACCCTGCTAGCGTAAAATTCGCTCCAAACCTCGCTTCCTACGCTTCGCACAGCTCCGTTAATCTTGCGCGGGTGAGTATCGTTCGCACCCAAAAACACCACCACTAGCCCGATATTTTCGTTATTTGCCAAATTTTCGGATAAAACCTGCTGCCAGTTGTGCCCCTTTTTATCGACTAGACCGGTTGATTGCTTGCTAAGATCAAGCACTTTTAGCCCTGATTTTGGGAAAAATTTCTTAGCGCTCATACCCACATACTGCATTAGACTATCGCCGATAAATAGCACGGTTTGACCGGCTTTAAGTGCGATTTTTTCATTAGATTTTTTCGCGAGTTTTGGCGCGAGAGCAGGAGCTGTTTCGTTCGCCTCGCTAGGCTTTGGCACGCTTAAATTCGCGCTTTTATTATTATCAATTTTAGGTAGAGTTGTATCGGTTAGCTTAACTGCTTCGATTTTTTTAAGCTCGCGCTCGATGATTGCGTCTTTATCGCTTGGAGCGATAACGGGCGCAGTGTTACTAGCAAGCGTGTAAGTGGCTGTTTGCGGAGAGAAGCTCGCTATTTTCGCCTTCAAATTTGGCGTGAAATTTTGGATTTTTTGGCTAATGTTTGATTGCAATTCGCCCCCAAATCTCAAAGGCGAATTCGCCAAATACTCTTCCAAACCGAAATTCGAGCCAAAGCGCGAATTCGCGTAATAAATCAAGGAATTTTGCGCAAAAAAAGCTAAAATCAAAAACGCCACAACCAACGAAAACAAAAATTTAATCATCTAAAAACTCGCATAAATAAAATTTGGAATTCCACTTGGCATCAAAAGATAAATCGCGCAAAAAACCGCGCCCAAAACTACCCCTTTTAACCAAAATGGCAATCTCTTTAAAAAGCCCTCAATTAGGCGGTTTGTAACCAAAAATTTAGGATAAATCAAAACAAAAATCAAAACAGCCAAAACTAGCAAAATTTCAAATTTGCTCTGATAAAGTGGAGATGAAATAAGAGCCGAGAAAATCGCGCCAATCTCGCTAAAATCAGTATTTGCGAAAAACACCCACGCAAAACTGACATAGATAAATGTAATTAACCTAGAAAAGTGTAAATTTAGTGGCTTTACTTTGCAAGCTCTAAGGCATTTTAACCACACGCAAGCAACCCCATGCAACGCCCCCCAAATGGCGAAATTTAGCCCCACTCCATGCCAAATTCCAGAGAGCAAAAACGCTAGCATTATATTCAAATTCATACGCCAAAACTTCCACGCACCACGCACTTCGACAAATTCGATTATCTCTTTTTTGGCTTTTTTCTTTTTCTTTTTATTTGCGCCGATTTTGAGCTTTACTGGCAGTTTTTTGCCCCAGCCACAATTCCCGCCAAGCGGGATATAAATGTAATCGCGGATAAAGGTAGAAAGGCTGATATGCCACCTATCCCAAAACTGATCGATATTTCGCGCAGTATATGGCATGTGAAAGTTGCGCGGCAAAGCAAATCCAAGTGCCAGCGCTAGGGCGCGCGCAATGTCGATAAATCCGCTAAAATTCGTATAAATCACAAAAGAATAAAGCAAAATCGCCAACACAATTTTTAGCGCGCTAACCTCGCTAAAATCGTAAATATTGCTAAAAATCTCACTCACAAACGGCATGAGATGACCGCAAATGACAAGAACTTTAAAAGCGCCGATGATAAAAAGCGCAAGAATTTTATCGCCGTTTTTAAAGCTCTTTTTTTGGTTAAATTGTGGCAAAACCGGATAAATTTTAATGTATCCTTTGGAATTTTTATGCGCGGCTGCCCTGCCTATGGGGCCCATTACCACACTTGGGAAAAACGCCAAGTAACAAAGCAAGCTCAAAAAATCCGCCCCCTCGCACTGCTTTTTGCCCACAGCCACGAGATAGGTTATCGACATAAAAGTATAGTATGAAATGCCCAGTGGCAGGGCGATTGACTCGATTGGGGAAAGTCCAAAAAAATTTGTAACAATGGCGAAAAATTCTCTAATATGGCTAAAATATTTAAAAAAACACAAAAAACAAATAGAGCCAAAAACTGCCGATAAAATGGTAAATTTGCCCGAATTTCGCTCTAAAAATTTACCCGCACTATACACAAAACACGAGTAAGCAAACAAAATTGCGCCAAATTTTGGGCTTACAGAGCAGACGAAGCCGTAACTTGCAGCCAAAATTAGGATTTTTTGGATAAAGACGCTGTCTTTTTGCGACCAATACAGGGCAAAAAACAGCGTAAAAAGCAAAATAAACTCGGGCGAAAAAAATGTCATTTTGATTGATTATGAAGCGCGCAGGGCTTCACACCGCCCTGCTCGCGCTCCACCGCTCCTATCCTCTTACAATTTTCACAGCTTCTACCATATTTTTTAGGCTTGGTTTTACCTCTTCCCATTTGCGAGTTTTAAGCCCACAATCAGGATTTATCCAAAGCTGACTTTTTGGTAAAACTTCTAAAAGTGCGTTAATTTGCGCTACCATTTCATCAACACTTGGCACTCTTGGGCTGTGTATATCATACACGCCAGGTCCTACTTCTTGTTTGTAGCCGACTGATTTAAAAATTTTCAAAAGTTCGTTGCCTGAACGCGCCGTTTCTATGCTGATAACATCGGCGTCCATCGCTTCAATCGTTTTGATAATATCGTTAAATTCAGAATAGCACATGTGAGTGTGAATTTGCGTCTTAGCGTCTGCGCTTGAAACTGCGAGTTTAAACGCGCCCACCGAGAAATTTTCGTATTGGCTGATATTTTCCTTACGAAGCGGATAGCCCTCTTTAAAGGCTGCTTCATCGACTTGGATTATCTTAATACCTGCAACTTGTAAATCAGAAATTTCATCGCTAATTGCCAAAGCTAGTTGCTTGACAACCTCGCTTCTAGGCTTATCATCACGCACAAACGACCAGTTCATAATCGTAACTGGTCCAGTTAGCATACCCTTCATAATCTTGCTTGTTTTGCCTTGCGCGTATTTTATCCACTCTACGGTCATCGGTGCAGGGCGCGAAACATCACCAAATAAAAGTGGCGGTTTTACGCAGCGACTGCCATAGCTTTGCACCCAGCCGTTTGCGCTAAATGCGTAGCCTTTGAGCTGTTCGCCAAAATACTCAACCATATCATTTCGCTCAGGCTCGCCATGGACTAAAATATCAAGCCCAATCTCTTCTTGGAAAGAGACACACTCATCGATATAGGCTTTTATATCTTTTTCGTAGGCTTCCTTGCTAATTAGGCCCTTTTTATAAGCGTTGCGAACTTGGCGAAGTTCGGTTGTTTGTGGGAAAGAGCCTATCGTCGTAGTCGGCAAATCGCCGTAAGCAAGGGCTTCGCGCTGAATTTTAATGCGGTCTTCAAATTTATCACTTCGCTCAAATTTTGTTAAATTTTTCACGCGATTTTGCACCGCTATATCGTGGATCAACGGTGAATTTAGGCGTGTTTTGGCAGATTTTTGATTTTCTTCATATTTTTTGATACCGCTATCGCAGATTGGAATTTTAAAGAAAAGGTGCGTTAAAATACAGACTTCTTCGAGTTTTTCACACGCAAAACTTAGCCACGATTTAATCTCAGGGCTTAGTTTTTCTTCATATTTTAGCGTAAATGGCACATGCAAAAGCGAACACGAAGTTCCCACATAAAGGCGATCTTTGCTGACATACTGGGAGATGAATTCCAAAAATTCTAACTTTTTATCAATGTCGCTTTTCCATATATTTCGTCCGTCGATTACCCCAGCAAATAGCGTAGTTTTCGCATCTTTTAGGATTTCAAGCTGGACTTTGATATTTTGCGCGCTTGCATAGACAAAGTCTAACCCCACAGCCCAAATGTCCGTTTTAACGACTTCTTTCAAAGCTTCTGTGGCGTGTTCGAAATATGTCATAAATACGATTTTAATGTTTGAAGCGACCGAATTTAGCTTGTTATAAACAGGTGCGATTTTTCCCGTTAGCTCCACGCCCCTATCGGTTACGAAAATCGGCTCGTCGATTTGGATGACGACTTCGCTATCAAGGGCCGAAATCTTGCCTAGAAGCTCGGCGTATTTTTCTACTAACTCATCAAGTTTAGCTAGTGGTTCGCTCCCGTCCGTGCTTTTCGAAAGTGCTAGATAGGTTATCGGTCCGATTAAATTTATCTTTAACGCGCAACTATCCTTAAAATCGTTGTTTTTAGCTGCTTTGTATTCGTTTAGAATTTTGTCTGCATTTAGGCTAAATTTTGTGTTTTTGCTGATTTCAGGCACAATGTAGTGGTAGTTTGTGTTAAACCACTTTGTCATTTCCATTGCCACGGCGTCTTTGTTTCCACGCGCCATCGCAAAATACTGCTCCACGCCACTTAAATTTGCAAATCTCTCAGGCACTGCGCCAAAAAGCACGCTATTATCGAGCATTAAATCATAAAATGAGAAATCATTTACGCTAATTAAGCCAGTCCATGCCTCTAACTGGTATTTTATGTGGCGATCTTTTAGCTCGTCTGCTACCTTTTCTAGTGCGCCCAGTTCGCACTTTCCTGCCCAAAAACTCTCTAATGCTTTTTTTAATTCTCGTTGTTCGCCAATGCGCGGAAAACCTGTGATATAACTTTTCATTTTTATCCTTTTTGTTTTAAAATTTTATAAATTGTGTTGAGAAAAAGTCTGAATTTTGCGCCGCTAGCGCGGCATGAATATGCGTGAATAAATGATTAGCCCTAGAAAAACACCGATAATATCAAGTCGCCATGGGACAGTGCATTTATTGCTTCCTTTAAATTTCAAATTAATCTGAGCATTTTAGCCTTATTTTGCTTTGATATAGATAAAATTTAAAATTTTAATTTCCACAAACACTGCCCCGGAATTTGCTCACCATTGTCATTGCGAGAAAACGAAGTTTTCGAAGCAATCCAGGGGAATTTAAATTTAAAATTCTACTTAAATTTAGCATTGAACGATTTTTTAAATTTTAAGCAAAATTTGAAATTCTCTGTAAGGGGGAGGGCGCGCTTTTTAGGAGACGCTACCCTCCCCCTTACCAACCCCCACCCCTGTAAAACCTTAGAAGTGGCTAAATTTAGAGCTTCGCTCTAAATTTAGCTGGTTTTATTTTTACTGAAATGCTTCGCATTTCTCGCAACGACAATGGCGAACAAATTTTGCTTGATTTGTCATTGCGAGTGAGTGTAACGAGCGAAGCAATCTACGAGTATAAAATTTCGGCGCAGTATTTTGCAAAATTTCAAAATTTCACTCAATAAACCCGCTGGCTAGCACGCGGTCCTCTTCGTCGTAAAAAACCGCCAGCTGTCCCCCAGCTACGCCATTTGCTGGCTGAGAGAGCGTGCCACTAACCCCGCCACGCTCATTTAGCGCGATTTTTACAGGGATTTTCGTGCTTCGATATCTAAGTTTCACGCCCAAATTTGGTCTGTTTAAAATTTCATCTACACTCACAAATGCGTTTAAATTGCGCGTCGAAAACTCGTAAGTATCGAGCTCATCACGCCCGCCGACGATGATTTCGTTATTTTGCGCGTCGATTTTGAGCACGAAATGCGGCTCATGCGCGCCGTCTATGCGAAACCCACGCCTTTTGCCGATTGTGTAGTGCATATAGCCCTCGTGAGTGCCGATAATTTCGCCATTTGTGTTTTTTACCACGCCCGGGGTTTTGGTGTTTGTGTGGCGCTGTAAAATTTCGATATAGGTATTTTCCACGAAGCAAATCTCGCTACTCTCGCTTTGCGAAGCGATTTCTATAAGCTCTGGATACGCGCTAGCCTTGGCTTTGACTTCGCTTTTAAGCATTTCGCCAAGCGGGAAAATCATAGATTTTAAGGCATTTGGATTAACATTTGCCAAAAAATAGCTTTGATCTTTGCTCTCATCGCGCGCCTTTTTTAAAAGTCCGTTTTCCACGCGCACATAATGCCCAGTGGCTAGGCGTTCGCAGCCGTTTTTATGGGCAAATTCCAAAAGCTTGCCAAGCTTGATTGTGCGGTTACACAGCGCGCAGGGATTGGGCGTAAGACCGTTTTGGTATGTGCGCACAAATGGCTCATAAACCTCGCGCCTAAACTCATCTTGCAAATCCAAAATATGCGTTTTTATCCCCAAAAACTCCCCTACTTTGCGCACTTTTTCGATATTTTTCTCGTGATAGCCCGGCTTTTCGTGTAGCTTCATATAGCAGCCCTCGATCTCGTGCCCAGCGTCCTTTAAAAGCTTCGCGCTCATCGAGCTATCCACGCCCCCGCTTAGGGCGACCATGATTTTCAAATTTTCTCCTTTTTGATATGCTCTATTATCTCTTCTATGCTAGAACAGAGCCTAAATCCCGCCAAATCACCCTCATCAATCGTCCCCAAAGCCAACATTGAGGTTTTGAAAAACTCCACCAAAGGGGCGTAAAATTTGGCGTCGTATAGATAAATTTGGGCTGTTTTAAAGCCTGTTTGTTTGAGGGTTAATACCTCAAACAGCTCGTCCATCGTCCCAAACCCACCCGGGAAAATAACGAAAATTTCGCTATTTGCGATGAGCGCGCCTTTTCTAGGGGCAAAGGTTTTAAAATGCACATCGTGAGTCAAAAACGCATTGCTTTTTTGCTCGAAAGGAAGCTTTATGTTAAAGCCCACGCTTGGGGCTTTTGCGCGAGCAAATGCGCCTTTGTTTGCCCCGCGCATTATCCCGCCACCTCCGCCTGTGATGACCGCATATCCCATATCAGCGAGTGCCGCGCAGAGTTTTTCTGCGTCTTTGACATATTGATTGCTCGCATTTAGCCTCGCTGAGCCAAAAATCGTAACGCCTGGTTCTATGAAATTTAGGCTATTTTTCGCCGTTCTGATATCTTGTAAAATTTCTCGTATTTGCATTGTGTGATTAAAATTTAGATTAAATTACTAAGCTTTCCTAGAAAGCCACCAAAAGCGCCGCGCTTTGGCAAAGCTTCAAGCCCAAGTGCCACCAGCGTCCTGCTTACGCTATCACGAAGCGCGATACTAGCCTTGCAAAACGGGCGCGAGATACTGAAAAGCTCCCTGTTTTGGGCGTTTATAAAGACATATTTATCATAAGGCATGAAGCCAACTAGCCCAAATTTCACCTCGCCCAAATTCTTTTGCGCCACGGATTTTAGATTTTCGAATATCCCCACAGCCTCGTCCTCGCAAGAGGCGAAATTCATCAAAAACAAAATCTCTTTTTGTGGCAAATTTAGCGATTTCAAAAACGCGTAAGTGTTGCTAATAGCGCAGGGTTCGTTCGCGCACACCACAATCGGCTCGGTGTCAAATTCTACTAGTTTTTTCGCATAATCTAGCGAAGCGTCGATTAAGATGAAATCAAACATATCCGCGCCAAGCGTTGCGCCCAAAAAGCTCTCTATCGCGCCATTTTCGCTTAAAAACACGCCGTCATTTGGCGCAATCAGCGTCAAATTTGGCAAAATTTTAAGCCCCTTGGCCCAAGAGTTTGCGAAAACAAAAATTTGGTTTTTGTCGATTTTAGCGTTTAAGATTATCTCTTGGTTATTGAAATTTGGCACTTCTAGCACAGCCACAGAGTATCCTGCGTTAGCTAAAATTTGAGCGAAATTCGCCACAATCTGGCTCTTGCCAACTCCCCCTTTTGCGCTTAGAAATGTTAGAATTTTATTTTTCATACCAAACCTTTTTCAATCATACTTCCAAGTGGATAAATCACGCTTATGCGCTCTGCTGCGCCTGGGTGTGGCACGATTAAGCGCTCGTTTCGTCTAATTTTCGCGCTAGAATACAAAATGTCAATATCTAGCGTGCGCGGGGCGTTTTTGAAGCTTCGTTTGCGCCCAAATTTAAGCTCGATTTTTTGCATAGTTTTTAGCATTAAATTCGGTGCGAGCGAGCTTTGCACGCACAGCGTAGCGTTTAAAAAATTGCTCTGCTCTAAAAACCCAAATGGCTTGTTTTCTAAAATTTGCGACGAGGCGCAAACGAAAAAATTTGGATTTTTTTGTAGCAGGTGATACACACGCTCGAACCTCGCCCTAGTATCGCCTATGTTTCCGCCAAGCCCTAAAATATAGCAAAATTTAAAATTCTCTTTTTTGGCGAATTTGCGCGGGAAATTCCGGCTTTTTATGACCCTCACAGCTTCATTTAGCCTTAAAAATCCGTTTTTTTGCGCTAGAATTTGCATTATTCGCTCATGACCTCGCAACCATTTTTTGTCACGATTACGGTATCTTCGATCCTCACGCCAAACTCGCCTTGCAAATAAATCCCAGGCTCTATGCTAAAAATCATGCCTTCCTCTAAAATGGCCTTCGAGCGCGGGCTAATAATCGGCAATTCGTGGATATCCACGCCCACGCCGTGCCCCGTAGAGTGCAAAAACTGCGCCCCAAAGCCCTCACTTGCGATATAATCTCGCGCGATTTTATCTATTTCGCGCGCAGCGACACCGGGTTTTACGGCGTTTATGGCGCGTTTTTGGGCTTCTTTGACAATGGCGTAAATTTTATCTTTTTTCGTATCGCCAAAATTTTGATTTTTGCTAAAATTTATTCCCTCTTGTGCGCTAAATTTCGCCGTTCTTGTGCGATCCGAGCAGTAGTTTTTATATCTCACCCCAGCGTCCAATAAAAGCAAATCGCCGTCTTTTAGCCTCTCATCGCTAGGCAAAGCGTGAGCCTTGGCGGCGTTTTGATTAATCGCCACAATCGGCTCGAAGCTAAGGGCTAAATTTCCGCTATCTTTGAAAATCAAAGTCGCGTTATAAAATAGCTCTTTTTCGCTCATACCAAGCCCATTTTCGCTCACAAATTTGGCAAATTCATCGAATTTCTGCGCGCCGATTTTAGCCGCAGTGCGCAAGATTTCAAGCTCATTTTCGCTTTTTATCGTGCGACGAATTTGGCTAAAATTTGGCTTTGGGATAAAGCGCGTTTTTAAATTTTTACTTAGTGCGTTAAATGCGCCAAAACTAAAATCATTAGGATCAAAAATCACAGCCCTCACCTTGTAAGAGCGCAAAATTTTACGCGCAGAAAGGGTTAAATCCGAGCTTTGCACGATTTGCGCATTTTTGGCTAACTCGCTAGCTTCGAGGCTGTATCTAGCGTCTGTGATAAAAAACCGCGCGCCATTAAGAGCTAGAAATATGCAGTTATCGCACGCATATCCGCACTCCCAAAATACGGCGTTAGTATCCCTTAAAATATAGTTCATCTGCTTTGATTACGCCTCTTTTTTCGCCTCTTTTGCAGCCTTGATTTGCTCGAAAATTTGAAGCATACCAATCATCGCCAAATGATATCCCACAGGGCCAAAGCCGATGATTTGACCAGCTGTAACAGGAGCTATCATTGATTTTTCGCGGAATTCCTCTCTACGGTTGATGTTTGAGATATGCACCTCGATCGTAGGCAACGCCACAGCCATAAGCGCGTCTCTCATAGCGATTGATGAGTGAGTGTAAGCGGCTGGGTTGATGATGATTCCATCGCATGTGCCATAGCACTCTTGGATTTTATCGACTAGCTCGCCCTCGAAATTACTTTGGAAAAACTCGATTTCTACGCCACTTTGCTCTGCTACGACTTGCATTTGTCTGTGGATATCTTCCATTTTCATACGGCCGTAAATCCCTGGCTCGCGTAGTCCTAGAAGGTTGATATTTGGTCCTTGGATTACCATAATTTTCATTTTTTGTCCTTTTTAAAAAAATTTAATCGCTCATTATAGCCAAATATTGCTTATTTTTGACTATCTTAAATTTTTACTAATTTATTGTAAAATATTTCATCACAAATCACAAGGATTAATTATGAAAATTTTAAAGGCGAAGTGGATTTTAACCTGCGATGAAAAATTTAAAATTCACCGCGACAAAGCCGTAGTTTTTGACGAAAAAATAGAAGAAATTTTAAAACCAAATGAAGCTAGGGAAAAATACCCCGAGGCTGAATTTATCGATTGCGGAAGCGATATCGCTATGCCAGCGTTTATCAACACACACACGCATTTAGAATTTAGCGCGAACCGCACGCACCTAATCTACGGCGATTTCGTAAAATGGGTCGCCTCTATCGTAAATGCCAGAGAAGAGCTCTCCAAACAAGCCTTAGAAACGATAATCGAAAAAGAAATTTTAACTATGATGAAATCAGGCGTGGCTACAATCGGCGAAATTTCTAGCTTTGGCACAGAGGCTCAAATTTGCGCCAAATCGCCTGCGCGCTTCGTGTTTTTCAACGAAATTTTAGGCGCAGATAAAAACACAATCGACGCAAATATAGATAAATTTAGCGAGCGCTTCACAAGGTCTGCTGAGCTTGTAAGCGATCTGTTTATCCCGGCAGTTTCGGTGCATGCGCCATACTCCACGCACCCAGAAATCACGAAATTTGCCACTGATTTTGCCCGCGATAACGAACTTTTGATGAGTTCGCATTTCATGGAGAGCAACCATGAGCGCGACTGGCTCAAACACGGCAAAGGCGCGTTTAAAGAGTGGCTTGGGGCGTTTTTGCCAAACCCAAAACCATTTTATTCGCCAAAAAGCTATATCGAGTATTTCAAGGGCGTGCGCACGCTCTTTACGCACTGCGTCTTTGCAGATCTCAAACTTTTTGATAAAAAACTCCACTCTATCACGCACTGCGCGGTCTCAAACCGCCTTTTAGGCAGAGATAGATTAAAGCTAACTAGCGTTATCAAAAACGGCTATTTATTTTCTATCGGCACAGACGGGCTAAGCTCGAATATCAGCCTAAATTTCCTCGACGAGCTTAGGGCAAATCTCTTTGTGCATGACGGATTGGAGCTTAGCAAGCTTGCGCGCGAACTTTTGCTAGGTGCGACAAACCGCGCGGCAAAATCGCTGGATTTGAATTTAGGCGAGCTAAGTAGTGGCAAAATCGCAGATATCGCCGTATTTGAGGGATTTGAATGCGATGAGAGCCAGCTAGCGTTACAGCTGATTTTACAAAGCAAAAACGCAAAATCACTATATATCAAAGGCAAAAAATGCAATTTCTAAAAAACCTTTTTACGCCCATTTTAGCGGTGCTTGGCTTTATAAATAAATATTTTAAATCAATGATATTTTTACTCATTGTGTTTTTGATTTTTAGCGGGGATAAAAGTGCGCAAAGTCCAAATGCAAATTTAGCCACGATAAATTTGACCGGAGCGATTATGGACGATAGTCAAATTTTAGAAAAAATCAAAGAAATCGAAAACAACGGCGCAATCAAGGGCGTTTTGCTCATCATTGATAGCCCAGGCGGAGCTCTAAGCCCAAGCGTAGAAATCTCACAAGCGATAAAATCCCTAAACGCCAAAAAGCCAGTCGTAGCATACGCCAAGGGCACAATGGCGAGCGGAAGCTATCTTAGTGGCGTGTGGGCTAGTAAAATTTACGCAAACCCAGGCTCGTTTATCGGCTCAATCGGCGTGATTATGCAAGGGCTTGATGTTTCGAATTTAACCGAAAAAATCGGCATTAGCGAGCAAGTCGTTAAGGCTGGGGAATTTAAAGAGGCTGGAACCATGATGAGGCCGTGGAGCGAGGCTGAGAGAGAAAGTCTGCAAAGCCTAGTAAATCAAAGCTACGAGCTGTTTGCGCGCGAAGTGGCAAGTGCGAGAAAGCTTAAATTCGACGAGCGCGAAATTTGGGCGAACGCTAGGGTATTTTTAAGCGCGCAGGCCAAAAAACTAGGCCTAATCGACGAGGTCGACTCACTGCAAAGCGCCAAAACAGCGTGCGAAAAGCTAAGTGGCGTATCAAATCCAATCTGGCTAGAACCAAGCCCGTATGAAAAAATGCTAAATAAACTCGCCACACAGGGCTCTGCGATGATTTATAATCTAGCGCACGCGCGTTTAATGGCGTTTTAAGGGCTTTTTGCTCATGCTAATAATTCGCAAGATAATTTTCGCGATTTTGATTTTTATGGCTATCGTCACGACCGCGGTGTTTTCGATGTTTGTTTATAATGTCTTTTTCTCTGACGAGAAAAGCCCTAGCGAAATTTTATTTGAAAAAAAAGAAATCAAACGACTTTAAAGGAGAAAAAATGCCACTACTTGATAGTTTTTTAGTAGATCATACCAAGATGAAAGCCCCTGGCGTGCGACTCGCCAAAAAAATGACCACAAAGGGTGGCGATAGGATTTGCGTTTTTGATTTGCGATTTTGCAGGCCAAATTTAGAGATTATGAGCGAGCGCGCCACACACACGCTCGAACACCTTTTTGCGGGCTTTATGAGAGCGCATTTAAACAGCGCCGATGTCGAAATCATCGACATTTCGCCAATGGGGTGCAGGACTGGATTTTATATGAGTTTAATCGGCGAACCGCGCGAAGAGGAGATAATTCACGCGTGGAAGAGCTCTATGCGCGATGTGCTAGCGGTAAAATGCCAAAGCGACATACCAGAGCTGAATAAATTTCAGTGTGGCACCTGCGAAATGCACTCTTTGCAAGGCGCCAAGCAAATCGCACAAAATGTGCTAAACAAGGGCATTTGCGTCATCAAAAACGACGAAATCAAACTTGATTTATCTTTGGTGAAGTAAATTTCACTCGCAATGACGATAAATTTGCTCAATCTGTCATTGCGAGGATTTGCCTAGTAAAATTTTAAATTCCCATATCCTCTGCCATTTTTTTCACAGCTTTAAAATCCACCTTGCCGCTGCCTAAAATCGGTATTTCACCCACTTTTTTTATCACGCTTGGCTGCATTATCGGGGCTAAATTTGCACCCTTTATCATCTGCGAAATTTCATCTTCGCTAAACTCGGCGCTGTATAGTAGCGCGATTTTTTCGCCCTTTTTCTCATCAGCCAAATTTACGCACGAAAAGCTAACCGTAGAGCCCAAAATTTCGCCTATCGCCCCCTCTACTGCGCCCAGACTTATCATCTCGCCACCGATTTTTGCGAAGCGCGAAAGGCGGTCTGTGATAAACAAAAACCCGTCATCGTCGCAGTATCCGATATCACCGCTGTTATAATACCTCACGCCATCGATCTCGATAATCGCGCGCGCCGTGCGCTCTGGCTCATCGTAGTAGCATTTCATCACCTGCGCCCCGCCGATTAGGATTAGCCCTGCTTCGCCGTTTCCAAGCTCGGCGAAATTCACAGGATCGACGATTTTTATTATCGTGCCAGCTAGTGGCAAACCCACGCTTTTTTCGCGGTTGAAGGCAAGTTCCTTGAAAAAATCAGGCTCTAAAATATTTGGCGTATTTACGCTCACCACAGGTGCAGTTTCTGTGGTGCCGTATCCCTCGTAGATATCCACGCCAAATTTGACCTTAAAGTCCTTTTTCACGCTCTCGCTCAGTTTTTCAGCACCTGCGATTGCAAGGCGCAAATTTCGAAGCATTAGCGGATTTAGGCGTTTGTTTTTGGCATAAAGTCTAAAAAATGTCGAGGTTCCAAACATAATCGACGCGCCGTATTTCGCGCTCATTTTGCCCACGCAAAACGCGTCTGTCGGATCTGGGACATGTATGCTCAAAAGTCCGTCATTTAGCGGAAATAGCGTCGTAACGGTTAGCCCAAAGCAGTGAAAAATCGGCAATGAGGCCAAAAGCGCGTCTTCGCCCGTGGCATTTACGAGTTCGGAGATTTGGCGCACATTTGCCATTATGTTTTTGTGTGTGAGCACCACGCCTTTTGGGCGTCCCTCGCTTCCGCTGCTAAATAAAATCGTAGCCTCATCGTCGATTGCGTGTGGCGCGATATACAAAACCTCGAATAAAAATTTCGGCATCAAAAGAGCCTTTATTGCCGTGCTTATGCGCTCTTTGCGTGTGATATCTGCGCCGATATCCTCCAAATACACTAATCTCTCGCCAAGGCTACTTTCTAGCTCAAATCCGCGCGATTTTAGCTTTTCGACAAATTTTTTCGAGCTGATTATGGTGCGCAAATTCGCCTTTGTGGCGCAATACACGAGATTTTCTTCGCTTAGAGTGTAGTTGAGATTTACGCTGATTTTTCCCATGGCTAAAATCGTCAAATTTATCGCACTTGCAATCACGGAGCTAGGCAGGATTATGCCTATGTTTTTTTCATTTCCTATGCGCGGCGCTAGGCGCTTTTGAAACATTATTAGCGCGCTCATCATCGCTAAATTTGTAAATTTCACCCCTGTGCTATCGACCGCAACCGCCTTAAATGGCGAAATTTTCGCCTGATTTAGCCAGTTATACGCTAAGGGATCAAGCGAGCTAAGGTATTTTTCCCAGCTAAAAAACGATAACTCTCTCACGGCCTTTTTGACCTCGTGCGCTTTGGCGTTTATATCTAGTGGCGCACCAAAGCTCACTCTAAGGGCGTGCGTGCCAAGCTTGGAGATTGTTTTTTTGTAATGTTCGCTAGCCCTCGAAAATGTCGAACCCCAAAGCCCACGGATATAAAACGGCACTATCACGGCATTTGCGCCCCGTGCGGCGTGCTCAAATCCAGCTTGAAACTCATCAATTCTGCCGTTGTAGCTAATGTGCCCTTCTGGGAAAAGCCCCACCACTTCGCCAGCATTTAGGGCTTCTTTTATCGCGCCAAGCGCACTTTTGCTGACCCCTGCGCCGATCGGAATTACGCCAAAAATTTTCAAAAACCACTTCAAATACCACAGCTCATAATAGCTTCTATGCATTACAAAGCGCACAGCGCGCGGGCAGGCAAGCTGCACGACCGCCCAATCTATCCAGCTAATGTGATTGCCTAAAAGCAAAACTCCGCCACTTTGCGGGATATTTTCTAGCCCATCGACGCGGACTTTATATCCAAATTTCAAAAACGGCAAAAGCAAAATTCGCATGAAAAGGTGCGGCAGGTATCGCGCGCTAAAAATTCCGCAAATTAGCACGCACAGCGCGCACATTACAAAGATTTCGCCACTATACACGGCAAAATTTACTAGAATTATGGCGATTATCAAAAACAGCACCATAAAGATATTTTGGATAAAATTTGACCCCGCTAGCACGCGCCCCATGCGCTCATCGCGGGTAAAAAATTGAATATTCGCATTAAGTGGCACGATAAAAATTCCACCGCTAAATCCGAAAAATAGCGACGCCAAAGATAGCGTAAAAGCCGAATTTGCGTTTGCCAAAATCATCAGCGCAAGTCCTAGCCCAAATGCGCCAAATGGCACGATTCCTAGCTCGATATGTTTTTTGCAGTAGCTTCCTGCAAACACCGCTCCCAGCGCGATTCCGATTGCGCTTAGTGCTAAAATGACTTGGATAATCATCACATTATCATTTCCGCTAATAGCCTTGAAATGCGCCGGAAATGTCGCAATTACGAGCTGTGAAACAGCCCAAAACATCGAAAGTCCAAGCGTGCAGAGCAAGATATTTTTATCCGAGGTTACAAATTTTAAATTTTGCCTTAGATACTCAAATTTTGCGAATTTTGCAAACTCAAATTTCGCCTCAGGTTCGGCAGCGTCAAAATATGGAATTTTATACGCAAAATACGCCTCCACCATAGAGCCAGCCACGAGCAAAAGCCCGATAAACCACACCGAGCGCAAAAGCTCGCCAGCACCTGCGCCTTGCTTTGCGAAGCTTTCAAAAATCACAGAAAACACAAGAGAAGAGAGCAAAATCGCGATTATGGTTAGAGCCTGCACTGCGCCGTTTGCCGCGCCTAAATTTTTCGCTCCGACGATTTTTTTGATTAATCCATATTTCGCGGGCGAGTATATCGCGCTTTGCGCAGCTAAAAGAATTGTCATAAAAAATGCGAAATAAAACCACCCGCAAATGTATCCAAGCGTGATTAGCGCGCACAGCCCCACGCCAAGCAGGGCGCAAGCGCGAGTGATTTTCGTGCGCGAGAATTTGTCGTTTAAAAAGCCAGAAGTGCTAAATAAAAAAATATATGGAAGCAAGATTAGCATATTTACAAGCGCGGTCAGGGCAATGAGCGTGTCGCCTGAAAAGCTCTTGACTAGGACATTTTGGATAGTGATTTTGTGCGCGAGATCCACGCTGGCGTTGATAAACATTATTATCATAAAGGGCAAAAATCCGCTGATTTTGAGTAAATTTTTCATAATTTTTCCTTGAATTTGCGCGAATTTTAGCCTTTTAAATTTAACATAGAAAATTTAAGCCGAATTTGATAAAATGCGCCAAATTTTATCAAGGAAAATTATGCAAGTAACTATCACCGAGCGCGATGTGAGCGCACTTAACAAATTTATGCTTCTTCACAGCAAAAAAGCAAAAAAACAAAAAATCGTCAGCACCTATGCGATCGCCTTTGAGTTTTTGATCTTTGGTATCATCATCGACGGACTTTTCAAAACAGCCCCAATTGCAAGCGTCGCTTCGCTAATCATGGGCGCGCTGTGGCTGGTGTTTTTCCCTAAATTTTATCGCAAAATGCTTCGCAAACATATCGCAAACGCCGAAAATATCGAGCCTTCGAGCGTGGTGATGAATTTTTTGTGGAGCGAGGCTGAGATTAGCTTCGCTAATGGAGAGGCGAGTGCGAGCGAGAAGTTCGCTACTAGCGATTTAAACCGCATAGCTAGGAGTGGCGAAAACTATTTTTTGGGCTTTGAGCGTGGATTTCATATAGTTTTGCCTTACACCGAAGATACTGCGCGCGAAGTGGAAAATTTGGCTAAATTTCGAAATTTAGCAATCGAAAGCGTGGATTTAAATCAGAAAATTTGATTTTGTTTTGTCAGTGCTTCGCTTCCTTGCAATGACAATAGCGAGGAAAATTTGTTTAATTTGTCATTGCGAGAATTTGCGCTTAATCCGCGCCCAAAGCGCCTAATTTGTCAAATTTTTAAAAAAATGCAAAAATTCCCATAAATTCTTTAAATTTTACCGCTTTTTTCTGTGATTTAAGTTATAATTTCAGCTATTTATAAAATTTCAAAGGAGTTTGAGATGAAAGCATTAAACAAAAGCAGAGGAAGCATTGTCTTAGCTACAATTTTGTTTGCCGTAGGCGGAGTTGGCATTGCAGATGCAGTTGGCATTGATGGGGCAACCCCATCTGGCAACAATCCCAACTATATTGGAGTTAAAAGTCCTAGTGGAGCAAAAGTTACTATTAGTGAAAGTGGCAGCGATACTGTAAGTACAAAAACTGTTGTTTTTGGTGGCTATACAAACGGAACAGATAATGTTTTGAACAATAGTGTAAAAGTTGATAACACAACATTAAGTATAGCTAGCATACAGGCTGGTTATAGCACACTTGTTGGCGATGGAACCGAGACTACTACAAGACAGGTAAATAGCAATTCTATTTATATAACAGGCTCAATTCTTAGTGCTAGTATGTGGGCAGGTAGGGCTGATAAAAGTTATGCCGGTGAAGCTAAATATAATACAACCGTGATTGATAAATCATCAGAAATTAATCATAATCAGCTTAGAGGAGCGATAGTATATTCAAGTAACGGTAAAGCAGAGTATAATACGCTTTCGGTTAAAGACAGCACAATGTATGCCCATGGCAATTCTTTCGAAATAACAGGTGCAATGGGGCAAGCAGATGATACTACAAAACCCGTTACTGTGAGCTTTAATCAACTCATCTATGAGGGAGTTACTACATACGCTCATCCAAATAAAGGCGCTACTTCTAAATATCTATTTGGTGGTGCGACAAGAGTCGGTGAAGTAAAAGATAACCGAGTATATGTAAAGAATCTAAATAAAGATGTAGGTAATAGTGTTGCGATAGAAACTAATGTCGTAGGCGGTGCTACTTATAGACCAAATTCGGGTGGTGCGACAGGAAATATAGCTGTCGCAACAGGAGGAGAGAGCAAAATCGCAAATATCTATGGCGGTGCAGTAGGATTGGCTCCTTCTGTGGGCGCATTGGGCGAGAAAGATAGTAATGGTAACGATGTATATGAAAATGGAAAACAGAAGCTTAAACTTGATTCTCAGGGAAACTATATACTACCAATAACTGGCAAAACAGATGGGGCAAATAATAACTTAGCCATTTTGGATTTATCAGATGCTGGAATAGTAAATAAAAATGTATATGGCGGATATGTATCTGATAAATATGATGTAACACGAAAATTGGAAGGCACAAACAATGTAGAAGTTATAGACACGATTTCGTATGATGCAACCACAAAAGATAATGCCGTATATTTTATGAGCGGAACTGTCGCTGGTAGTGTAATCGGCGGAAGCAAAGAAGCGACAGGAAATACCTTAATACTAG
This sequence comes from Campylobacter sp. VBCF_01 NA2, assembly GCF_027797205.1. NCBI lineage: Bacteria > Pseudomonadati > Campylobacterota > Epsilonproteobacteria > Campylobacterales > Campylobacteraceae > Campylobacter > Campylobacter sp. VBCF_01 NA2. The sequence continues at coordinate 1,374,658 of NZ_CP115607.1, forward strand.
GCAAAGATAAATATAATCTTGGCAAAGTAAAAGCAGGACAAATTTCAAATTTCAATACTTTGCAATTTAACGCATTTACTCACGGTGATAAAGCCACCCTTACGCTAACAAATCCTCAAATCGGGGCTGATTTAGAGAGCGTGGCGATAAATGTCTTGAAAGAGGACGCTAGCGGGGCGGTCAAAGTAAAAGTCGGTGGCAATAACAATCGTGAAGTAAGTATTGAAGAAAGAGGCGGTGGCGGTGGGGAAAACGCTATAACAAATTTAACCAAAAACGCTATCAAATACGGCACAAATTTAGATAAAATCGCCATTATCACAGGTGGCGCACAGGCTAATAATAACATAGAAGAGACGCTAACAAGATCTCGCACAGATGAAGAATATCAGGCAAAATACGGCATAGGCGATACTTTTAGTTATACTTACGATGTAATCGACCTTAATAAAGAAAAAAACAAAAAATTCTATCTAATCAAATCAGCCACGAGTTTGCAAAATATTATCCCTGATCCAAATAATAATATTAATGGAATAGATATCAACTGGCAAAACAAAGAACACAGTGGCGAAACGCTAGCAAACGGCGCAAAGATAGTCGATGCGTTTCAACCTGATCAAATTTATAAAATTTTAAGCTCCAAAGAATACACCAGAAATTTACGCGGTATATATTTGGAAAACAATGATGAAAACCTCTATTTCACAGGCACAGATGAAATAACAGAAGAGTGGAGCGATCCTAAATTTAACACGAACGAATTTGCCAAATTTAACCAGCCTTCGAATACAGGAAATCATGTTTATGTCGAAACCAACATTCAAACTGGTGATTTAGGTGGAAAAACAATCTATGGCGGATATAGCGACAGTGATGATTCTACTAAAAATAGTGTTGAAAACAACAACATCTACATTAATCAAAACGCTAACCTATCAAACGCTACAATCATAGGTGGATTTAGCCAAAAAGGCAAGGTTTCAGGCAATAGCATTGATTTAAACAAAACTAACATTACGGCTGATATCATCCTAGCTCAGACCGAGAGCGGAAGTGTAGAAGTTTCAAGCGATGATATCAAAAACGCAGACAAAGTTACGATTGGCGGCTCAGTAACTATTGCTAAATCCACAGGAAGTGCAAATTTAAATGGCTTAAATTTTGAAATGCCAAAATTTGAAAAAATCACAGGCGATTTTACCTTAGCAGATACAAACACAGGTAGTGCAAATGAAAATTCTTTAACACTCAACAATGATATTAATGTAGATGGAAATATCTATACTGCAAAAAGCTTAGGCAATGCAAACAAAAACACCCTAACACTAAACGGTAATGTTAAAGCTAATGAAATCTATGTCGCAAAAGGTGCAAATGAAGCTACCGATAACAAACTAATAATCAATGGTGAAATCGATAGCACAAAAGTAGTCGTGGCTGAGGGAAAAACTACAAATAAAAATATTGCTGATTTTAACTCAGGCAAAATCACAGGCACACTATATGGTGGTATCGGCAGTGGCAAAGAAAATACTCTAAATGTAAATTCTACTAAGTTAGAAGCTGGAAATGTAGCTAACTTTAATATTATGAATTTTAAAGATATAACTTCTACTAAGAATAACAGCGATAACGCAGCCCTAATCCTAACCAAAGATGAAGCAACTGATTTAAGCGGAGTTAGAATAGATATTTCAAATAGCCCATATAAGGTAGAAAACTACGCCACACTAGATAAAGATAGCAAATACTATCTAATCCACAAAAACAACAACAAGCTAGCAAACTACGATAAAATTGAAAATAAACCTATGCCAAATCAAGGCAACACGGTAGGAAATGGCGACAAAGCAGTAGGCGCACTTCAAACAGACCAAGTTTATAAAATTTTAGACAAAGATACCTACACCAGAAATCTAGCAGGTATGTTTGTAAGCGAAAATAAACAAGATCTTTATATAACAGGTGCAAAAGAATTCAAAGAAACTTGGGAAAACGATAAATTTGATACCGATGAATTTGCCAAATTTGACAAACCTGATAACAAAGACAATCATATCTTTATAGAAGCAAACGCTGGTGATTTAGGTGGAAAAACAATCTATGGCGGATATAGCGATAGCGAAGATGTAAATAACAACAATATCTATATCAATCAAGGTGCAAATTTAAGTAACGCTACAATCATAGGTGGATATTCTATATCAGGTAAAGTTTCAAACAACACTGTTGATTTAAACAATACTAGTGTAATAGCAGATATTACACTAGCTCAGACTGATAGCGGAAGCATAGATATAGCTACAACTAAATTAATTAATGCAAATAATCAAAAAATAACAGGCTCTTTAACAGTAGCTAAATCAGATTCTGCAAATTTAGAAAAAGCTACTTATATAATGCCCGAGAACATAACAATAACAGGGGATTTTATCTTAGCTAATAGCGATAGTGGAAATATTTCAAATAATACACTAGATGTAACAAATGCAATCGCTAAAAATATCTATGTAGGAAAAACTAATAGTGGCGAAGTCTCAAATAATACTATCAACATAAAAGGCGATAAAGTAGATGGTAATATTTATGTAGGATATAGCCAATCAAAAGCTACAAATAACAATATCGCAAACTTTGAAAAAGGTGAAGTTACAGGAACAATCTATGGTGGAAACAATGGCACAGGCAATACTCTAAATGTAAAGGATACCAAGCTAAAAGCAGGAAATGTGGCGAATTTCCAAGTTATAAATTTCGACAATAGCAATAACAAGTTAGCTTCTACTAAGAATAATAGTGCTAATGCAGCTTTGATTATAACTAAAAATGAAGCAACTGATTTAAGTGGAGTTAGAATAGATATTTCAGATAACCAATACAATATAGAAAACAATCCGGGTTATGCTACGCTAGATAAAAATAGCAAATACTATCTAATCCGTAATGAAAACAGCACATTAACAAACTACGATCAAATCACAAATACCCCTATGCCAATGCCAAATCAAGGCAACACAGTAGGAAATGGAGATATAGCAGTAGGCGCACTTCAAACAGATCAAATTTACAAGATAAAAAGCTCTGCTTTATACACAAGAAATCTAGCAGGTATGTTTGTAAGCAAAGATGAAAAAGATCTTTATATCACAGGTGCAAGTGAAGTAGAGGAAAATTGGGACAATGCAGAATTCAACACCGATGAATTTACTAAATTTGGCAAACCTGATAATAAAGATAACCATATCTATATCGAAGCAAACGCTGGTGATTTAGGTGGAAAAACAATCTATGGCGGATATAGCGACAATGATGATGTAAGTAGCAACAACATCTATCTTAATCAAAACGCTAGCCTATCAAATACTACAATCATCGGCGGATATTCTAAATCAGGTACAGTTTCAAACAACACTGTTGATTTAAATAATACTAGTGTAATAGCAGATATTACACTAGCTCAGACTGATAGCGGAAGCATAGATATAGCTACAACTAAATTAATTAATGCAAATAATCAAAAAATAACAGGCTCTTTAACAGTAGCTAAATCAGATTCTGCAAATTTAGAAAAAGCTACTTATATAATGCCCGAGAACATAACAATAACAGGGGATTTTATCTTAGCTAATAGCGATAGTGGAAATATTTCAAATAATACACTAGATGTAACAAATGCAATCGCTAAAAATATCTATGTAGGAAAAACTAATAGTGGCGAAGTCTCAAATAATACTATCAACATAAAAGGCGATAAAGTAGATGGTAATATTTATGTAGGATATAGCCAATCAAAAGCTACAAATAACAATATCGCAAACTTTGAAAAAGGTGAAGTTACAGGAACAATCTATGGTGGAAACAATGGCACAGGCAATACTCTAAATGTAAAGGATACCAAGCTAAAAGCAGGAAATGTGGCTAACTTTCAGGTTATGAATTTTACAGGCGATATTACTAAAACGACTTCTGCTGATAATGCAGCTTTAAAATTAACAGCTGATGATAATACTGATTTAAGCAAGGTTGAAATTCAAATCAATGACACCACATATAATCCAGAGAATAGTTATGGATTAAGTGCAAATCAAAAAGCGTATCTCATCGCTCACACTAGTAGTGCAGATAGTGCAGAAAATGTAAATTTCAACGATCTTAAAAACTACGCTTACGGCAAAGAGACTAAAACTATAAAAGACGGCTCAACCGCAATCAATGTCATCCAAACAAATAATGAATATCGTATAATCGATAGCCAAACTTACACTAGAAATTTACAAGGTATGTTTGCCGATAGCGACAAAAACCATATCTATATCACGGCTGAAAACGAGGTAGAGGAGAAGCTAGACAAAACGCTAGGGGATGAGGAATTTACAAAATTCGGAGGTGATATCATAGATAACACAATCACAATCGATCCAAAAGACCCGAGCAAACCGCTTGATTTAAGCAATGTCACAATCGGTGGTAGCGACCCAAGCGGAAATACCCTAAACATAGGTAAAGATTCAAGCAATACTATCGAAATGGATAAAATCACAGTAAAAGATGTGCAAAATTTTGAAAAAATCAATTTCTACTTGCCTAAAAATCCGGGCGTCGGCACAACTGCTGTCAAACTAAGTGACGGTTCTAGTACGGACTTATCAAATTCAAATGTAATGATATATGTCGATAATTTGGATGATTTGGAGAAACAAGGCGGTAGAGTGCATTTGTTTGACGGTAATAACGAATTGGCAAATAATAAGCCAAAAAGTGCAAACTATCAAATCGGTTCAATTTTAATGATAGATGTAACAAATTCCTTAGATTTATCTGTGGATAAAACGACACCGATTACGCCAACTGACCAAACCAAAATTTTCAATGAAGCAAGGATTGCTGGTATGGCGGCTGTTTGGGAGGGTTCGTATCTCATCTCAAACCACTTAGAACGCATTATACCTGATGGATACACCGAGCTTTTCCCTTATGCTATCGTAGAGGGTTACGACAAACGCTACAACACAGGCTCTCATGTAGATAGTTTGGGCTTTAACGCAAACGCTGGTCTTGCAGGCAAAGCACCAAATAGCAAGGGCGAATTTACAATGGGTATTTTCATCGAATACGGCAATGTAGATTATGATGCCTACCTAGATGACGGCACCAAGGGCAGTGGAGACGCATACTACGCTGGTGTGGGCGCATTTGGCAAACAAGAAAACACCACTGGCTCATACTATGAGGGCTCATTTAGAGTAGGCCAGCTAACTACGAATTTCGACGGCACTCTAAATTTCAACGGCGTTAGCAAATACTATGATTGGAGCATAGACTCTACATACTACGCTGTGCATGTAGGTGGCGGCAAAATCGTCCCACTAAGCGATAGCAATGACTTGGATTTTTATGCTAGATATTTCTACACTCATATCGACGCAGCCGATATCAAAATAGATGGAGTCGATACTCACTTCGACGCCCTACAATCACACAAGATTAGAGCCGGCTTGCAAGATAACTTTAAAATAGATGAGCATAATAAATTCTTCGTTGGTTTGGCTGGCGAATATGAGTTTAGCTCAGAAGCAGGAGGACGATTTATCGTGCCAAATGGTAGCACAGGCGAGATGCTAAGCCCAGATCTAAAAGGTCTAACAGGAATTGGCGAAATCGGCTATCAATACAAAACCGAAACGCTTAAATTCGACGCTGGCGTGAAAGGATACGCTGGCAAACAAGAAGGCGTAAGCGCACAAATGGCACTTAGCATTGCGTTTTAGTTAAATTTGGCAAAATTTTAAATTTTGCCAAATTTCTGAAATTTAACCCTAACCAGGGAGCAATCCCTGGTTTTTTTATGGTTTGAAATTTCAAAGAAATGCGAAGCATTTCAGTAAAAATAGAACTAGCTAAATTTAAAGCTTCGCTTTAAATTTAGCCACTTCTAAGGTTTTACAGGGGTGGGGGTTGGTAAGGGGGAGGGTAGCGTCTCCTAAAAAGCGCGCCCTCCCCCTTACGGAGAATTTCAAAATTTAGCCTAAAATTTAAAAAATAATTCAATGCTAAATTTAGGTTGAATTTTGCTTTAAATTTTACTGGATTGCTTCGGCGATAAATCGCCTCGCAATGACAGCAAATTCGCATACTTTAAATTTTAAACTTGTAAATCGCTTCGTCGCTGTCGCTCTTCACAATGACAAATTTGCAAATTTCAAATCTCGGGCGCAGTGTTTAAAAACCCAAAAAGGCTAAATTTTACTCTAATTTACCCATTTTTCACGCTCGCCACTCTCGTCGATTTCGTTGCCGATTTTTTCATAAAGCGCGTAGTAATACTCCACAAACTCCCTACACACCGCGTCTTTTGGCAGATACACGCCGCTAGTATTTTCGACAAATCCGTCCAAAAAGTCGTAAGCGTCGAGCTTTTTGTAATAAGTGCTCGCTAAAATTTCGTAATTTTTCAGGCAAATTTTCTTAAATCTCTCATACCCCGCCTCGCTAAAATCGACTGCGAGCTTCGCGCCGTCAAATTTCAGCACGCCAGAGCGAAATAATAGCGTCAGATGAATTAGCCCCTCGCAATAATACGGCCTCACATCATTTACCCTTTGCCACGCGATGAGCCCCACGCTGCGGCGGATTAGCTCGTCAAGGACCGGTAGGCGCATTTCTGGTTTTTCGTTGAAAAAGAAGTTGATTAATCCGCCTGTGGTGGCCTTGTATTCTTCGACGAGCTTGAAAGCGCCTGATTTATTCATCAGCGACTCTGTGTCCTCGTCGATGAAAAATATATGACCAAACTCGTGGCCGATTGTGGAGATTTCATAGACCATACGCCAAATTTTAGGCTGTTTGAATAAAATTTCGCGCCCAAAATTTAGATAATCTAAATCAAAAATTTGCGATGAAATTTTCATAAACGGCTTGGCTTTGGCGCTTTCATAGACAAAATTTACAAATGCGAAAATTTTCTTTCCGCAGTTTGTGCTGACGAATTCGTCATTTGGCACAACCTGCGCCGAAAATAGCCCGTTTAAATCTGCGCCGTAATAAATCATCGGCGTGGAGATATAAAGCTGGGTTTTATCAATGTTTGAAAGCACGAGCGAGCGCATTACAGGGCTATTTGCGCCGATTTGTTTGTAAATTTTATCAAAGCTAGCACTTATTTCGGCCTTAAATTTATCAGCGTCAAACCTAGTTGGCTGAGATAGTCTGATGTCCCATTCTAGCGCGACTGCGTGTGTGTAGTTATCCTCGTAGTATTCAAGTGGATGGCCGATTTGTATCGGGGATTTGGTCTCCATCCACGCCATTTCAGCGTCCCGCCACGCGCCGATTACAAAGACATTGTTGCGCTCGGCAAAGGCTGTGCGAAGCTTGGCTAGGTAGTAGATATATGCCCGCTCCTCGGCGTTGCTAGCTAGATCTTCTAGCTCTAAAATCGCTTTATTAAATGTGCCGATTAGCTCCTTGCTATCTTCTTCAAATGCCACGGCATAGGGCGCCATGACAAATTTGCCCTCGCTATCTTGGATAATCGCGCCATAGCAACGATCGCAAATTTCATCGTGTGGCGTGCGCTGTAAAAGCTCGTTTTCGAAAAGATACTCTTTGGCGTCCGCGATACTGGCGAAATTCATCTCTAAGCGTTTGTTGTTGGTATCAATGATGAGTTTTTGCCAGCTTTTTTGCATTTGATTGATTACAAGTCCGATTTTATGCACGCTTTTGATAAGTTCCAAATAAAATGGGTTTAAAATTTTTTCCTCTTCAATTTTTGCGATAAGCGCGGCATGCATGTCAGAGTGTATTTGCCTGACATAATCATACATTTTTTCGCGTAGCAGGCTTTGTTTGTTTGCGTCATAGCCTAGCTTGCGAAATTCTTGCATCATCGCTTCTTCTTTTAAATCCACAATGCGCCTTAAAATCGCGATTTTCGCGCTTTGCGTGTCGCTAAATTCGCAAATTTGCAGACCTTGTTTTATGATTTCGCTATCTGAGTTTGCATAAAGTGCGTTTAAATTTGCCTTCGTTTCGCTCACCAATTCATTTAATCGATCGAAATTATTCATATTTTTCCCTTTAAAATTTTGGCTAATTTTAGCAAAATTTTTTTTAAGAGAGTTTTAGTAACTTTTTATTTAATCTGGCTTTGCTACAATGCCAAGCTTAAATTTACAAATAAGGAGAAAATATGGAACACATGGGCGAAGCAGTTATAAAAATCATCGCTATGCCAACAGACACTAACCCAGCCGGAAATATTTTTGGCGGATGGATTTTATCACAGATTGATTTGGCTGGAACGGTCGCAGCAAGGGAGTTCGCGCCTGAGCGCGTGGTCACGATATCGATGAAAGAGGTGATTTTCAAACAGCCTGTTTTCGTGGGAGATTTAGTCACTTGCCACGCAACCGTGACCAAAATCGGCAACACTTCGATTACGGTTTTGGTAAATGTCACAGCCGAGAGATATTGCAAAGAGTCGCGCTCTCGCATTTGCCAGCATGTAACAAGCGCAGAAGTAACCTATGTAGCCGTCGATAGCGAGGGCAACAAACTCGTAATCGATCCAGAGCTAAAAAAATTAAAGGGATTTTAGGCTAAATTTGGCAAATTTTAAAATTTGCCAAATTTTTATTTTGTGTGTTTTTTAAACTCTTCGAAAAATTCAGATTCTAGCTCGGCATTGCTTTTTACAATCATACCAGAGCCGTGTATTACGCTTGGCATACAGGCGGTGCAAATATGCACGGTTTCGCCGTTTTTGTGGGCTTTGATGAATACAGCATTTTCGTCATCGCTACTTTTGAGTGAGCAGATATTGCAGATATAGACATTGCCAGTTTTCATGAGAAATCCTTTGAAATAAACTAAACCACTATTTTATATAAATTTGGCATAAATTTCATTGATTTGCATTAATTTTTTTAAATTTTAGTTGCGATAAAAATATTATATGCGATAAGTATATGATAAAAAACAGCTGAAAAAACAGACCCACGAGCGGAATCAAACACGCTAAATAAAACAAAAATACGCTAAGCATAAATTTATACCCACCGCCCTTTTTATAGCATTTTTCAAAGCTTTTTTTATCTAGGGTGTTTGAAGCGACATCGATTAAAATGAGTTTATAATAAATATAAAAAAATGGTATATTTATCACAAAAAGATTTATTAGTGGAACCGCTAAAAGTAGCAAGCAAAGCAGTAAAATTCCAATAAATTTTAAAATTTCAATCGCCATTAGGGTTAGCACTCGCCCCAAATTTGGCTCATCGGCGCGCTCTAAATGATAGTGTCTTAAATTTATCTCTTTTGTGACAATGGGCGTGAGAAATCCAGCGATAAAAAGTGCGCAAAACACGCTTAGCATAAGCACCAAAAATGTCCCAAAGGTGTAAAAAATCACACCGATTATCCATTTTGTGGCACCATAAGCTAGCAGTTTTGCAATCAGCGGAAATCTCGCCTCGTCCAAAAAGCTAAAATCACCGCTTTTTGCCCCCTCTTCGAGCAGAGCAAAAATCTCGCTTCCGCCAAAATACATAAAATACCCAAGCACTAAAAGCGCGCAAAAAAACGGCAAAAGCGAAAGGGTGATGAATTTTTTCGTAAAAAAATCTTTGATTGAAAGGCGAAAAATTTTACCCATTAAATTTCTTTAAATTTCGCTGTTTTTATAGGCTTTTTCTAAATTTGCGTAAATTTCGCCCACTTCCAAAACGCCACTATTTAAAATTTCGACCAAAACGACATTATCCTCTTTGCCGTTCCAAATTTTGCGGTAGCTGCCCTCTTTATAGCCGTTGTCTTGGCGGAATTTATTTAGCACATTTTTGCCGATATATTTGGCGAAAAGCACCTCCAAATTTACCCCGCACTTGATCGCCACTCTGAAATAATCCTGCAAAAGCGAACCCACGCTAAAATTAAATCCGCTCGTCTCGTGAATCAAAAGCTCGATATCATTTACGATTTCATAAATCGAGTAATCCTCGATATTCGCGCGGTGCGCGCTAAATTCTCTAAACGCACTTACGCTGATTACTTCGCTAGCAATCTCATCAATGCTCTTTAAATTTTTGTTTTGTTCCAAAACATAGCTCATCACAAAGTGCCAAATATCCACGATTTCGATGACGATATTATCTATATCAGGGGCTGCGGCGATGTTTTTCCAGTGCTTCCACGCAAAGCTATCGATTAGCTCAGCACACTCCATATAAATACAACGCTTCCAGTTGATTAATTTGCCGTTTTTGGTGTATCCGTCCTCCCAGCTCACGCCGTTGGTTTCGTCGTTTAGGCGCTGTTGCATTAAAAACATCTCTTTTATTTTTTTATAATTTTCCATAACTTCTCCTAAATTTAGCGCGAAATTATAGCGCATAAAAGAAAATGTAGGTATAATTACTCAAATTTTTGAAATTTTAAATTTTACAGGGGGATTTATGGATAAATTTGACCTATTTTTAAGCAAAATGAAGCTTATGTCAATCGCCGTGCTAGTCGAAAATCTGCCGTATTGCTCAAACGCATTTTACGCTTACGATAAAGATAATAAAACCTTGATTTTCTCAGGGCATGAAGATTCTACGCATATCAAAGCGCTTTTTACCAATCGTTTCGTCTCTGGCACGATTGCTTTGGATACCAAAATCATTTCTAGGATTAAAGGAATTCAGTTTAGAGGTAAAATTCGTAGCGCAGATGAAAACGAAGCTAAAATTTACTTCAAAAGATTTGCCGTTGCCAAGGCGATGAACCCTGAGCTTTTTGCCATTAGGCTTGATTGGATGAAGCTAACCGATAATGTCGTAACCTTCGGTAAAAAGCGCGTTTGGGAGCGCAAAAAAGAGGAGTAAATTTTACTCCTTTTACTTAAATTCAGTTGAATTTGTATCCATAAAATTTCATTTTTATTTTAATTACTTACAACAAATTAAGCAACTTTTAGCTAAAATTTACAGGTTTTACACAATCCCGAACAGTAAGGAGAAATTATGGGAAAAGTTATGAAAACTATGGACGGAAACGAAGCCGCGGCTTATGTTTCTTACGCTTTTACCGAGGTTGCAGGAATTTACCCTATCACACCTAGCTCACCAATGGCTGATTATACAGATATGTGGGCTGCAAAAGGCATGAAAAACCTTTTTGGTATGCCAGTTAAAGTCGTAGAAATGCAAAGCGAGGCAGGTGCCGCTGGAACAGTGCATGGCTCACTGCAAGCTGGTGCGCTTACTACAACTTACACAGCTTCACAAGGCTTACTACTTAAAATTCCAAATATGTATAAAATCGCTGGACAAATGCTACCGGGCGTTATCCATGTAGCAGCCAGAGCCCTTGCAGCGCAAGCTCTTTCTATCTTTGGTGATCACCAAGATGTCTATGCATGTCGCCAAACAGGCTTTGCTATGCTAGCAAGCGACAGTGTGCAAGAAGTAATGGATTTAGGCGGTATCGCTCACCTAGCAGCGATTAAAGGTCGCGTTCCTTTCCTACACTTCTTCGACGGTTTCCGCACAAGCCACGAAATTCAAAAAGTCGAGGTTATGGATTACGCTGAATTTGACAAATTGCTCGATTATGACGCAGTTAAGGCTTTCCGTGATAATGCGCTAAACCCAGAACACCCAAAAACTCGCGGAACAGCTCAAAACGATGACATTTACTTCCAAACAAGAGAGCTAACAAACAAATTCTACGACGCTTTGCCAGATATCGTAGCTGATTATATGGAAAAAATTTCAAAAATCACAGGCAGAGAGTATAAGCCTTTCACTTACTATGGCGCAAAAGACGCTACAAGAGTCATAGTCGCAATGGGTTCAGTAAATCAAACTCTTGAAGAGGTAGTTGATTATCTAAATTCAAAAGGCGAAAAAGTAGGTATTATCAAAGTTCATCTTTACAGACCATTTAGCGTCAAACACCTATTTGCTGTTTTACCAGAATCAGTAGAGAGAATTTGCGTTTTAGATAGAACAAAAGAGCCAGGAAGTATCGGCGAGCCACTATACCTAGATATCAAATCAGCATTTTATGGTAGCAAAAAAGCTCCACTAATCATCGGCGGACGCTATGGCCTAAGCTCAAAAGATGTCGATCCGGCTCAAATGATTGCTGTATTTGACAACCTAAAATCAGACCAACCAAAAAATGGCTTTACTGTGGGTATCGAAGATGATGTCACCTTCCTATCACTAAAAGTCGGCGAGAAAATTTCTCTTGGCGAAGCAGATGAAATCGAGTGTCTTTTCTACGGACTTGGCGCAGACGGCACAGTCGGTGCGAACAAAAACTCAATCAAAATTATCGGCGATAAAACAGATCTTTATGCGCAAGCATATTTCGCTTACGATAGCAAAAAATCAGGCGGTTACACACGCTCACACCTAAGATTTGGTAAAAAACCAATCCGCTCAACTTACCTAGTTTCAAATCCAAATTTCGTAGCCTGTTCAGTAGCAGCGTATCTTGAAATTTACGATGTAATCGACGGTATCAAAGATGGCGGAACTTTCCTTTTGAACTCAATCTGGGACGCAGAGGAAACTATCAAAAAAATACCAAACAAAGTAAAAAGAATCCTAGCGCAAAAAAATGTTAAATTCTACATTTTAAACGCTACTAAACTAGCCCACGAAATCGGACTAGGCAACCGCACAAATACCATTATGCAATCAGCGTTTTTCAAACTAGCAAAAATTATTCCGTTTGAAGAAGCTCAAAAATATATGAAGGAATTTGCATACAAATCATACGCTAAAAAAGGCGACGCAATCGTGCAAATGAACTATGACGCGATTGATAAGGGCGCTGACGGCTTAGTCCAAGTCCCAGTAGATCCTGCATGGGCAAATTTGAAAGACGAAGTAAAAACTGATAGCGTAGGATACAAAGGCACAGAATTCGTCGAAAAAATCGTAAAACCTGTAAATGCAGCGCGCGGTAACGATTTACCAGTATCAGCATTTATCGGACACGAAGACGGCTCTTTTGAAGCAGGCACTACAAAATACGAAAAACGCGGTGTAGGCGTGCTTGTACCAAAATGGATCGAAGAAAATTGTATCCAATGTAACCAATGCGCGTTCGTTTGCCCACACGCTGTAATCAGACCGTTCTTGCTAGATGAAAACGATGTAGCAAACGCTCCACAATACACAAAAGAGCACCTACTTGACGCAAAAGGCAAAGATTTTGCAGGTATGAAATATAAAATTCAAGTAAGCCCGCTAGATTGCACCGGTTGTGCATTGTGTGCTGAAAACTGCCCAAGCAAAGAGAAATCTTTGGTTATGGTTCCGCTTGGTGAAGAAATGGATAAAGGCGAGCAAACAAGCGCTGATTATTTATTCGAAAATATTCGCTATAAAGATGATTTGGCACCGAAAAACAATGTCAAAAATGTAGGTTTTGCTAGACCATATTTCGAATTCCACGGCGCATGCCCAGGTTGCGGTGAGACTCCATACATCACACTTGTAACAAGATTATTCGGCGATCACATGATTGTAGCAAATGCGACAGGATGTAGTTCGATCTACGGCGGTTCTGCTCCTTCGACTCCATACCGCAAAGACGCAAACGGACGCGGTGTCGCATGGGCAAACTCACTATTCGAGGACAACGCAGAATTCGGCCTTGGTATGAAGGTAGCAACTGAGACAATTCGCCATAAAATCGAAGATGTTATGCTAAATACAATGGACGAAGCTCCAAACGCGCTAAAAGCTCTATATAATGACTGGATTGAAAATCGCAACGACACTGTAAAATCTCGCGAAGTTACAGACAAACTAATCCCAATCTTAGAGCAAAACAAAGGCGTTAAGGGCGTTAGCGAAATTTTAGAGAGAAAATCTTACCTAAGCAAAAAATCACAATGGATTATCGGTGGCGACGGCTGGGGTTATGATATCGGATACGGCGGACTTGATCATGTTTTAGCTAGTGGCGAAAATGTAAATGTTTTGGTTCTAAACACTGAGGTTTATTCAAACACAGGTGGCCAAAGCTCAAAAGCTAGCCGCCGCGGTTCTATCGCTCAATTCACAGCTGGCGGAAAACCAGTTCAAAAGAAAGATTTGGGACAAATCGCTATGACTTACGGAAATATTTTCGTAGCTCAAATCAACTCAAACGCTAGCCAAGCTGCTACAATCAAAGCGATTTTGGAAGCAGAGGCTTATGATGGTCCATCACTCATCATTTGCTACTGCCCTTGTATCGCTCATGGTATCAAAGGCGGTCTAAACCACTCTGGCACACAAGCTGAGCTTGCGACAAAATGCGGTTACTGGCCAACTTATACCTTCGATCCACGCTTAGCAGACGCTGGTCAAAACCCACTAAAAATCAGCTCAAAAGAGCCTGATTGGGATCTATACGAGAGCTTTTTGATGAACGAAGTTCGCTACAACGCTCTAAGGAAAAACAACCCAGAGCACGCTGACGAGCTTTATGCTAAAAACAAACAAGACTCTCAAAAACGATACAGACAGCTAAAACGCTTAGCAAATTCTGATTATTCAGACGAGATTTAATCTCGCAGGTTGCGGTAAATTTACCGCAACCTTTTTCTTTATCTCTTCAAATTTCCCCAAATTTAGCCTTTTTAAATTTATAAAAATTCTGAGATTTTTATATCCATTATCAGAAAGTTTTAAATTTTTTGTGTTATAATAACCAATATCAAAACAAAAGGGGATAAAATGAGTGTTTTAGTAATAGGCGCAGATGAAATCACTCCAATAAAGGTCGTTTTGCACAATCTTGGCGCGACGCATATCGAGCATTGGGACGCACGCAACGAAAACCGCGTCAATCGCAAACCAATCCCGCAAAACACCGACTGCGTGGTAATGCTAACTAGTTTTTTAAACCACAACACGATGAAAAAAATAAAAAGCGAAGTCAAAAAGCGCAATATCCCGCTTGTGTGCGCAAAACGAAGCGTGAGCTGTGTATTTTGCGAGTATTGTAAAATTTTCGGGCTAAAAAATACATTTTGTTGCGATAAAGACAAAAACGATTAATCTAAAATTTCGCCCAAATTTCTCGCTGAAATTTTGGGTGAAATTTAGCTTTTTACAAATTCCCAAATTTAGCCCTTTTAAAATTTGCTAAATTTAACCAAACCGCGATTTTAGCGCACTTTTAGCAAAATCAGAATTTTGCATTTTTGCGCGATTTGTATGCGAATTAATCACCAAATTTAAGTATAAATTCATAGCAAAATTAGTAATATAGACCCTCGAAATTTAGCTTATAAAGGATTTTAAATGATAGGCATTATCTACGGTAGCTCGATGGGAAACACAGAAGCAGCCGCAAAACTCATAAGCGAAAATTTAGGCATTGTAAATGAAATCAAAAATGTAGCAGATATCACGCCAGCGGACCTCGCAAACTACACCGCGCTCATCGTGGGAAGCTCTACTTGGAACGATGGCGAACTCCAAGACGATTGGGCGAGCTTTGATTTTGATTCGCTCGCAATTAATATAGCTGGCAAAACGGTAGCGATTTTTGGCATGGGCGATAGTTCGAGCTATTCTGGCGCATACTGCAACGCAATGGCGGAATTGTATGCCAGATTTAAAACCGCTGGCGCAAAAATCATAGGCGCGGTGCCGACTGAGGGTTATGAATTTAGCGCAAGCAAAGCCATAAAAGACGGAAAATTCGTAGGCCTTGCCCTCGATAACGACAACCAAAGCGCCCTCACAGAAGGTCGCATAAAGGCTTGGTTGGCCCAAATCACCCAAGATCTTCAATGATTTTAAGATACCTTATGGTCTCTTTTTGATTTTCAAATTTTAATTTTTAAAGCTTTCAAATTATCAAATTTGGCTAAATTTAGCCCTTTTTCGCTAATAAAAATATACACGAAAGTATCAGCACAAATCCTACGAAATCCAAAAACACAAATTTTGTCCCTAGCCAAAAATGCGCAAAAAAGGCTGCGCTAACTGGCTCAATCGCGGCGATTAGGCTTGCTTTTGGCGCACCGATTAATTTCACCCCAACCATATAAAAGCTAAATGCCAAAACCGTGCCGAAAAACACCACGCCCAAAAACGCCAAAACACCGCTTAAATCGCTAACGCCAGCTAAATTCCACACGCCCAAAACCCCGCCTAAAACCACTCCGCCAAGCACCATGCCCCAACCTAAATTTAGCACGACGGGGTATTTTTGGTTTAGTTTTTTGGGCGCGAGATTATACACGCAAACGCAAGCTGCGCTAAGCAGACAAAAAATAAGCGCTTTTTGGCTGATTACAAGCGAGCCCAAATCCCCATGCGTAGCCAAAATCACAACGCCTAAAATCGCCAAAATCAGCGAAATAAACTCATTGATTTTAGGTAGTCGCGCCTCCGTGATACACACAATCGCCAAAATCATCGCGGGCGCGGTGTATTGGATCACGGTGGCAACAGCGGCGTTTGAAAGCTCGATAGAATAAAAGTAAAAATATTGCGTCAGCATTAAGCCCAAAATCGAAAACGCCAAAAATTGCGCCCTCAAATTCGCGTCCAAAATCGGCGCAAAAACTCGCCTATCTCGCAACGAAAAGACGCAATAAATCACCAAAACTCCCCCAGCACAAAGCAGGCGAAGCGGGACAAGCCAGTTTGCGCTCACACCCTTTATTTCGAAGAGATACTGACCGCAAACCCCGCTAAATCCCCACAAAACCCCACCAAGAAAGGTTATGAAAATGCCAAAAATTTGACCCTCGAATTTCATTTTCTTAAAAATTCTTCATCGAATTCACGAATTTGTTGTTTGCTTAGTGGTAAATCAGCTGAAATTTTAATAAATATTCCACTCGTAAGAATATCGTCTGAAAATTTTTCCAATCGCCCATTGATTAAAATAGGCGGGCTGTATTGCTCATATAAAACCCCGCCACCGATCAAAACGCTCTTATCGCGCATCGTTTCGGCAAAATATAAACTAGTATTCTCTGGATAAGCGTCAATGAAATTTTCATCTATTTTATTGCCATTTTCATCAAATTCTACAAATTTAATCCATGTTTCCAATTTCTTTTTATTACTTTGCGAAACCACGAGCAAAAACCCATTTTTGTAATTACTTAGCAAATAGCGCACAAAATTATCGCCATTTTCTCTATGCAAATTTTTACTCCAAATTTCATTTAAATCGCTATCAAATTTCGTTACATTTGCTATGCCATCATAAAAAAATCCATTTTCCTTTTTTGTTTTTAACGCAAAAAGCGATCCGTCATCATTTTGGATTATTTTCACATACTCCCAATCGCTAAGACTTTGCTTTTTAATGAGATTTCCATTTAAATCATATTTGAGTAACCCTTGTCCAGCAACCGAAACCAAAATTTTATTATCTTTGGTTTTTAAAATTTGCTCACAAACTGCCCTTGTTTTGCTCGTAGTCTTCGTATCTTTAAGGCTTCCGTCTGAATTATAATAGTATTGTGTGGAATTAGTTTTTAAATCAGTTTTAATGGATTTAGTCCAAATTTCGTTTAAATTTCTATCCAAAAAATATAAATTATTATGCTTATCCGAGGCTACGAAATTTTCCCCAAAGCTAGCTGTTTCGTCAAAAATTTTATCTTTTTCTACGCGTTGCATTATGCGATGAGATTGTTTGTCTAGTATTACATTACGGGCTACTATGTAGCTTTGCATGGTCTCTATTCCGTCCCTTAAATCGGTAAAATTTATATTTTTTTCCCACGAAATTTTACCATTAAAATCAGTTTGTATAATCCTTCCACCTGAATTGTCCAATTTCGCAGCAAACAAATATCCCTCATCGTTTGGTTGCATAAACTGAAAATTATCATAAATTCTAAGTTTAGCACTAGGAAGCTCCCAGATAGCGGTTTGCATTGTGTTTTCATAAGAGCTAATTTTGGCTTGTGGTTCATCAAAACTAGGCTTTTGCGTTTTTGTTTCGTTTTGAGTAGTTATTTGATTTTGCGATTGATTTTGCACCGGCACACTAATTTCATTATTTTGGCTTTGCACATTTTGCTGTGTTTGAAGCTTAGAAAAATAGATTGTTACAACACAAATTACCGCAAAAGCGATAACACCAAATTTGTACAAAAAAAATATATTTGGATCATTGCTATTTTTCAACAACACTTACATAATCTCCATATCCACCGGAACCGGGCTCTGCTTGTAAAAATAGATATTTTTTATCTTGTGAAGGCACGGCAAAAAGATCGTGGCTTTCTGGCATATTATAGCTTTTAATC
Source organism: Campylobacter sp. VBCF_01 NA2 (assembly GCF_027797205.1). Taxonomy (NCBI): domain Bacteria; kingdom Pseudomonadati; phylum Campylobacterota; class Epsilonproteobacteria; order Campylobacterales; family Campylobacteraceae; genus Campylobacter; species Campylobacter sp. VBCF_01 NA2. The sequence continues at coordinate 1,392,938 of NZ_CP115607.1, forward strand.
AGCATAGGATCTAGCTCGTATGATAAATCCACAATCTCAATTCTAGCAAATTTGCCCTCTTCTGTTTTAGAATCCCAGCCAAGGTAAGCTAAATTTGCATTTTCATCTATCGTCATAGTCCTTGCTGTCAAATTTCCATTAGATAAGTATTCGCCTAGAAATTTTATATTTTTTATATCGCTGATATCATAAATCCTAAAACCTTCCATTGTGGAAGTGTAAAGCCTTGTATTGTTTTTCGCAATCTTAAAATCATGCATCATTTGATATTTTCCACCCTGAATCCAATTAAAATCATAACTGCGATATTTAGATTTAATATTTTTTGGATCGCTAACATCAAAAATATGCATTTCATTGAAATTTATAAACAAAATTTCATTTTCTGAAAGAAAATCAAAATCCCCTCTTGGGCGTATGGCACCCAGCTGTTCTTCATTATCACTATCGCTAGTATCGCTAACAAACTCGTCTAATATTTTCATTTCTGACCCAGAAATATCAATCGTAAAAAAACCTTTTGTCGTCTTAGCAAAAGCAATTTTATCATCACGGCTTAGCTTAATTTTAAGCGGAACCTCTAATGGCAAAGCAGAAATAAGCGTAATGTGAGCAGGGTTACTGATATCAAAATACAAAATTCCATTATGTGGATCGGCGACATATAGTCTTTTTCCGTCCCTACTCTCAGCAATATCTATATTATTGACAAAATATCTTGCTTTTGGATATTTGTAAATTCCGATTGGAGCAATTTTCTTAGGATTGCTAACATCTATAATCATAAATCCATCTCGGTTTATCCCATACGAAAAAAGCCTTTTACCATCGTGCGATAACTTTAATCTTCTTGCATCAGCAAAAACATCAACAACATTATTTGCAAAATCTGACTTATAAAAAAATATCTCGTTTTCGTCGCCTACAATTCGAGGTTTTGGAGTGCTTTGTGGTGCTGGTTTTGGCTCTGGTTGGACCTGTGGGCGCGGGCTAGGTTGAGCTTGCGGGCGCGGGAGTTCAACCTGCTTTATGGTCGTATCTTTTGACTCTTTTGGTTGCGAGTTCTCATGTTTGATATAAACAAACGCAAATGGCAAAACTACAATTATTGTTATAAGAATTCTAAAAAGCTTTTTCTTTAACTTTATATTTTTATCTCTCATTTTAAAATTCCAACGAAATTTCAGATTTAAATTTTTCTATTTTTTGATTTGCTTTTACTTTTTCATCTAATTTATCTGTGATTTCTTTTAAATTTTCAAGCTCGGTTTTTAAATTTTTCAAAGATTGCTCTTTTAGGGTATCCATTTTATTCAAAGCTTCATCGATTTGACTAAACGCCTCTTTTAAATTTTCCAAATTTAGCGTTCCTTTTGATGACATTGCAAAAATTTCATCACTTTGTTCGTTCATTTTTTTTGCATTTTGCAAAATTATTTCATCGGCTAGGGATTTTGTTTTTTCCACCGCCTGCATGACATTTTTTTGATTTTCCAAACTCACAGCCATTGCAACGCCAATTTCTAGGGCTCTTTTGGTTACGATTTTGACATTTGAGATATTATCGATTAGTTCGTAGTTTGTGTTTGCAATCTGGTCGCTTGATAAAAACCCTTGCCTTGTAACAGCCAAAATTTCATAAATGCTTCTAATTTTTTTATTTAAATTTAAAAGCAGATTATTTTCGTAAAATTTCTTATCCTCTGGCGGAAATTTTGCTAAATTTTGCTCTATCGCGCGAACTAACTGCTCAAAAACAATCGCCTTTTTTTGCAAAGATATAGCACTTTGTTTATAAAACTCTTTTTCATAGTCCAAAACAGCATTATCTTCTCTTAGAAGTTTTTGTCCCTCTTCCAAATGCGAAAGCGTTTCATCTATCGTAGCTTTTGCTGTTTTAAATTTTTTCAAATACGCATTTATCGGCTTTCCTACAAACGGTAAAAAAGATAAAATTTTGCTAGGCGTAAAATTAAATTTATAAGGATTAATCGCAGATAATTCATCATTTAGCTTTATTAGCGACTTGCTTATGCTGTGCGATTTGTCGCTTTCTATGCTTTGAAGTTGCGAGATTTTCACGCTTAAAAGCGATGATGAATTTTCTAATTTTTGGGTATCGGCTATGGTAATGCTCTCCAAAATTTCTCTTATTTGCGCACTATCCTTACCAGATAAAAACGCTAAAAGCTCCATTGCTTTTTCATTGATTTTCTCTTTATCGCTTTGATTGATTTCATCTTTAAAAACAGCATTAGCCAAATTTACCTCACTATTTTTTATCGTATTTACAATCAAATCCGTAGTCATATCTTATCCTTTGTTTAGTTGTTTTATAAGTTTTAGAGTTCGCTCTAACTCAAATTCAGCAAAAGCACTCTCTTTTTCGTTTTTATTATTGCCACTCAGTTCATCGATATATTTATCCAAACAATCCATAAGCGAAGCGTTGTTTTCGCTATTTTTGTGAATTTGCTGAACAAGGTGCATTTTATTTATAGAATTTGAACTAGCCAGACTCTGTTTGAGTTTGGCATTGGTATTTAAATTTTTTATATAAACACTTAATGTTTGATTTATAAGATTTATGATTTTTATACTTGCTAGGCTTGTGCTTGAAAATTTATCATTTACCAAAATAGAAATAATTTCTATTTTTTTAAATATATTTGCATCTTTGCTAAGGTCGTATTTGCGCACTATTTCCTCGCGAAAAAGCTCGAATTTCTCTTTTTCTCTCTCTATTTTATACTCTTGCCTTGTCTTTTTAAAACTTATAACAAACAAAATTACCCAAAAACCACAAAGCCCTAAAAGCACCAAAAATATATCTTTGTATAAATTTGTATGTTTTAAAAAATACAACCACAATAAAAATCCATATAAAACGGCAAAAACCACTATAAATGACCAGAAAAACGATGGTCGTTTTCTAAAAAAATAGATTATTTCGTCCAACATAAATATATTCCTAATCCACAAATTTAAAAGGCAAATTCACGCTAAATTTAACGCAAATTTGCCAAATTTAAGAATTATTTATTTGCTAAATACTCTTGCAAGCTTTTCACTTCTAGTGCGCTTCCATCTTGAACCGCACACACTGACATAGTAGCAGCGAGCGCGGCCTTGATATTCGTAAAATACGGCAGTTTAAATCTCACCACAGCTTGGCGGATTTTAAATGTATCTGACGAGCTTGATTTAGTGTCGCTGGTGTTGATGACAAGGGCGATTTCGCCATTTTTTAGCTTATCTTCGATATTTGGGCGACCTTCTGAAATTTTATAGACGAACTCGCACTCTAACCCCGCCTCTTTTAGCGCCTTGCAAGTCCCGCCAGTGGCAATCAAACTAAATCCTGTTTCAACCAAAGTCTTAGCTAGGCTTACCCCTTTTTCTTTGTCGCGATCAGTCAAGCTCATAAACACAGCGCCCTTGCTTGGCAAGACATTGCTGGCTGAAATTTGGCTTTTGGCAAAGCTTTTTGCGAAATTCTCGCTAATACCCATAACCTCGCCCGTGCTTTTCATCTCAGGCCCTAGCGCGATGTCGCAGCCTGGGAGTTTATTAAACGGAAATACGCTCTCTTTGACACATACTCTGCCACTCACGCGCGGTTTTAAAATGCCCTTCTCCTCGCACAAAACGCCAAATTTATCGTAAAATTTAAGCGCCTCGCGCAAATTTCCTTGCCACATTACGCGAGTGGCGACTTTGGCCATTGAAATTCCAGTTGCTTTGCTCACAAACGGCACGGTTCTAGAAGCTCTCGGATTGACCTCAATCATATAAAGCTCGTCCTCAAAAATCGCAAACTGAATATTCATAAGCCCCACGACGCCCAAATTTAGCGCGATTTGTTTTGTGGTTTCGTTGATTTTATCAATCATCTCATCGCTTAGGCTCATTGGAGGCAGTATGCTAGCACTGTCTCCTGAGTGGATTCCAGCCTCTTCGATATGCTCCATTATAGCGCCGATATAGACATCTTTGCCATCGCTTATAGCATCGACATCAAGCTCAGTTGCATCAAGCAAAAATTTATCTAATAATACCGGCGAGTGGTAGCTCACGCTCACGGCCTCGCTCATATACTCTTTTAGCTCATCGACATTATGCACTCTTCTCATAGCCCGTCCGCCAAGCACATAGCTAGGGCGCACAAGGACCGGATAGCCGATAATCGCGGCTTTTTCGATTGCTTCGGCTTCGCTAATGGCTGTGTCGTTTTTAGGCTGTTTTACGCCGATTTTAGTGATAAATTCGCTAAATTTCTTGCGGTCTTCTGCGATATCAATCGTGCGCGCGCTCGTGCCGATAATCTTGGCTCCGATTGCGTTTAGGCGTTTGGCAAATTTAAGCGGAGTTTGTCCGCCAAAATGCACGATTACGCCCTCTGGCTTTTCTGTCTCGATTACGGTGCGAACATGCTCGAAATCAATCGGCTCAAAATACAAAATATCGCTCGTATCATAATCAGTAGAAACCGTTTCTGGGTTGCAGTTATACATAATGCTCTTTATGCCAAGGTCTTTTAGCGCGTAACTTGCATGCACACAACAATAATCAAACTCTATGCCCTGCCCTATGCGGTTTGGGCCACCGCCGATGATTAGGACTTTTTTGGCGTTTTGCGGCGTTCTGGTTGGCAGGTTTGGCGTGATATTTGTGCTAGAATACAAATACGGCGTGAGAGCCTTAAATTCGCCTGCGCAGGTATCGACTTCGTTATACTCTAAATTTATGCCGTGTTTTGCGCGCGCAAAGAAAATATCGTTTTGCGTAAGGCCTAGATTATCGACTTTGTTGATCAAATGTGCAATCATTTTGTCCGAAAAGCCCATAGTTTTGGCTTTGCGAAGCAAATTTGGAGCATTTAGGATATCCATGTCGATTTTGACTTCAAATTCGACGATTTCGTGAATTTCGCGCAAAAACCACGGATCGATTTTGCTAAATTCAAAGACTTCATCTACACTAAATCCCTCGCGAAAAGCTTGCGCGACATACAAAATTCTATCCTGTCCTGCGTTTCTAAGCCCAAAAATCAAATCATCTTTGCTTAAATTTAACTCGATAAAGCCATAGTAGCTTTTCTCCATTGAGCAAAGTGCCTTTTGGATACTCTCTTTAAATGTGCGCCCAATCGCCATTACCTCGCCGATACTCTTCATCGCAGTGCCAAGGTGCGGGTTCGCGCCCGGGAATTTCTCAAAGGCAAAGCGAGGGATTTTTGTGACGATATAATCAATCACAGGCTCAAAACTCGCAGGCGTGCCTGTAATATCGTTTTTGATTTCATCTAGGCTAAATCCCACAGCTAGCATGGTAGCGACTTTGGCTATCGGGTAGCCTGTGGCCTTGCTAGCTAGGGCTGAGCTACGGCTGACACGCGGATTCATTTCGATTACTATCATGCGACCGGTATTTGGATTTATGGCAAATTGTACATTGCTACCACCCGTATCGACGCCAATCTCACGCAAAATCGCAAAACTTGCATCACGCATTCGTTGGTACTCTTTATCCGTGAGCGTCAAAGCTGGCGCAATCGTAATGCTATCGCCCGTATGCACGCCCATAGGATCAAGGTTTTCGATAGAGCAGACGATTATGCAGTTATCTTTATTATCTCTGATAACTTCCATTTCATACTCTTTCCAGCCAAGCAAACTCTCTTCAATCAAAATTTCATGGATTGGGCTGATATCAATGCCGTTTTGTGCGATTTCTTTAAATTCGTCGATATTATACGCTACACCTGAACCAGCCCCGCCTAGCGTATAACTAGCGCGGATAATGAGCGGAAAGCCGATTTCTTCGGCTGCTTGATGAGCTTCTTCCATAGTGTAGGCGTATTTTGACTTTGGCAAATCCATACCGATTTTAATCATAGCTTCTTTAAAAGCCACGCGGTCTTCGCCCTTTTTAATCGCTTCTGGTTTAGCGCCTAGAAATTTCACATCGCCTAACTCGCCACTTTCATAGACTTCCATTGCGACATTTAGCGCAACCTGACCGCCCATAGTAGGCAGTATCGCATCGACACCCTCTTTTTTGATAATTCGCAAAATGCTCTCTTTTGTGATTGGCTCGACATAGGTCGCATCTGCAAAATCAGGGTCTGTCATAATCGTAGCTGGGTTTGAATTTATCAAAACTACGCGATAGCCCAAATTTTTCAAAGTCTTAGCAGCTTGTGTGCCACTATAATCAAATTCACACGCTTGACCGATGACGATAGGACCGCTTCCGATAAGCAATATCGTCTTTACATCTTCTCTTTTTGGCATTATCTTTCCTTTGTAACGACATACAAAAACGTTGGCATATTTGGATTTGCGTATGGCTCTATGACAGCGCTTTTGTATAATTTACCACTCTGAACTGATTTGACCCGCCCCACAGGCACACCCTCGAAAAATATCTCGTCCTTTCCGCTCGTATAAACCTCATCGCCGACTTTTGGATCTAGCCATTGCGGGATAAATTTCACCACCAAAGCATTTCCCTCGCCGTTTGCAACGCCTGGAATTTGGCTCTCGCCGATTGAGACAGAAAAATTGCTTTTTTCATCTTTTTGGAGTATGGCTAGGGGTTTGTTATCGCGATTTACGACGATTCCTACGGTTTTGCCCTCGCTAATGAGACCATAGACTTTATCTGGATTGAAATTTTTAAAATTTATCCAAAATTTGTTGTAATCGTTCAAACTAGCGTAACTTAGCGTCCTAACAAGCTCGACGCGCGGTTCATAAGCGGAGCTGTTTTTATCAAGCAGAATTTTATTTAACTCTCCCGCAAAGGTGCCAAGAAGCATGGCGGATTTTTTCAACTCCTCGTTTTCGGCGCGCAGGGCTTCGATAGTGTTTGCTTGATCGATATGTTTTGAAATTTTGTTTTTTATAAAGCTCGTAATATCTTTGTAAGTATCGATAGCTCCTCCGCTAAGACCGATAAATTTACCATGAATTTGCGATCCAAAAATAAGCGAAGTAGCCACCAATACCACAGCGATGAGTAGAAACTTTACATTAGTCATTTGCTGCTTGTTTTAGCGATTTGATCTCTTCTAGGGCTTTGCCAGTGCCGTTTGCAACGCAAAGAAGCGGTTCATCTGCTACGAATACAGGCAGTTTCACAGCCTCGCTTAGATATTTATCTAGCCCTCTAATTAGCGCGCCTCCGCCAGTTAAAACCACGCCGTTTTCTACGATATCGGCTGCGACTTCTGGCTGGATACTTTCAAGCACAAATTTTAGCGCGTCAGCGATTTCGCGGATTGAGTCTTTTATCGCCTCTCTGACATCTTCGCTAGTTAAATCAACCGAGCTTAAAAGCCCACTGATTTGGTCCTTGCCTTTGACCGTGTAGGTTAAATCTTTTGGTTGTTGGATTGCGGTGCCGATTTTGATTTTGATCTCTTCGGCTGCACGCTCTGAGATAAGAAGGCTGTATTTTTCTTTGACATAATTTACAATGCTAGCGTCGATTTTATCGCCTGCTACGCGCACTGATTTTGCATTTATAATGCCCCCTAGTGAAATCACACCAATCTCTGTCGTGCCACCACCGATATCTACGACTAGTGAGCCTTTCGCCTCGGCTACTGGAAGCCCTGCGCCAATCGCTGCCGCCATTGGTTCTTCGATTAGATAAACCTCGCGCGCACCTGCTATCATCGCGCTTTCTCTCACGGCCTTGCGCTCGACTTGCGTTAGACCATAAGGCACAGAGATGATAATCCTAGGACTTACGAAAAAGCGTCTTTTGTGCGTTTTTTCGATGAAATATCTAATCATCTTTTCAGTCATATCAAAGTCTGCGATAACGCCGTCTTTCATCGGGCGCACAGCCTCTATATCGCCCGGTGTGCGACCTAGCATCTCTTTGGCTTCTGCACCCACAGCTATGATTTTTTGTTTGCCATAGCGTTCGTTTTGCACCGCCACGACGCTTGGTTCGTTTATGATTATACCTTTATCTTTGAGCAAAACTAGCGTGTTTGCCGTGCCAAGATCAATCCCCATATCACTAGAAAATAAGCCTAATAAAGAATCAAGTAACATTTATTCCCCTATGCAGTTAAATTTTGTTTTACTAATATCGGCTTTGCGCCCTCACTGACTACCTCTTTTGAGATAATCACATCATATCCACTAAGCTCTGGTAGGTCAAACATTATATCAATCATAATCTCTTCAATAATCGATCTAAGTCCCCTAGCACCAGTTTTGCGCTTGATAGCAAGTTTTGCTACCTCGCTTAGAGCTTCATCGTCAAATTTCAAATTTGCCCCGTCGATTGCGAAAAGTTTTTGGTATTGTTTTAAAATCGCATTTTTTGGCTCGGTTAAAATTCTAACCATTGCCGCCTCGTCGATTTCGTTTAAACTCGCCATGACATGAAGTCTGCCGATAAGCTCAGGGATTAGCCCATAATGCACCAAATCATCAGCCTCTACCATGCCAAGCAAATTTTGGTTTTCCTTTTTGCTTCGTTTTTCTTGCCCAAAACCAAGCACATTTTTGCCGATTCTGCGTCCGATAATCTCGTTTATGCCATCAAACGCTCCACCGCAAACGAATAAAATATTTGTCGTATCAATCTGAATAAAGTCCTGATTAGGGTGTTTTCTGCCACCTTTTGGCGGGATATTTACCACACTTCCTTCGATGATTTTAAGAAGCGCTTGTTGCACGCCCTCGCCACTGACATCACGCGTAATCGAGCGATTTTCGCTCATTCTAGCGATTTTATCAATCTCATCGACAAACACAATTCCTCGCTGAGCCCTATCGACATCGCCACCGGCTGCTTGAAGCAGGCGAGTTAGGATATTTTCGACATCTTCGCCCACATATCCAGCCTCTGTTAGGCTTGTAGCGTCGCTGATTGCAATAGGCACATCTAAAAACCTAGCCAAAGTCTGCGCCATAAGCGTTTTTCCACTTCCTGTCGGACCGATTAGCAAAATATTTGATTTTGAAATTTCAGTATCGTCGCCCTCTATCTCATCTTTGCGAAAAATTCGTTTGTAGTGGTTATAAACACCCACACTAAAAATCTTTTTTGCCCTTTCTTGGCCGATTACATATCTATCCAAAACCTCCATTAAAGCCTTTGGTTTAATCGCCTCGAAATCTATCTCACCTGCGATTCGTTCGCTTTTTTTTGCGACCTCCCCGCCATGAAGTGCTGCATAAGCCTGATCTATACAATAGCTACAAATCGAAGCCGTGCCACTATCGTTTGGGAAAATCGTAAGTCCGTCCTTTTCGCTCGAACCACAAAAACTACATTTATCTGACATTAATTTCTACCCTTATCTAGCGGAATTCCGCGTTTTGTGTTTAATATAAAATCGCACATTTTTTTCACATGCGCATTATCTGTTTCGTTTATCAAAATTTCGGCTTGTTCTTTTAATCCCACGCCTTGGTTAAACAAAAATTTATATGCTTTGTTGATGATTTCGACCGTATCTCTGTCAAATCTACGGCGAATTCCTGTTAAATTTAGCCCCCTGATATAGGCTCTGTTTCCCTCCGCTAGACAAAACGGCACTATGTCTTGTCCAAGCGCGCTAGCCCCTGCTATCATGCAACTCTCGCCGATTTTGACGAATTGATGCACGGGGGTTAGACCGCCGATTACTGCGTAATCGCCCATTTGCACATGCCCAGCCAAAGTGGCTGAATTTGCCAAAATAATATTATCGCCTAAAATACAATCATGCGCCACATGGCAATACGCCATCATAAAGATATTATCGCCAATGCGCGTAAATCCATCTCCCTTGTGCGAACCAGAGCTAATGGTGCAAAATTCGTGGATTGTGGCGTTTTTGCCGATTATGAGGCCTGTTTTTTCGCCTACTTCAAAGCTGATATCTTGCGGGATATCGCCCACAATCGCATAAGAGAAAATTTTAGAATTTTCGCCGATTGTAGTATCGCCGATGATGCGCGCGCCCTGCTTTATGAGTGTGCCAGAGCCAATTTTGGCCTGAGCGCTTATGAACGCATAAGGCTCGATTATGACATCATCGCCCAAAACTGCGCCATCTTCTACGATAGCGGTGTGATGAATTTTGCTCATTTTATTTATCCATTACCATTGCTTGAAGTTCAGCTTCGGCTGCCAAAACATCGCCTCCTGCGTCATCTTTGATATACGCTTCGCCCTTTAACTGCCAAATTCTGCCTCTGTGTTTAATCGCCTCTAAGCGGTATTCTAAGCGATCACCTGGGCGCACTGGTTTGCGAAATTTCGCTTTGTCGATACTCATAAAATACACAACCTTATCGCTTAAATCTGTGCCCTCAGCTTCCATAGATTTAAACGCCAAAATTCCCCCAGCTTGGGCAAGTCCCTCGATAATCATCACGCCAGGATAAATCGGGTGGCCAGGAAAATGTCCTTGGAAAATTTGCTCGCCATAGGTGATGTTTTTGTAAGCGATTATCGTTTTTCCCATATCCATATCGGTAACTTTGTCGATCAAAAGCAACGGGTAGCGGTGCGGGAGTATGTTTAAGATTTCGGTTATGTCAATCATTTCGTATCCTTGATAAAAATTCTTGCCATTTTACCCTAACTTTACTAAAATTTCCCTAACATCTAAAAATATCCGAGATAGCGCGTAAATCTCCACTTTGGCTGGGTAAATTTCATCTACGACGATGATTGGCGAAAGCGAGCGCGCACCGCAAATTTTCGCGCGAATTTGCTCTTGTTTTTTCAGGCTTGGCGGATTTTTTAAAATTTCGGCTGTGTTTTTGAAATCTGTTTTTAAAATTTCGTTGAAAAATTTAAGGCTTAAAATTTTAATCTCGCCCTTATCGCAGTAAAATTTCTCGCAACTCTCATTTATGCTAAATTTGACAAATTCGCGCCTAAAATGGGAGTTATGCAAGATAAACGAGGGGCTTATCTGCCCAGAGAATTTCACCCACGCCCTAAGCAGGCGGTAGTTTAAAAACTCATCTCTGATAATCTCAAATTTCACCCCTTCGCGCCTAAATTTCGCCACTTTTTTATAAATTTTAAACTTTTCTTCTATCGAAGCAGGCAGTATTTCCCCGCCAACTGGCGACATAAGCTCGTAAATTTCGCCCTCTGTGCGCTGCGCGCGTAGCGCAAACATGCAGCCGCAGTAGTTTTGGTGATAGAGGCTGTCTTTTTTGGCTAGGGCAAACTGCTCGTTCGTGCCGCCGTTTTTGCGAAAATCAGGCGCGACAAACTCCAAATTTTGCTCTTTGCAGATTTTTTCTAGCGAATTTACAAGCTGGGCGTACGATTTTTTGGGGCTCATTAAAAGCGTCGTGGTGATTTTTTGCTCGCCAATACTGCGCGCGAAACAGGCGGTGTTTTGCATACGAAAATCGAAGCAAAACTCACAGCGCCTGCCCTTTTCTGGCTCGTTTTCAAGGCCTTTTGCACCACTAAGCCACGCCTCATAATCATATTCCCCAGCGTAAAATTTAATCCCAAGTCCCTCGCACACGCTCTTTGCGTCCTCCAACCTCAGCAAATACTCGCTGTAAGGGTGTATGTTTGGGTCGTAAAAATACCCTACCAAGGGCTCGTCGCACTCGCGCGCCAACCTGCGCAAAAAATAATCACAATCCACCGCACAACAGATATGAACTAACAAAATCAGCCTTTTAATTTAATTTGCTATAATTTTAGATTATTAAATTTAACAATCAATAGGCGCAAAAATGGTAAAATTTTTAGCAAAACACAAGAAAAAATTTATTTATAGCATTTGTGGGATTGGCGCGTTTTACACGCTTTTTGGCTTTTTTGGCGTGCCACTTCTCATCGAAAAAGCAGTTCCAAAAATCCTAGAAAACGAGGCAAATTTCAGCGTTAAAAGCGCGAAATTTAACCCCTTCACCTACGAGCTAAACATCACAGCTCCCTCGCTTTCGACTTTCAAACCGCTATTTTCGGCCGAAAAAATCGATGTCAAGCTGAAATTTGGCGAGCTGTTTAACAAAACCATAGATATCCAAACCCTGCGCCTGCAAAGCCCTAAAATCAGTATTTCGCGCGAAAATAACGGCTCGTTTAATTTCGAAAGCCTTTATGCTGGGGGCGAGAGCGAAGAAACAGACGAAAATTCGAGCATAAATGTCAAGCTGGATAATTTCAAAATCGAAAACGGCGGGGTTTTTTACGAAGATTTGAGCCTAGAAAGACCCTTTAAAATCGAGCTTGGTAGCTTAAACTACGAAATCGCCGGCCTAAATTTGGCTAGTAATTCTATCGGAAACCACGATTTTAACGCCTCTTCGCAGACTTTTGATAATATCTTTCACTCAGGCTCAATCAGCCTAAATCCGCTTAAAATCGAGGGAAATTTAAGCGTAGAAAATCTCAAAATCAATCCCTTTTGGCTATCGTTTTTGGACATAAAAGAGCTTGATCTTCTTGGCGGGAAAATCAGCGCAAATGCCCTTTATGAGGTGATTTTGGACGAGGAAATCGCGCTAAATTTGAAAAAAAGCAAAATCGCACTAAATGACCTTGCCCTGCTTGCTAGCCAAAATTTAATCAAATCAGAGCAAATTTCGCTTGCAAATATCGATTTTGACGCCAAATTTGGCCGAAATTTAGCCGCCACTTTGGGCGCTGGTGAAATCGCGCTTAAAAATAGCGAGTTTTTAAGCGCAGAAAATAACGCGAGTTTGGGCGAATTCAGGGCTTTTGATTTTGGTTTAAAATTTGGCTTAGAGGGCGAAAATTTGGGCTTAAATGCGAATTTGGACAAGATAAATTTAAGCGAGTGCAAATTTAACGATAGCCTAATAAATTTAAGCGCAAATGGTGGCGAAATTTCGCAAATCAGCGCAAATTTCAGGGGCGAAAACAACGCCTCCAAAACAGAGGCGAAAGTCGCAAAAATCGAAATTTTGCCACTAAATTTAGCCTTGGCGAAATTTGACAAGATAGATTTGGCAAATTTAAGCGCAGATGATTTTAGCTTCCAAATGGACGAAAAAGGCTCAAATTTAGCCCTAAATTTAGCAAAATTTGGCGAATTTGACCTAGCCAATAAAAACGAAAAATTTAGCGGAATTAAAAATTTAAGCGTGCAAAAGTTAAATTTTGCCCCAGATAAACTTGCCCTAAATATCGACAAAATCGGCATTGACGCGCCGTTTTTTAACTCAGAGATTAGCGAAGAGGGCGCAAAAAGCATAAACGATTTAAGCGTGATTTCTTACGCGCCTAGCAAGGCGGAAAATGCGAAATTTAGCCAAAATTTGCGCTCTGCGATACACACACTCGCCCCAGAGGGAAATTTCACGCAAAATAGCGAAAATAACGGCTCCGCGCGCAGTATTTCACCAGCCAAAAATGAGCCAAAATTTAGCTTTGCTATCGCGCAAATCGCGCTAAATGGCGGCCACGCGAAAATCACAGAGAGCTTCGTAGCCCCAAAGATAACCCACAACCTCGCTAAAATTGACGCTAGCGTGCAAAATCTATCTAGCAATTTTAGCGCCCCTTTTAGCGCCAAAGCAAGCGTGGCAAGCGACGAAATAAGCGCCAATGCGACCTCGAAAATCACCATAAATCCGCTAAATTTAGACATTGATTTTGATGTCGCTCACCCTGATTTGCGCAAAGCAAACCCGTATTTGGAGCAGTTTTTAAACGCAAAAATCGCAAGTGGTAGCGCAAATTTAAAAGGAAATTTCAAATTTAGCGATAAATTCGCGCTAAATGCCGAAATTTCGGGCAAAAATTTAGCCCTAAACGACGCAAAAGGGGCGAAAATTTTTAGCATAAATAGCGCAAAAGTGGGCGCACTAAGCCTAAATGAGAGCAAAATCGATATCAAAAATATCGCCATAAACGCCCCTTACGCGAAAATCCATATCGCCAAAAACGGCGAGATAAACCTAGCCAAACTAGCCAAAACTTCGCCAAAATCCACAAGCAAACCAGCCTCCAAAACATCTGCGCCAAAAGCCCAAGCCAGGGGGCAAAAAAGCGGTTTTGGCGTAAATATTGCAAATCTCAGCGTGCAAAACGGCTCGTTTAATTTCATCGATGATACGCTATTTATGCCACTAAATATCACGGTCTCCAAAATCAAAACTACAATCGATAAAATCAGCGACAAATCCCAAGCAAACCTCAAATTTAACGGCCTTGTGGGCAAAAGTGGCTTAGGGCAAATCGCTCTTAGGACCTATCCTTTCGCGCCCGAGCAAAAAAGCGATATTAGCGTGGTTTTAAAAGATGTCGCGCTCAGTGATATCACCCCATACAGCGCGAAATTCGTAGGCTATGAGATAAAAAGTGGCAAGAGCAATTTAAAGCTAAATTATAAAATCAACGCCTCCAAACTAAACGCCACAAACGACATAAACCTCGATAATCTCGTGCTTGGCGAAAAAGTTGAGAGCAAAGACGCGCTGAATTTACCGCTGGATTTAGCGATTTCGATTCTCAAAGACAGCGACGGTCAAATCAATGTCAGCCTGCCAATCAGCGGGAATCTAAACGATCCGAAATTTAGCTTTGGTGGCGTTATCGTGGGGGCTGTGACGAAGCTATTTGGCGATATCGTGCTAAGTCCGTTTAGGTTTTTGGGCAAAATCGCTGGAATCGATACTGCCTCGCTCGATGGAATCGACTTTGAGCCAGCTAGTAGCGAGATTTTAATCAGCGAAAACGAAAAAATCGAGAATCTTGCCACGATTGCAAAATCAAAGCCAGAAATCAAAATCACCCTAACCCCAGCATATAACGAGAAGCTCGATACTAGGGCGTTTAAGCTCGTCACGCTAAACGAAAATATAGACAGGGTAATGCTAAAAGAAAATCTCTCATCTGACGCTGCGATTGCGAGCCTAAGGGCGAAACACCGCATAAAAGAGGGTGGCGAAGAGGGGTTTGAAAAACTCATACAGGCGCAAAAATTCACAACCTCGCGCTTGGAGGATTTGGCTAACGCGCGCGCTAAATCCGTGCAAAGCGCGCTTGCAAATTTGGGCGTCTCAGACTCACAAATCGTGATTAAAAAGCCTGCAAATGTCAGCGCGAAGCAAGATAGCTTCATCAGCGTCGGCCTTGGCGTAGAGAAGTGAAATTTAAAATTTTGCAAATTTAGCGGTAAAAATTTTAAAGTCGTAGATTGCTTCGTCAAGGCTGTGCCTTTCCTCGCAATG
Source organism: Campylobacter sp. VBCF_01 NA2 (assembly GCF_027797205.1). Taxonomy (NCBI): domain Bacteria; kingdom Pseudomonadati; phylum Campylobacterota; class Epsilonproteobacteria; order Campylobacterales; family Campylobacteraceae; genus Campylobacter; species Campylobacter sp. VBCF_01 NA2. Next base: position 1,408,135 of record NZ_CP115607.1, read on the forward strand.
ACAATAGCGGACAAAATTTACGCCGGGTGTGTCATTGCGAGAATTTGCATAGCAAATTCGAAGCAATCTACGAGCATAAAATTTAAAGTGTGTAAATTTGCTGTCATTGCGAGCGAGTATAACGAGCGTGGCAATCCAGAAAAATTTAAATTCAAAATTCAACCTAAATTTAGCATTGAATTATTTTTTAAATTTTAGATTGCGTCGTGCTTTTCTCGTAAGGGGGAAGGGGGCTTGAATTGCGAGGTCGCGCCCCTTCCCCCTTACAATCCCCCTACCCCCGACGACGCTTTACAAGGTGGCTAAATTTAGAAAAACTGCGTTTTTCTAAATTTAGCTGGTTTTATTTTTCGGAAATGCTTCGCATTTCTTTGCGCTATAAAATAATCCGCGACGAATTCAGAAATAAGCTAAATTTGGCTATACTACGCCAAATTTTTACAAATTCAGAAAGGGTTAAAATGGTTAGGATTGGTATCCACGGCGGTAGCGGTAGAATGGGAAGTATGATTTACGAGTGTCTGAAAAACTACGAAAACGCGGAAGTTAGCGCGATTTATACTATCGAGGAGCTATCATACAGCCCCAAATGCGTAATCACAGACGATTTGGCGAAATTTTTTGATTCTTGCGATGTGGTGATTGATTTTACCATTAGAGATGGGGCAATAAATTTATTAAAATTCGCCCAAACTCACCCAAAACCCCTTGTCATCGGCACTACTGCCCTAGGCGATGAGGGCGAAGCACTACTAAAAGAGTGCGCGCAAAAAATGCCAGTTTTTCACGCGACAAATATGAGCCTTGGCGTAGCCGTGCTAAACAAGCTCGTAAATCTAGCTAGCAAGGCTTTGCGCGATTTTGATTGCGAAATAGTCGAAATGCACCACAAACACAAAAAAGACGCCCCAAGTGGCACAGCAATGACATTAGCCACTACTGCTGCAAATGCGCGAAATTTAGATATCAAAAAAGTGCGAGTTAGCGGTAGAGACGGACTAATCGGAGAGCGGGGCAAAGACGAAATCGCTGTCATGGCACTTCGTGGTGGCGATATCGTCGGACGCCACACGGTAGGGTTTTACAACGATGGCGAGTATATCGAGCTAAACCATACCGCCACGAGCCGTGCAACCTTCGCCAATGGCGCGATTAAGGCTGGAATTTGGCTTGCCACACAAAAAAATGGCCTTTATAGCATAAATGATTGTTTAGGATTTTAAAATGTGCGCGATAGTAGGAGTTATAAATTCAGCCAATGCGGCTAAAACGGCGGTTTATGGGCTGTTTTCGATGCAGCACCGAGGCCAAGAGGCAAGCGGAGTAAGTGCTAATCACAACCACCATATAAACACGGTAAAAGGTCAAGGACTAGTAACCAAAATTTTCACCCCGCAAGCCCTTGAAATTTTAAAGGGAAATAGCGCAATCGGCCACAATCGCTACTCCACAGCAGGCAACGAGAGTATCCACGACGCGCAACCAATCTCTGCTAAATACGCCCTAGGCGAAATTTCAATCGTGCATAATGGAAATTTAATAAACAAAGATAGCGTTAGATCTGAGCTAATCGCCGAGGGAGCGATATTTCAGTCAAATATGGACACAGAAAATATCTTGCATTTGATCGCTAGAAGCAAAGAAAAAAAATTGCAAAACCGCATAATCGAGGCTGTGAAAAAATGCGCTGGGGCGTATTCGCTTCTGATTTTAAGTCGTAGCAAAATGTTTGCCCTGCGCGATCCACACGGCGTAAGGCCCCTTAGTATCGGAAGACTAAATGATGGCGGATATATCGTAGCGAGCGAAACATGCGCCTTTGATTTGGTGGGAGCGGAGTTTATCAGAGATGTGAAGCCCGGCGAAATGGTGATTTTCGAAGAGGGCAAAGACGAGATAAAATCGCTTCAAATTTTCGAAGAGGTTGATCCTAGAATTTGCGCGTTTGAATACATATATTTCGCCCGCCCAGACAGCACGGTCGAGGGCAAAAATGTCTATAATATCCGCAAAAAACTAGGCGCAGTTTTGGCTGGGAAATGCAAAAATATCAAGGCGGATTTTGTCGTCCCTGTCCCAGATAGTGGCGTGCCAGCAGCTTTGGGATACTCGGCTGCAAGCGAGGTGCCTTTTGAGCTAGCGATTGTGAGAAATCACTATGTGGGGCGCACCTTTATCGAGCCGACACAAGAAATGCGAAATTTAAAGGTCAAACTCAAACTAAACCCTATGAGCGAGGTTTTAAAAGACAAAAGCATAGTCGTCATCGACGATAGTATCGTGCGCGGAACCACGAGCAAAAAAATCGTCGAGCTTCTGCGCCACGCTGGGGCGAGGGAGATTCACATGTGTATCGCAAGCCCAGAAATCAAGCACCCAGATAGATACGGCATAGACACACCAAGCTACGCCGAGCTAATCAGCGCAAACAAAAGCACCGAAGAGGTGCGCGAGTATATCGGCGCAGACAGCCTGACATTTCTAAGCATAAATGAGCTTGTCGGCGCACTAGGTGATGAGCGAAAATATTCGCTAATCAGTTTTGACGGAGATTATTTTATAAAGGAGTAAAAATGCCAATCATCAATATCCACCTAACCAAACCAGCCCCAAGCAAGGAGTTGCAAGACAAAATCGCTGGCGAAATCACCAAAACAATGGTCGAAAACCTAGGCAAGGTGCCAAGTCGCGTGGTCGTGAAATTCGAATACGACGAGGCTGAGAATTTCTATTTCGGTGGCGAAAGCGTCGCAGATATGCGAAAAAAGGCGCAAAATGGCTGAGACTACATTTAGCGCAGAGGATTTAGCGCGCAAAATCACGCTTGCTAAGGGCGATATGGCGCCAAATTTCGCCCTAGAAAACGCCGACGGGGTGCAAATTCGCCTAAGCGATTTTATCGGCAAAAGGGTCGTTTTGTATTTTTATCCTAAGGATAATACGCCTGGTTGCACCACTGAGGCGTGCGAATTTAGCGAGCTTTGGGATAAATTTATCGCCGAGGACGCCCTGATTATCGGCATTAGCCCGGATAGCACCAAATCACACGCAGGTTTCATTGCCAAGCAAAGCCTACGCCATATCCTACTAAGCGACCACGAACGCGAAGTCGCCAAGGCTTACGGCGTGCTTCAAGTGCGCAAAAACTACGGGCGCGAGTATCTAGGGATCGTGCGCTCGACATTTCTAATCGGCAAAGACGGCAAAATCGAAAAAGTCTATAAATCTGTCAAAGCCAAAGACCACGCCGCAAAGGTGCTTGGCGACATTTTGGCGCAAAAATAAACAAAATTTAAGCGCAAATTTGGGGTAAAATTTCGAAATTTTAACGAATTTCAAAATTTGCCCCTTTTTAAATTTAGCCGAATTTACAGGGGAAATCAATGAAAAAATTTTTAATTTTTATCTGCGCTTTGGGGGTTTTGTGTGGCGCGCAGGGCGAAAATTTGACCAAAGAGCAAATTTTGCAAAAATACTCTGCCTCCACGCCCAAACTTTGGGGCGAGGAATTGCAGGGTGTAATTAAAAATTTCAAAACTGACAAAAAGCAAGTCGCCCTCACGCTCGATTTGTGCGGAAGCAAAACGGACGATTTGGACGAGAGAATCGTGGAATTTTTAGAAAAACACAGCCTAAAAGCGACATTTTTTGTAAATTTGCGCTGGATAGAGAAATTCCCGCAAAAATTCGAGCGTTTGCGCCAAAATCCAAATTTTGAAATCGAAAATCACGGCACCGCACACTCCCCAGCCTCGCTAAATGGGGCTAGCATTTACGGCATAAAGGGCACGGCGGATGCTGGCGAGCTATACGATGAAATCGCGCGAAACGCGGAATTAATCGCAAGGCTTACTGGCGCGCGCCCGAAATTTTACCGCTCAGGCACGGCGTATTACGATGAGCTTGCCGTGGCGCAGATTTATGATATGGGATACGCGCCCGTGGGATTTAGCGTGCTAGGAGATGCAGGGGCTACGATGAGCGCGGAAGGGGCGCGCACCGCTGTGTCTAGTGCGCGCGGCGGCGACATCATCATCGCTCATGCAAACCACCCCGAAAAGCCAAGTGGCGCAGGCGTGGTGGGGGGCCTTAAAATTTTGGTTAAAAATGGCTTTGAGTTCGTGCGATTAGACGAGGTTTTGGAGTAAATTTCGCCCGTTTTGTCAGTGTTAAAATTTGCTTAACTTCACATTTCGAGGAGTAAATTGACGAAGTAATCCAGAGAATTTTAAGTAATTTAAATTTTGCTTTTGTGTAAATTTTATTGCTTTTGCGCGGAGAAAATTTGCGTTATTGCGCTGAATTTGGCGAAATTTAACCTTTTTATTTCGATTTCATAGAGTTTTGTTAAATTTTGCTCGCTTAAAATTTCGTTACTTTCGCCAAAAGAGTAGCTCAAATCGCTTTGTAAAATTAGCGTTTTATCCGATATCGCAAGGGCGTGCGAGGGCTGGTGCGTGGTGAAAATCACGCTTAAATCAAAGCGCTTTTTAAGCTTAAAAATCAGTGTTAAGACCTTATCTTGGTTTTTTAAATCAAGTGCGCTTAAAGGCTCATCTAAAAACAAAATTTCGCTTTTGCTTGCGATACAGCGAGCAAAAAGCACAAGCTGTTTCTGTCCGCCACTAAGGCTATTAAAGCTCTGTTTTGCAAGGTTTGCGATATCTAGATTTTCAAGGGCTTCAAGAGCGATTTTAGCGTCATTTGGGCTTGGTTTGCTAAAAAGCGAAATCTCTCGCACTCTCCCCATAATCACGATATCAAGGACATTAAAATCAAAATTTAGGGCGAAATTTTGTGGTAGATATGAAAATGTAGAATTTAGACTAACGCTTCCAGCCCGAAGTGGTAAAATTTTCATCAAACAGTTTAAAAGTGTGCTTTTACCTTGCCCGTTTAAGCCCAAAATAGCCAAAATTTCGCCTTTTTTCACGGTAAAATTTAGTCCCGAAAACAAAATTTTGTCTCGCTCATACCAAAATTCTCCGCTGTTTATCTCAACTAGATTTTCCACCCACGCTCCTTTTTAAAAGTATTGCAAAAATCGGACTTCCGATGAGCGCACTTAGTATTGAGATAGGAATTTCAGCTGGGAAAATTCCCCTTGACGCATCATCGATTATAAGCATAAAAATCGCCCCTAGTATAAAACAAGCTGGAAGCGAGCGGATATTATCAGATCCACACACTATCCTTGCGATATGCGGGATGACGAGCCCTATCCAACCGATATTTCCACTGACACTAACTTGGGCTGAGATTAAAAGTGTGCAAAGCACTAAAATACCAATGCGAAGTGCGGCGACATTTACGCCAAGTGCTTTTAAATCGGCATCGCCAAGGCTTAAAAGGTTAAATCTAAATCGCATTAGGATTAAGATTATTATGCAAGGTATCGACACGGCTGCGCATAACACTAGCTTATCGTAGTTTGCACTCGCAAAGCTTCCAAGAAGCCAGTAGATTATGTTTGGCAAGATATTTTCATCATCTGCGACATATTGTGTGAGTGAAATTAGCGCAGAAAATAGGCCATTGATGACAATGCCTGCTAAAATTAGCGAGAAAATGTCGGTTTTGCGGACAAATTTTGCTAGGAAAAATAGGCACAAAAGTGCTATTACGCCAAAAATAAAGGCACAAAGTGGCAAAAGTGTGCTTGCAAATCCAAAAAGTATCGCAAGTGCGCCACCAAGGGCGCTAGCGGTGCTTATTCCGATTATGTTGGGACCGACTAGTGGATTTTTAAACACGCTTTGTAAGCACAGTCCAGCAAGGGCGAGTGTGCCTCCGCAAAGGGAAGCTAGCAAAATTCTAGGAATTCGTATTGTAAAAATCACGCTACTTGCGACGCTATCGCCTCGTCCTAGCAAAATTTTCAAAATTTCACCAATGCCTAAGCTATACTGTCCAATCCCTAGCGAAAAAATCGCCAAAAACGCCCAAAGTATAATTAAGAAAATTCTCATTTATACGAGGTTTTGTAGAATTTTTTATAATAATCTTCGACCTTTTCATCAAAATTGTTTTCGAAGTTTTGCGGATACAGTAGCCTTGCAAGCCACTCCTCGCCAAGTGCCATAGCCTCAGGAGTAGGATATCCCCACGCTTTGACATATTCTGGCATAAGGAAAATTTTGCCCTCTTTAATTGCGCTAAGTTCCTTTAATAGAGGGTTTGATTTAAGCTCATCTGGAACCCCAGGGTAGCGTTCTTGGACAAAAATTATATCTGGATTATAGGACAAAAGCTTTTCTGCTGAGATTTGTTTATAGCCTTTAATGTCCTTTTTAGCAACATTTTCACCACCTGCACGCTCGAACATTATACCTGTGTATTTGCCACTGCCGTAGGTGGTTAAATCTGGATTTGCCATGTAAATTTTTACTCTATTTTTTGTGTCGATTTGTGACATTTTCGCTTTTAGTTCGGCTTGTGAGTTTTTGATATACTCTATCAGCTCGGTAGCCTCTTTTTCTTTATTTGCGATGTTTCCTAGAAGCTCCACACCTTCGTAAAATCCCTCATTATAGGCTTTTTCATCATCTTCGAAGGTCGGATTTACCTTGTCGTTATCCTCACCACCTTTGAAAAAACTCATTGCTACAACCGGAATTTTAAGCTCATCAAGTTTATTGATTTGCTCTTTTGGAAGGTAGTTTGTGACGATTACCACATCTGGCTTTAAAGCTAGCACACTTTCGAAATTTACCTGCTTTAAATCCCCAGCTACTGGCATTTCTTTAAGACTTGGGGCAAGTCTTGCGTAGTTTTTGCCAAGCTGTTTTTCCCAGCTTTCTAGCACGCCTACAACCTTATCAATAGCACCGATTTGGTTTAGCACATTTAAGCTTTGGTGTTGCAAAACAACGATTTTAGAAACCTCGTCTTTAATCTCGACATTGCGACCTAGTTGGTCGGTAATCTGCTTAGCACACAGTGAGCCAGCACATACTATGCTAAGAAGTGTAAAATTTAAAATTTTGCTCATATTTATCCCTTTAAATTTTATTTTTATATAGAAAAAAATCCTTAAAATAAGAATTTTAATGCTAAATATAAAACACTTTATATTAGTATAAAATTTATAAAAATCTAGTTAAATTTTTTTGCATAATTTTTAAAATTTAAGTAAATAAAACTTAGAGAAAATTCGCTAAATTTTGGAGCGAATTTTGCCCCAAAATTTAGCTAAGCTTTAATGCTTTGCAAGATAGTTTGTATCGTAGTCGTTGTTGATAAAATCAGGGTTGTTCATCATAGCGATGTGGAAATCGCGGGTCGATTTGATACCGCCGATGACGAGCTGGGATAGTGCGATTTTCATTTTTGAAATCGCGCGAAGCCTGTCTTTGTCATGCACGATGAGCTTGCCAATCATACTATCGTAAAACGCTGGCACGCTGTATCCCTCATACACATGGCTATCCATACGCACATTGCGTCCGCCAGGTGCTATGTAGCGAGTGATTTTGCCCGGATTTGGCATGAAACTTTTCGGATCTTCGGCTGTGATTCTGCACTCAATCGCATGTCCGCTAAATTTAATCTCGTCTTGGCTAGGGAGCTTATGACCCTCGGCTACCCTTATCATTTGCTCGATCAGATCAAGCCCTGAGCGCATTTCGCTGATTGTATGCTCGACCTGCAAGCGCGTATTCATTTCGATGAAATAAAATTTCTTATCCTTGCTGTCGTATAAAAACTCAAATGTTCCTGCGCTGACATAGCCAATCGCCTTAGTCGCGCGAACTGCTGTTTCTAGGAGCTTGGCACGGGTTTCTTCGTCGAGTATCACCGCTGGGCTCTCTTCGATTAGCTTTTGGTGGCGGCGTTGCATAGAGCAGTCACGCTCGCCCACATGTAGGACATTTCCGTGCTCGTCGCCGATGACTTGAACCTCGATATGGCGCGGATTTGTGATGTATTTTTCCATATACATTGTCCCGTCGCCAAACGCGCTCATAGCCTCACTCTCAGCCGACCAAAAAAGCTTTTCTAAATCCTCTTCTCTCTCGACCACTCTCATACCGCGTCCGCCACCACCAGCAGCTGCTTTGATGATGACAGGATAGCCGATTTCTTTGGCTAGTTTGCGCGCAGCCTCGACATCGGCAATCGCGCCATCTGATCCTGGCACTACTGGAATTCCGGCTCTCATCATTACTTGCTTAGCCTTGCTTTTATCGCTCATTAGTGTCATAGCTTCAACACTTGGACCAATAAATTTAATGCCGTGTTTAGCGCAAATTTCGACGAAATTTTGATTTTCGCTCAAAAAACCATAACCTGGAAAAATAGCGTCAGCTTCTGTCAGCTCGCATGCTGTGATGATTGCGGGGATATTTAGGTAGCTATCGGTTGAGCGTGGCCCACCTATGCAGATCGCAGCATCAGCGTATTTGACATAAAGTGCGTCCTGGTCGGCTGTTGAATGCACGACAATGGCCTTTTTGCCCATTTCCTGAATAGTGCGAAGTGCGCGAAGTGCTATCTCACCGCGGTTTGCGATAAGAATTTTATTTAGCTCTTTCATAGCTTTTCAACCTCAAATAGCGACATAGCGTATTCTACTGGCTGTCCGTCCTCTACTAGCGATTTGATGATACGACAATCAAACTCAGCCTCGACCTCGTTCATAATCTTCATCGCTTCGATAATGCCGATAGTATCGCCTTTATGCACGACTTGACCAGCACTTACAAATGGGTTTGCGCCCGGACTTGCAGCCTTGTAAAAAGTGCCAACCATAGGGCTATCGATAGTATCCATACTAGCCTTGCTAGCTGCGTGAGAGTCGCCTACGACAACATTTACAGCTGGCACAGCAGCCGGGGCGTGCGGTGCAGGTGTGGCACATGCTGCGCCGGTTTCGATATCTGCGCCGAATTTTTTAATTTCGATTTCAAAATCGTCGTTTTTAATTTTAATCTTGCTCAGAGATGATTTTTCGTCGAAGAAAGTCATCAATTCCTTAATATCTTCTTGTTTCATTTATTTCTCCTAAAAATAGAAATTCCAAAGGCGCATTTTACCTAAATTTAGTTAATTCTTACATTAAATTTAAATTTGGCGAAATTTTGTGAAATTTGAAATTGAGTAAAATTTAAAAAAGGGCGCAAAATCTGCGCCCAAGAGTTATTAATGAGTAGCGTAAATTTCGGCAATTTTCGCTTTGTCTAGACCTTTTGAAAGGGCAAGTTGTAGTAAAACCCTAGCTTTGGCAGCGTTTAGGTTGTCGCTTGTCAAAAAGCCGTATTTTGCGTCATCAACCTCTGCGCCAACGCTTGTTGAGCCAGAACCTGTGCGAGAAGCGCGAACTACGACAACGCCAGCTTCGCTAGCTTTTGCAAGTGCAGCTTCGACGGTTGGGAAAGGATTTCCATTACCCATACCAGCTAGCACGATACCTTTGGCGCCGTTTGCAACAGCAGTTTCAACGAAATCAGCGACATCTTGTGCGTGAGCGAATAAAATATCAACGCGTGGAAGCTCTTTTACATCTTTGATATTAAATACGCTATCGACTGTGTGTTTGCGAAGTGGATTCATATAGAAATTTACGATTCCGTAATTTACGGTGCCGATTTTGCCTGCGTTTGGTGAAGCAAATGTATCAACAGCAGTTGTGTTCGTTTTAGTTACTTCGCGTGCAGCGTGAATTTCGTCGTTCATTACGACCATTACGCCTTTTTCGCGAGCGCTTGGGTTGATTGCGACATTTACTCCGTTAAAGATATTTAGCGGGCCATCTGCGCTTAGCGAAGTGCCAGATCTCATCGCGCCAACCATTACGATAGGTTTTTTAGTTTTTACAACCAAATTTAGAAAATACGCTGTCTCTTCCATAGTATCAGTTCCGTGAGTGATGACTACGCCATCGACATCATTTTTCGTAAGTAGCTCATTTACGCGGTTTGCTAGTTTTAGCCAAACTTCATCGTTCATCTCTTGTGAGCCGATTTGTGAAATTTGCTCACCTTTTACATTTGCAATGTCGTTGATTTGAGGAACAGCAGCTAGCAATTCATCGACAGTTTTTGTGCCTGATGTGTAATCACCGCTAACAGCGCTATCACCTCCACCAGCGATTGTGCCACCTGTGGCCAAAATGTAGATATTTGGTTTAGCCGCAACTAGTGATGAAGCGATAAAAAGCGCAGCGAACGCGAATTTGCCTAAGATTTTCATATTGTCTCCTTAAAATTTGATAAATTTCTGCATTTAATTGCAAAATTAAATTTGAATTATAGCACCAAATTTGTAAATCGTGGAATTTTATTGCTATAATGCGCGAAAAATTTTTCAGTTTAAGGATAAATATGGGACTAAAAAGCGATAAATGGATTAGAGAAATGTCGCAAAAGCACGCTATGATAGTGCCATTTGCCGAGGAGCAAGTGGGAAAAGGCGTGGTGAGCTATGGCGTATCAAGCTACGGATATGATATCAGAGTGGGAAATGAGTTTAAAATTTTCACAAATATCGGTGGCACGGTCGTAGATCCGAAAAATTTCGATGAAAAAAATGTCGTGGATTTCGTAGGCGATATCTGTATCGTCCCGCCAAATTCTTTCGCGCTGGCTCGCACAATCGAGTATTTTAATATGCCTTCTGATGTGCTTGCAATCTGCCTTGGCAAGAGCACTTACGCAAGGTGCGGAATCATCGTAAATGTAACGCCTTTTGAGCCGGGATTTAAGGGGCATATCACAATCGAAATCTCAAACACAACCCCGCTTCCAGCCAAAATTTACGCAAACGAGGGAATCGCGCAGGTGCTGTTTTTGCAAGGCGATGAGCCGTGCGAAGTAACATACGCCGACAAAAAGGGCAAATACCAAGCCCAAGAGGGCATTACGCTACCAAGAATTTTAAAATAAGAGAGAAATATGAAAAATTTAGTCATAGTTGAATCACCAGCCAAAGCCAAAACGATAAAAAAATTTTTAGGCGAAGATTACGAAGTAATCGCTAGCAAAGGTCATATCCGCGACCTTCCGCAGAAAAAATTTGGCATTAAAATCGACGGCAACAAATTTAGCCCCGAATACGAAATCAGCACCGATCACGAAGCTATCGTGTCGCAGATAAAAAATTTAGCCAAAAAAGCAGGTCAAATTTACCTAGCAACCGACGAGGATAGAGAGGGAGAGGCGATAGCATACCATATCGCAGAATCAATCGGCAAAGCCCCAACCAGCCTGCCTCGCATTGTATTTCACGAAATCACAAAAAGCGCGATTGATAACGCCATAAACTCACCACGCACGCTCGATATGAATAGCGTAAATGCCCAACAAGCGCGTCGCTTGCTAGATCGCATAGTAGGATACAAGCTAAGCCCGCTACTAAACACCAAAATCCAAAGAGGGCTAAGCGCTGGGCGCGTCCAAAGCGCGGCTTTAAAAATCATTGTCGATAAAGAGCGCGAAATAAGGGCGTTTGTGCCGGTAGAATACCACAGCATAGACGCTGTTTTTAAGAAAAAGCTAGAAGCCGAATTTGTCAAATTTAACGGCGAAAAAATGGAAAAACTATCCATAAAAACAAAGTCTGAGGCCGATAAAATTCTAAAAATTTTAAAAAGCGAAGAATTTAGCGTTAGCGCGATTGAGAGCAAATCTCGCAAAACAGCCCCAAGCGCGCCGTTTATGACAAGCACGCTTCAACAAGCAGCCTCAACTAGCCTTGGCTTTAATCCTCGCAAGACTATGAGCCTAGCCCAGAGCCTGTATGAGGGGGTGAATACGAATTTTGGTGGTGCGATTACATATATGAGAACAGATAGTCTAAATTTAGCCAAAGAGGCCGTCGCTGCCGCACGCGATATGATCGAAAAAACCTATGGCGCGCAGTATCTGCCAAAATCGCCAAACATTTACACCACCAAATCCAAAGGCGCGCAAGAAGCCCACGAGGCGATTCGCCCTACAAACATAGCCTTTACCCCACAAATGGCAAAGGCCACGCTCCCACGCGACGAAGCTAGGCTTTATACGCTGATTTATAATCGTTTCATCGCATGTCAAATGAGCGCTTCTACCTCAGATATCCAAACAATCACGATTTGCGGAGGGAACGCTGAATTTCGCATAAGCGGGCGCAAGGTTACATTTGACGGATTTTACAAGGTTTATGGCGATTTGGATAAGGATAAAATTTTGCCCGAGCTTAAAAAAGGCGATAAAATGGAGCTTGAAAGCCTAGGAAGCGAGCAGCATTTCACCGAAGCTCCTGCCAGGTATTCGGAAGCTAGTTTGATTAAAAAGCTAGAAAGTCTAGGCATTGGCAGACCAAGCACTTATGCGCCAACTATCACGCTTCTAACATCGAAAAAATATGTCGAAATCGACAAAAAACAGCTAATCCCAGCCGAGGTCGCCTTTAAAATCACCGAGGTTTTGGAGGGGCATTTTAAAAATATCGTTGATAGCAACTTCACCGCCAAAATGGAAGAAAAACTCGACGAAATCGCCGAAAATAAGGCTGATTGGCAAGAAATTTTGGCGAATTTTTACTACCCATTTATGGACGAAATCGCCAAAGGCAAGAGCGAAATCGCTAGCCAAAAAATCTCCGAACCAATCGGCGAGAAATGCCCACAATGTGGCAAAGAGTTAGTAAGGCGCGCTGGCAGGTTTGGCGAGTTTATCGCGTGCGAGGGCTATCCGAAATGCAAATACTCTCGCAATCTAGGTGAGAGCGCAGACGAGGCAAGCAAGTCTGAGCCTGAAAAAATCGGCGAGAAATGCCCACAATGTGGCAAAGAGCTAGTCAAGCGCGCTGGCAGGTTTGGCGAGTTTATCGCGTGCGAGGGCTATCCGAAATGCAAATACTCTCGCCAAATCGAAGGCGCTGCCAAAGCCCCAGCCAAAAAGGCCACCAGCACCGGCGTAATCTGCCCAAAATGCGCCAAAGGCGATGTGGTCGAGAGATTTTCGCGCAGGGGGAAATTTTATGGTTGCTCGAACTATCCAAAGTGCGATTTTGTGAGCAACTACGCCGTGCTTTCGCGCAAATGCCCTGAGTGCAAAAACACCTACATGGTGCGAAAAGAGCTGAAAAAAGGCAATTTCGCCGAGTGTCCGAAATGCAAATTTAAAGAGGAAATCGAATAAACAAATTTAGCCATTGCCAAATTTGGCGTGGCTAAATTTCGAAATTTAACCAAAATGAGCGAAATTTTAATTTTAATCACACTAGGATTTTTCATATTTACCTCGCCGTATCTAGCCAAAGTGCTAAAAATCCCAGTCTCGCCCACAGAGATAATCCTAGGCATAATCGCTGGAAATTTGGGCCTGCTTTACGCCAATCCTACCTTTGATTTCGCCTCTAAAATCGGGTTTTATTACCTTATGTTTTTGGCTGGCGCGGAAGTGGATTTTCGCTTTTTGTTTAAAATTTCGCGCCAAATTTTAAAAAAATCGCTTCTGTTTTTGGCTCTACTTTATATCTTGGGCGCGATTTTGGTAGCGATTTTTGATTTGCCAAATTTAATCATCATCGCCGTGCCACTTATGAGCGTAGGACTGCTCTCGACGCTGTATAAGGACTACGGCAAGGACGAAGAGTGGCTCAATCTAGCCATGCTAGTAGGCGTGCTTGGCGAGATAGTAAGCATCGTAGCACTTAGCGTGGTGGGGATTTACCTAAAAGATGGCTTTGGAGCAAGCATGCTGCTTAAAATCGGCTCGCTTGTGGGATTTATCGGCGCAATCGCGCTAGTGTTTAAGTCCCTAGAAATGGTGTTTTGGTGGTATCCGAGCCTAAAAACCATAATCATGCCACATTATGATAAAAACGAAAAAGACATACGATTTGCTATGGCGATTTTTTGCCTAATTTGCGCGAGCGCGTCGTGGCTAGATATCGAAATCTTTATCGCGGCCTTCATCGCGGGGGCGTTTTTGCCGACATTTTTCTCGCACAAAGAGGGCCTCGTGCCAAAGCTATCGTCGTTTGGCTTTGGCTTTATCGTGCCGATATTTTTCATACACACAGGCGCAGCGGTCGAGCTGAACGCGCTCCTAATGCCTGGGGTTTTGAAATTTTGCCTGCTGCTAGCCGGGATAATGATTTTTACGAGAATTTTATGCGCTGGGGTGTTTTGGGAGATACTGCACGCGCGAGCAGGCGCACTTTTTGCGCTTAGCCTCTCAATGCCACTGACGCTTTTGATTGCGACTGCGACGCTGTTTTTCGAGGCAAATTTCATAAGCAAAGAGATTTATTACGCAATGATTGTGGCTTCGCTGATAGAAGCCTTGGTCTGCATGATTGGGATAAATTTGATATATAATAGAACAAAGCAAAAATCATAAAAGCTTTCTTGAAAATTTTCCAAAGAAAGCTTTTATGGATTTGTCAGAGTTAGGTTTATGATATCTTAAAAATCGAGACCAAATTCATCAATAACAAATTCACCTTTATCTGTTTTAATTTTAACTTCTAATATCTTGTCGTAATTACAAGCAGTATAAACAGTCATTGTATCACCAAATTCCATTTTTACATGCTTCATAGGTTTTCTTTCTTTATGAATATCAACACCAAGAGCTTGATAGCCTTTGGCCATTGCCAATGTAATTACATCCCATATTAATCCACATTTTTTACGATTTATAATTATGTCTTCAATTATTACATCGTCCTTAGCCGAAATTGATATACTTGTCCCCATTTCATTATACTTATCATCATACTGCGATTTTAACTTAAATTTTAATAAATCATTAGAATCGGCATATACAGATAAGCCAAACAATAAAAAAGTTAAACCTAAAATTTTGCTTTTCATCTTATCTCCTTTTAAGTTATGATTTTTGGTAACAATATCGAACCTAGCAGATTTAAAACTATGCCAGTTAGTGATTTTTTATCTGGAATAAATTCCTTCAATTTCTGCCAAGTTGTTTTTTCACCATTTAATTTTTTCTTTATTTCATCATAATTTTTATGTTTTTGAACTATATTTTTACATTTTTCATCTCCAATCAGCCCAAAAATGGCGTCTATGCTTACCCTTACTATCTCAGAATTAAAGCTAAAATCTGCATAATAACCAAGCTTTTTTATGCGACCTATAAAAATGTCTCTTTGAACCGAATTTTCAAGCCCAAAAACTATTTCGCCTTTTTCAAAATCAATTTTACTTTTGCTATTTTCTCTATTTAGACTAGATAAAATTTCTTTTATGATTTCATCATCATCTTTTTTTCCATAACGCAAGTGAGCGTTCAAGCATAGTGTTTTTACTCTGGTATCAGTTATTTTTAGTTGTCTTGATTTTTCATAATTTGACATAGCTAAATACGGCTCCAAAAGACTAAAAACCAAAATATCTATTTCGCTTTTGCCAAGAGACCCAAAACTGCCAGCGAGATAATTCGCCAAAAAGTTTTCCGTAAATTCTTTATAAAATTTATCTTTATTTTCTATTTTTCTTATAAAAACAGGTAATTGTGAATTTTGCATAACCCATTTTACTCCAAAGCAAACAGCTCTACAAAAATAAAACTCTATTATTATAGATTGATACGAAATTATAATCAAGCTAAACTTAAAAATCTATTATAGTAGAGTTTTAAGTATGGAAAATGAAGTAGAAATTCAAAAAGCAGAAATAAACGAATTTTATAAACTAATCGGAAAAAATGTAGCGAAAATTCGCAGAAACAAAAACATCTCGCAACTCGAATTAAGTCTAAAACTTGGCTACAAATCAGTTTCTTTGGTATCAGGTGCTGAAATTTGCTACAACGGCGTTCATTTTAATCTCGAACATCTTTATAAAATCTCAAAAATCCTAAACACAAATATAAATGAATTTTTCATAGAATAAATTTAGCCCACAAATTTATATTGCAAAAACGCAAATCAAATTTAATCCATAAATTTAAAGATAATTTATAAAATAAAAAAATCTTAATGTCAGCCTAGAAACTTGACAACAAGCACCAAAAAACTCGAAGCAATCCAGCAAAATTTCAAGCAAAATTCCGCTTAAATTTTAAAATTCTGCAAAATACTGACCCTGTAATTGATTTAAAATTTGATTGACATAAAAATTTAATTGATTTAAAAAAGCATAAAGAATAAAAACAAAGTCCGCAACGACCTACTTTCCCGACATCCGAGTAACGGAGAGTATCATCAGCCATGATGAGCTTAGCTTCTTGGTTCGGTATGGAGCAAGGCGTTTCCTCATCTGTATAGTCACGGACAGTGTTAAAAAAGGAAACTTTGTAAGTTTGCTTTTTTAACACTGTAAAAGTCATCAAGCTTAATAAAATCTTTTACCATATTGTTAAAGGATTTCTAATACCTTTAACAAGGAAGTAATGCTTAAAAAGATAAGCAAACGAGCTATTAGTACCGGTCAGCTAAATGACTTTCATCACTTACACATCCGGCCTATCAAACAGATAGTCTTTCTGAGCTCTTAAAAGAAGATTCATCTTGGAGTTGGCTTCGAGCTTAGATGCTTTCAGCTCTTATCACATCCCGGCTTAGCTACTGGGCGATGCTCTTGGCAGAACAACCCATACACCAGTGGCCAGTTCGACTCGGTCCTCTCGTACTAGAGTCAACTCTCCTCAATCTTCTTACGCCCACGGCAGATAGGGACCGAACTGTCTCACGACGTTCTGAACCCAGCTCGCGTACCGCTTTAAATGGCGAACAGCCATACCCTTGGGACCTGCTCCAGCCCCAGGATGCGATGAGCCGACATCGAGGTGCCAAACCTCCCCGTCGATGTGAGCTCTTGGGGGAGATCAGCCTGTTATCCCCGGGGTACCTTTTATCCTTTGAGCGATGGCCCTTCCACACAGAACCACCGGATCACTAAGACCGACTTTCGTCTCTGCTTGACTTGTGTGTCTCGCAGTTAAGCTGGCTTATGCCTTTATACTCTACAAGCGATTTCCAACCGCTTTGAGCCAACCTTTGTAAGCCTCCGTTACATTTTGGGAGGCGACCGCCCCAGTCAAACTACCCACCAGACATTGTCCTACCTAAGGATAACTTAGGCTAGTTAGCTACCCAAATAAAGAAGAGTGGTATCTCAACAATGGCTCACCATACACCGGAGTATATGGATCAAAGCCTCCCACCTATCCTGCGCATCTTTATCCAAGCAGCAGTGTCAAGCTATAGTAAAGGTCCACGGGGTCTTTCCGTCTTGCCGCGGGTAGGAGGAATTTTCACCTCCACTACAATTTCACTGGATCCCTCTTTGAGACAGCTCCCATCTCGTTACGCCATTCATGCAGGTCGGTATTTAACCGACAAGGAATTTCGCTACCTTAGGACCGTTATAGTTACGGCCGCCGTTTACTCGGGCTTCGATCAGATGCTTCGCAAAAGCTGACATCATCAATTAACCTTCGAGCACCGGGCAGGCGTCACACCCTATACATCCTCTTACGAGTTAGCAGAGTGCTGTGTTTATGGTAAACAGTCGGGAGGGACTCTTTGTTGTAACCTTCTTTGCTTACAGAGTAAATCCTTAACAAAGTTAGGCACACCTTATACCGAAGATACGGTGCTATTTTGCAGAGTTCCTTAAAGAGAGTTCTTCCACGCGCCTTAGAATACTCATCCCACCCACCTGTGTCGGTTTACGGTACGGGCAATATTAGCTAAACTTAGAAACTTTTCTTGGCTCGATAGTATCAAGGATTCTCAATCTACTCCGAAGAGCGTCAAGAGCCTTTAATGTCTCGGATAAAGAGTTACGGATTTGCCTATAACTCAACCTACACACTTAGACCAGCACTTCCATCAGCTGGCTCCCCTAACTTTAAGCGTCCTTCCATCGCACACTAATATTGGTATCGGAATATTAACCGATTTTCCATCGCATACCCCTTTCGGACTTTGCTTAGGACCCGACTAACCCTACGATGACGAGCATCGCGTAGGAAACCTTGGGTTTACGGCGAATATGATTCTCACATATTTTATCGCTACTCATGCCTGCATGCTCACTTCTATCCGCTCCACCACTCCTTGCCGGTATGGCTTCGACGCTGAATAGAACGCTCTCCTACCACTTGCACTAGGTGCAAATCTACGACTTCGGTACTTATTTTAGCCCCGTTATATTTTCCGCGCAGAATCACTAGACCAGTGAGCTATTACGCTATCTTTAAAGGATGGCTGCTTCTAAGCCAACCTCCTGGTTGTTTCAGTAACTCCACATCGTTTTCCACTTAAATAAGATTTAGGGACCTTAGTCGGTAGTCTGGGTTGTTCCCCTCTCGACGACGGATTTTATCACTCGCCGCCTGACTGCTGTGATTACATTATAAGTATTCGGAGTTTGATAGGGTTTGGTACATTGGTGTATGCCCTAGCCCATTCAGTGCTCTACCCCTTATAATTACGACACAACGCTATACCTCAATATATTTCGGAGAGAACCAGCTATCACGATGTTTGATTGGCCTTTCACCCCTATCCACAGGTCATCCGGAGCTTTTTCAACAGCCGTCGGTTGGGTCCTCCACCGGTTCTTACACCGGCTTCAACCTGCCCATGGATAGATCACATCGTTTCGGGTCTGCAGCATCTGACTAATCGCCCTATTAAGACTCGCTTTCGCTACGGCTCCGGGTTTCCTTAACCTCGCCAGATACCACAACTCGCAGGCTCATTATGCAAAAGGCAGTCCATCACCCTGATAAATCATAGGGCTCTGAATGATTGTAAGCAAACGGTTTCAGGTTCTATTTCACTCTGATCACCTCAGTTCTTTTCACCTTTCCCTCACGGTACTTGTGCACTATCGGTCTAGTAGTAGTATTTAGGGTTGGATAGTGGTCTACCCAGCTTCAGACAGGATTTCACGTGTCCCGCCCTACTCAGGATACTGCTAAGTAAAAAGGAGATTTCGCATACGGGATTATCACCCTCTATGATTAAACTTTCCAGTTTATTCTGCTATCTGCTTTTAGTCTTTATTGCAGTCCTACAACCCCACTAGCAAGCTAGTGGTTTGCCCTCTTACGCGTTCGCTCGCCGCTACTAGCGTAATCTCTTTTGATTTCTTTTCCTGAAGGTACTTAGATGTTTCAGTTCCCTTCGTTCGCCCCCGTAGGTAGTTAATATTACTATTAACTGGGTTGCCCCATTCGGAAATTCCCGGATCAAAGCCCCTTGACGGCTCCCCGAGACTTATCGCAGCCTGGCACGTCCTTCATCGCCTCTACTAGCCAAGGCATCCACCGTTTGCTCTTAGTAGCTTACCTTTTATTTTACTTCATAATAAAATGAAGTATTAGACTATGTTAATATTCTAATTTGCATTACTTCCTTGTTAAAGATAAAAGATTTAATTTATAAATTTTAAATTTGATAAATTGCTTTTACAATATTTAAATTTAAAACACCCAAGACGGAAAGCATTAACAACAACTAGATAAGTTTTAACTCTAATTGTTTGTGCCGTTAAACTTGATTTAGTAAATGTAAAACTTAAACTTTATGATTTAAATCTGAAAATTTAAATCTCAATCATTTAAATTTGGGATAACAAATTTACTAAATTTGCATTAGTGTCTAAATTTAAAGCTTTAACAAGATCCTGTAAAATCGTTTTTATTAAAACTTGATTGTGACTTTTAACAATGGTAAATTAAAGAACATAGATTTTGTTAAATCTAAATAGAAAGCTAAATTTAACTCTCTATTTAAATTTAAATGGTGGGCCTAACAAGACTTGAACTTGTGACCTCACCCTTATCAGGGGTGCACTCTAACCAGCTGAGCTATAGGCCCATTTAAAATCTCAACTAACTTCTAAATCAATCCCTCAAACCTAAACAAGGATGATTGAGTTTATGATGAATATCTTGTGAGAGAATATTCATTTGTACTCTAGAAAGGAGGTGATCCAACCGCAGGTTCTCCTACGGTTACCTTGTTACGACTTCACCCCAGTCGCTGATTCCACTGTGGACGGTAGCTAGTTTAGCATTCCGGCTTCGAGTGAAATCAACTCCCATGGTGTGACGGGCGGTGAGTACAAGACCCGGGAACGTATTCACCGTAGCATGGCTGATCTACGATTACTAGCGATTCCGGCTTCATGCTCTCGAGTTGCAGAGAACAATCCGAACTGGGACATATTTTATAGATTTGCTCCATCTCGCGATATTGCGTCTCATTGTATATGCCATTGTAGCACGTGTGTCGCCCTAGGCATAAGGGCCATGATGACTTGACGTCGTCCACACCTTCCTCCTCCTTACGAAGGCAGTCTATTTAGAGTGCTCGGCCGAACCGTTAGCAACTAAATACGTGGGTTGCGCTCGTTGCGGGACTTAACCCAACATCTCACGACACGAGCTGACGACAGCCGTGCAGCACCTGTCTCAACATTCTAGCAAGCTAGCACTCTCTTATCTCTAAGAGATTTGTTGGATATCAAGCCTAGGTAAGGTTCTTCGCGTATCTTCGAATTAAACCACATGCTCCACCGCTTGTGCGGGTCCCCGTCTATTCCTTTGAGTTTTAATCTTGCGACCGTACTCCCCAGGCGGTATACTTAATCCGTTAGGTGGATTACTGCCATGACTAGCATAGCAACAACCAGTATACATCGTTTAGGGCGTGGACTACCAGGGTATCTAATCCTGTTTGCTCCCCACGCTTTCACGCATTAGCGTCAGTTAAGTTCCAGTAGATCGCCTTCGCAATGGGTATTCTTCTTGATCTCTACGGATTTTACCCCTACACCAAGAATTCCATCTACCTCTCCCTTACTCTAGATTACCAGTTTCCCAAGCAGTTTAACGGTTAAGCCGTTAGATTTCACAAGAGACTTGATAATCCGCCTACGCGTCCTTTACGCCCAGTGATTCCGAGTAACGCTTGCACCCTCCGTATTACCGCGGCTGCTGGCACGGAGTTAGCCGGTGCTTATTCGTTAGGTACCGTCAGTGTTCTTCCCTAACAAAAGGAGTTTACGCTCCGAAAAGTGTCATCCTCCACGCGGCGTTGCTGCTTCAGGGTTTCCCCCATTGAGCAATATTCCCTACTGCTGCCTCCCGTAGGAGTCTGGACCGTGTCTCAGTTCCAGTGTGACTGATCATCCTCTCAGACCAGTTATGCGTCATAGCCTTGGTAAGCCATTACCTTACCAACTAGCTGATACAATATAGTCTCATCCTACACCGAAAAACTTTCCCGACTTAACTTGTGTTAAGAA
The DNA here is from genome assembly GCF_027797205.1 of Campylobacter sp. VBCF_01 NA2. Lineage (NCBI taxonomy): Bacteria > Pseudomonadati > Campylobacterota > Epsilonproteobacteria > Campylobacterales > Campylobacteraceae > Campylobacter > Campylobacter sp. VBCF_01 NA2. The sequence goes on from NZ_CP115607.1 coordinate 1,429,355, forward strand.
GGAGTATGGAGTATTAGCAGTCATTTCTAACTGTTGTCCTCCAGTGTAGGGCAGATTAACTATACATTACTCACCCGTGCGCCACTAACTCATAAGAGCAAGCTCTTACTTGTCCGTTCGACTTGCATGTATTAGGCACGCCGCCAGCGTTCACTCTGAGCCAGGATCAAACTCTCCATAAAAAATGTATCAAAGATAAAAAGAAACTTTTTATCTTTTAAATTCAATTTATGAAGTTTTTAATCTAAAAACTTAATTGTTTGTAACTTTTAAATTTGACAATTATAAAAATTGTCTTTGGCTCAATCGATCACTTGTTTAGATTTCAAAGATTGACTAAAAGATAGTTTTTGACAATAATAAATAAAATAACACGCATTGGAAAATAACAGAAGTTAGATTTCAAAAACGGAAAGTGGATTATATTCAAGGGTTGCTTAAAAATAGATTAAAGGTTAGGGGAAATTTTAAAATTTTGCAAATTCTGTTTCTGTCGCGTAGATTGTGGCTAAAAACGCACAAGTCGCGATGTTTATCGCCACACTTAGCCCAAAAACTGCTACCGCCGAAGTCCCGCTAAAACTAAGAGCAAAAAATGAAACCATGCTAGTAAGAGCCGCAACGCTTATGCCAAAGGTTTTTTTGGCTGTTTGAAGGTGTGAATTTAGCGCAAAAATCATATAATCAACCCCAACAGCCCCCGCTAAAATCAGCCCAAAAATCACAAAAATATTGATAGAAAAACCAAAAATACTAAGGATAAAAAGGGTGATTAAATTTGATAAAAATACCGTCGTGACGATATTTGCACTGATTTTTAATCCGAAAAAATAACACAAAAGCGCAAAGGCTAAGGCGTAAGCGATGATTTTAAGGTAGATTGCATTTATTTTAATGTTTAAAAATGCCGAATTTGCGCTATCTTTGAAGCTTAAATACGCTCCGCCACCTGCTAAAATGGCATTTTTTAACGCGACTTTATCTTTTATATCGTATAAAAAAACGATATTTTTATCATCTATTTGCAAATTTTTTAAATTTAAAAAAAGTGATGAATTTAAAACTTCATTTTGCGTGAAGACCCGCGAATTTGCGAGTTTGTCAAGCTCTTTTTGAACCAAATTTGGATTTATGCCTTTCATCAAATCCGCGTTGGAATTTGCAAAAATTTCGATTATTTTTTCTTGCGTTTTTGGACTTTGGATAAATTTTTCCGCACTCAAATACGAGCCGATAACTCCGCTAGAAACGAGTGTATTTGGCACATTTGAGCCACTATCTAAAACCGCCAAATCATAACTTTGAGAACTTAGCGTGGATAGTTTAGCACTCATTTGCAAAAGCGTTTTATCCATACTAGAATACTCGCTAATGTCGTCTTTAAAAACGGCAAAATTATACAAAAATAGCGTTAAAATCGCTATGCAAACGAGATTAAATTTCAAATTTACAAATTTAAATTTAGCACTAAATTTAATCAAAATTTGCAAAAATTTATCCCAAATTTTAGAGCTTTTAAATTCGCAATTATCAAAAATTTCAGGCAATATAAAATAAGAAAATAAAAACGCTCCCAAAAGCGCAAATATCGCAAATACAGCGATTTGCAAAAGCAAATCAAACGACGAAAACAAAAATACAGCATATCCCCCGGCGGTAATAAAAAAGCCTAATAAAAATATTTTTTTCATATCTTTTATGCTCTGTTTTTTTACCAGCGAATTTGCATTTGAGCCAAGCCAATGTGCGCTAAAATCGAGCATTAGTCCGATTAAGCTAGTCGAAATCACCACGCTTATGCTATGAACGCTCTCAAAAAACAAAAATAACGCAAACACCCCGCTAACTAGCCCAAAAACCACTACGCCGACAACGGCAAAAATTCTAGCGTTTTTAAAAGCCAAAAATAGCAAAATAGCGCAGATTATCAGCGAAAAACTTCCCATAAACGCACTTTCAAATTTAGCCGAATTTTTCCCAAGCGCCGAGTAAATCGCACCGCCGCTTATAAGAATTTCGCTATTTTTTGCGATTTTGGTTAAATTTAAAAGCGCATTTTCATCATAAATTTGCTCTAATTTTGCTTTGGCAAAATAATATTTTTGGCTTTCGATCTCGCCGTAAAAGCGATTTTCACTCATATCAAATTTAATCCCGCCGCCACCCTTTAAAATCTCTGAGTGAAGAGTCAATGAAAAAAAATCCTGCGAAGCACTTAACGGCTTAAATTTGTTAAAAAAATCCGCCTGACTTCGCGCAAAAAAGGCAGTGGCGTTGTTTTCGAGCAAATTTACGCTCTCATCGTCCAAAAGTGCGATTTTGTAAATTTCAAGCTCTTTTTGATAATTTTTTATCGAATTTATTTTATATAAAATCTCGCTAAAAATCCCGCTATTTTCGCACTCTACGATAAAATTTTCAAATTTCATTTTATCATTTGAAGCAAAAATTATCTCATCTCTTAAACTCTCGTTTAGGTTGGTAAAAATTTCCTTGCTTTCTTTATCAAATCCAATTAAGCCGTAAATATCGGAATTTATTTTGCCTAAATTCAAAGCGATAAAAACGCTCATTATGGCGAAAGTTACGGCAAAAACGGCTTTATTTAACATCGCTAAACAAAGTCCTTGTTTCATCGCCCTGCGCGTTAGTAATGGCGATTTCTCGCACCATTTCGCCACCTTTTATGATAATGTTTTTAAAAATTTCTTTAAAAATCGCCCCTTTTGGGCTTAAATTTAGCTCCCACGCGCCACTTTCGCCACTTAGCGAAATGTCAAAATCTTTTTGCAAAACGCCAAAATCCAAAGAAAAAATCGCCAAAAAAAGCTCTTTATCCATGAGTGAGTTTTTTTGCAGTTCCCATTTACCATTTTCTAGGCTAAAAATGCCATTTTGTGCGATTTTAACGCTACTTTCGAGCGGTTCTTTTATATGCCAAATAAGCTCTTTGTTTTTTATTTCAAATTCGCCACTACTTTTAATCGGCTCGTCAAATCCACCCAAAATCATCTCTTCGTTAAATTTACCGCTTATGTTGTCGGTTTTGAGATTTAACTCGCCCACTTCCAAGCCAAAAACCAAACCACAAAATGCCAAAAACGAAAGCAAAATTCTCATTTTATTCCTTGATAATCAAAAAAATTTATTAATTTTACTATAACTCATAAAATAAATATTGCTAAATTTTGTAAAAGTGCCATTTTGGGTCAAATTTCTTTTAAAATTTAAAATTTCCAGCTAACGCAATCTTAGATACTGCGCCGAAATTTTAGTTGTAGTGTGGCAAGTTGCCTAGCGAAAATTTTGGTAACATTATGGTGGGCAAGGATGCCCACCCTACGGTGCTGTAAATTATTTCGCCATTTTTGTATATTATTTTTCCTGAACCCAATTTTAAATATGGTGCTATTTTAGTTTTTATTATCCAACCAAGCTATTGCCATTTTTAATAATTTTTCCAAATTATTTGAACTAGAAGCACCATCAAAACTATTTTCGGTTGCATTGATTACAAGCCAATCATTATCCGATATATCTAAATTTTTACTTATTCTTTGTTTGTCTTCTTCGCCGCTTATATTTATATGCCAACCTGGATTGTCTAAATTTTCTATGACAATTCCATTATTATGTTCCCATTCTCCATTACATTTTGAAATATACCAATTTTGTAAATATAGGATTTCTTTACTCATTATTACTCTTTTCTAAAAGTTTTTTAGAACCGTAGGGTGGGCATCCTTGCCCACCAATTTTTTATATTTATCAAATTTTGTCATTTTTAATCCTTTAATTAACCATTGTGGTGGGTAAGAGCGCTTGCCATACGAAACTCACAAAAATTCCTTTGGAATTTGTTTTAATTGTTTTTCTAGCGACCAATTATCAGGCTTAATACTAGAACGAAACCAATTATTAAAATATGATACATTATTTTGCCATTTCAATTTACCACTCAGCCATTGTTTTCTATATTCTCTAATAATATCTATATTGTAATCATCGCAACCAAATTCGCAACCACAACAGCCACAAATTTCAAAATTAGCAGTTTCGCCATCATCGCCCCAAGGTGCCTCTAACTGCTCTAATCCACAAATTCTACAATAAAATTTATTTTTGTCTATCAAAATAAGCCTTTCCTTCTTTTGGCTTAAACATAGCACCGCAGGGTGGGTATCCTTGCCCACCGAATTTTATATGTTTATCAAATTTTATTTTATCCCCTTTAATTTTTCTTTTAAAATCTCAGGTAGGTAAAAGCAGGTTTCCATATTTTTTAAATTTACTGCTGCTTGGGCGGTTGTGGCTTTGCATAAAATTTCGCCCGTATCAGCGTTTTTTATGGTGTATTTAAATTTAAGTAAGCTTTCAAATTCGCTCAATTCTACTTCTACGCAAATTTCATCATCAAACATCGCAGGACGCACAAATTTAAAATCCATTTTCACAATCGGATAAGCGTATCCGTCATTTTTCATATCGATATAAGTGTAGCCGATTTTTCGCAAAAACTCGCACCTAGCCATTTCGCAGTATTTGACATAGTTTCCGTGCCACACCACGCCCATGCTGTCGGTATCGTAAAACTCAACTCTAAATTTATAGCTCTTTTTCACCTTGCCCCCAAAAATCAAAAAAATTATACCATTGCGCGGGATCGCTTACGCATTTGCTCTCTAAATCCGCCACATACGCTCTCAAAGTAGGCATTACAGAAGCGATTTTATCGCTTTTTAGCTCCACGCTTGGCAGTTTTTTCGTTTCAAAAGTATATTTTTTGCCTACTTTGTAACACCAAAATGAGTAAATTTCAGCCTTTAAAATCCCTGCTATGAGATACGCCCCAATGCTAAAATTCGCCGTTTTTCCTAAAAATTCGGCACTTGCGACCTTTTCGCTTTTTATCGGCACACGATCTGCCATTATGGCGATATGTTCGCCGTTATCTAGCAAATTTCCCAAATTTAGCATAGTTTCAATATTTAGCTCATCGACCCAAAAGACATTGATTTTCCCGCCACTGACTTTATCCATAAATTCGTTAAATTTGGCGTTGTTTGCACGATACATAAAGATATTTATTTTCGTGCGACCAAGTTCGCTCACAAGGGCTTTTGCCACTTCGATATTGCCGTAATGGCTAGTTAGCAAAATTTTGCCCCGTTTTACGCCGTCTAGTTGTGAGCGAATTTTTTCTAAATTTGTTCGGTCGATTTCTATGCCATTTTTATTTGTCCAAATGGCGACTTTATCGCAGATTGCAACGCCAAAATTATAAAAATTCGCATACGCGTTGCCGCTTATTTTCCCGCCACTTTGTGCGACATTTTTTCTAAAATTTATTATATTTTCTCTTTGGTTTTTTAAAAACAAAAAATAGACGCTAACCACGATAAATACGATATACTTAACGATAAAACTAGGCAGTTTTGTAACCAAAAAAAATGTCGCTTTTAAAAATAAACTTGGTGCGACTTCGTTTTGCTCTGCCCAGTGCTTAGCCATGAAATGCCCTTTTTGCCAACCACGGCAGAAGCGTGAAAAACAGCCTTGCGTGAGTTAGAGAGATTAAAGCATTGTCCCTAAACATGCGAAAGTGGCTAACTCCGCCTTTCTCGTAGCAAACTTTTAGCTCAATCCATTTTAGGTTTATTTTCGCTCTGTAAGCTTGAACCAAAATTTCTATATCAAAGCCCATGCGATCATTTTTTACGCTTGGTAAAATTTCGCAAATCTCTTTTAAGGGATAAATTCTAAACCCGCACATGCCGTCTTTTATGTCGTTTGAAAGAGAATTTATAGCGCACCAAAAATTTGTTATTTTTCGTCCGTAAAAACGGCTTTTTGGCGCATTTTCATCATAAATCGGATTTGCACAAATTAGGCTTTGCGGAAATTCCTGCGCCGTTTTTAAAAATTCGTCGCATTTTGAAATATCATGCTGAAAATCGGCATCAATCTGAAATGCGTGAGTGTAGCCTTTTTGCAAAGCGATTTTAAGCCCGTCTTTGAGCGCAGCGCCCTTACCGCCGTTGTTTTCACGAGTAAAAATTTCAGCTTTTAAACCGATTAGCGCATTTTTGCTAACTTCATCGCTACCGTCATCGATGATTAAAATCTCGCCCATTTTTGATAAATTTTCTACTAAAACGGCGATTTTAGCAGGGTGGTTGTAGTAAGGCACCAAAAAAACAGGCTTAAAGGCTGATTTTTCCATTGCAACACTCTTTTTGACTTTTGATTTTAAAACTTAGCGTTTTTTCTTTTTTCTCAAAAGTTATGGTTATTTCGTCATTTGGGCGGATAAAGTGCATAAATTTTATGCTTGGAATATGGCTTAAATTTTGCAAATCATATCCTAATTTTTCGGCGCAAATCCTAGCAAATTTAAACTGCATAAAGCCCGGCACCACAGGAAAACTCGCAAAATGTCCGTCAAAATAAAAATCACTTGGCTTAATTTTTGCTCTAAATTCATTTTGCGAAATTTGCGTAAATTCAGGCATTTCGTAGCTTTCATAAGCTTTTAAAAAATCATCTTTTTTTACCTTGCTTTGCGCAGAATACGGGACTTTGCTGACTATTTTAAAATACCTTACAACCGAGCCAAAATCATATTTTAGATATTTTTTTAAGTTTTCTACGACACCTTTTTTGCCGTTTTTTCTAAACTCTTCTTCGCCAAATTCACTCAAAACTATCAAAGCCAAAATTCGCTCAAATTTTGGGTGAAGCCCTAGTTTGCAATCTTTTATAAGTTCATTTTGATTTAATTTTTCTTCTATGGCGTCCAAATTTACGCGGTTTTCGCTAAATTTGACAATCCTATCAAGGCGTCCGTGCAAAATAATATCATCGCCTCTAATCTCGCCACTATCGCTACTTTCAAACCTTTTGCACCAAGGCGAAGTTATGATGAGTTCGCCTTTACTGCCCACTTCTAAATTTACAGGCTCAAATTTTTTAAGCCCCACTCCTAAATTTGCCCCAACAACGCCCGTTTCGCTAGATCCATAAATATCGACGATTTTGGCTTTTGTGATTTTATTTAGCTCACTACGCAAATTTTGCGGAAGCCTAGCACCTGCTGAGATTATCATCTTTAAATTTTCTATTTTTTTGGCGTTTTTGTGCTGGTAAAGTGCGTTTAAAATCGTAGGCGATGAGATCAAAATAGAGCCATTTAGGCTTTGATCAAAAATAATTTCAGGGTAGTTATACTCGCCTCCATCGGACTTCGCACCCAAAACTAACGGCAAAAAAAACTTAAATGTCAGCCCAAACATATTTTGGTGAGTTACGCTGGCTAAAAACTGCTCTTGGGAGCTTAAATTTAGAGCTTTTGCTAAATGTTTTGCTTCTAAGACCATATCCAAAAGCGACTTTTGAATATTTTTTGGTTTGCCTGTGCTTCCGGAGGTTTTTAGATAAAAAATCTCGCTTCCGTTTAAATTTAACTCGCCAAATTCGCTCAAATTTTCAAACCCAGCACAAATCTCGGCAAATTTTTCATCATCAATGCCAAAAAAACCGTCTTCAAAATGATTATCTCTTAAAAGCTCAGGCTTTGTCCCTGCTAACATCGCCCCAAAAAAGGCGATTTTAAACTCTTCCATATCGCTTAGAAAAATTTGAGTTCGCTTTATGTTTTTATTTTTTAAAACAGCTGCAAATTTGCAAATTTGCTCCGAAATTTCACTTAAATTTTGTATAAATTCACGCATTTTTTATATAAAACTTCCTAAAAATAATCTCGCCAAAAAGCAACGCTCCTACCAAAACATAAGAAATCGCCCCACAATAAACGCCCCAATAAACTTTGTTTTCGCACAATGCCAAAAGTCCGCTCACGCCACCATTTATCGCAAAAAATCCTATCCAAATTTTGGTTAAATTTCTTGTATAAATCAAAGCTTTTGGCTCTAAATTTTTTTCTTTTAACATAGCAAATTTAGTTATCATCGGCGTGCTAGCTAAGCTAAAATAAAAAACTGCCCCCAAAAAGGCATTTATTAGCACAGGATAAAGATATTTTATCCCATAAGCACTAAAAACCGCACAAAGTGCGAAAAACCCGCACAAAACAAAGCTAAATTTACCAAATTCGCTTAAATTTTTGCTTTCATTTTCGCTCTCAAAGCCAAATTCCAAAATCCCGCGCAGTCCCCATAAAATCGCCATTATAATCAATAAATAAAAACTAAACTCTCTAAAAAAGACAATTCCAAAAGGATAAATCACGCTAAAAAGCGTAATTATCGCCTTTAAAATAGTTTTCAAATTTACTCGCCGATTTGGTATTTTTTCGCCACGACCTCAACGATATCGCCAAGCGTTTTTATAGCTTTGAAGTCTTCTGGCATTAGTTTATGACCTGTTTGTTTTTTGACAAAATCAACCAAATCAATCGCATCAATGCTATCAATGTCTAAGTCTTCATAAATCTTAGCATCAAGCGAAATTTTGCTTTCATCGATTTCGAAAAGCTCAACCAGAGCCTGTTTTAGAATTTCAAAAATCTGATTTTTATCCATTTTATTTCCTATTTTTTGATATAAAATCTGCCAAATTTACGACATTTGCGAAAATTTCTTTGACATTTTCAGTTTTTGAGTTTATAACAATGTCATATTTTTTTTGGATCAAAAGCCCAAGTTCGAGCGCATCGACGCTATCAAGCCCAAGTCCTTCTCCAAAAAGCGGTGCATTCTCGTCAATGTCGCTCACGCTCATATCTTCAAGGTTAAGCCCTGAGATAATCATCTCTTTAATCTCTAAAATAAGATCACTCATAAATCTTGCCTTTCATATAAATTTTGCATTTTTTCGTGTAATAATCTAACTCGAATCGGATTTGAACGAGATTTTTCAAATTCGCTCAAATCTAAATTTTCTAAAATATCCACTTCATATTTTATCTTATTTTGTGGCGTATCATACCACGATTGTCCTTTTTTTAAGCTTTTTGGAGACATTTTTATGCCTAGCGCGATTAGCTCTTTTGCGCAGTTTATGGCTATATAAAATGCGCCTTTTTGCATGCAAATTTTATCTTTCGTGCGAGTGCCTTCTGGGAAAATTATCAAATTTTCTCCATTTTGCAACGCTTTTTTTGATAGTTCTAGCATTTTTTCATTTTCTGTATTTAAAATATAATTTGCCGATTTTATCGCCCCAAATAAAAAAATATTTTTTGCTAAACTTGCCTTTACTATGCAATTTGCCCTGCGTATGTGAGATAAAAGCAACACAACATCGAGCAAGGACGGGTGGTTTGCGATGACGATAGCGCTATCTTTGCGAACAAATTTTGCTCTAAAATCTATTTTTGCGTATCCATAAAACACAATCAAATACAAAAACACTCGCCAAGCCACAAAAACCAAATCCCTAGCGAAATTTTCTATGATTTTAAATTTGTTTAATCGCAGTATTATTACGGGGATAAAAAAGAGATTTCCAACCATGCAAATAATGCCAAAACTTGCAAAGCATAACGCTACGCAAACTCGCCTAAATAGCAGTTTCATCGACCCATTTCCAGCTTAAATCTTGCTCTTTTGTAACCCAAGATTTTTTGTGATTTTTTAGATTTAGCAAAAATTCAAAATCGCTATTTTTAGTCAAATTTGCTAAATTTGGCTCGTTATTTGGCGAAATTTCAATGCTAAAATTTTTACCTTTTTCTACCACGACCAAAATCGCATAAATCAAATCTCCCACGCTCATAAGTTCATTATTTATGCTCTCAAAATAGCTAATAATCGCTATTTTATCAAATTCATCAAATTTAGCTACGGCATTTAAAATTCCGTTTTCTAGGCTTAAATTTGTAGAAATCGCTGAAATTTCGGCCCTATTTTTGGCAAAAATCGCATTTTGTGCCACAATCGCATTATGAACGCTAATGCAAAATGAAGCAGGAGAGAGCGGTTCAAGTCTAGCTAGGTTAGATTGCAAAGAAAAACAGCGATTTATCTCGCCGTGCTTTGAGCTAAAAATGACAGGCATTTCATCGCACTCTTTTAAGAGCGAAATGCAAAATCTAGCCCCTTTGCTAAGTCTTCTTCGCTCAATAGGGGCGATATGCGTTAAATCTGGACTTTTTTTGTAAATTTCAAGCTCACCTAAATTCGCGCCAGTATCGATAATAGCGTCAAATTTGGAAATATTAAAATAAACTTTATTTTGCAATATAACCTCTAAATGTCACGCCGACCATGATATTTCCGATACCACACTCAAATTCTTTATCGCTGACAAATTCGTGTTTGTAGTAATAACTCGATAAATTCACAGCCTTGTTTCCGCCCTCTCTTTTGGCCCTTTCTTGGAAACTTATCATAGCAGAAGCAAACGCTCTAAAACACGCCTCTTCCTCGCTTTTACCGACTTTGTTTGCCTTTTTGTTTGATGAAATTAAGCCTGTGATTTTTTTACCACCGCCTTTTTTACCAAAGCTTAGTTTCACGCTAGGATCTAGCACAGACTTGACAGCTGGATCGCTTAAAGCCTTTGAAATAGAAAATTTCTTAACTTCATTTTTTGCAAAAGCAAAATTCGCACAAACCGCCAACGCAGCAACAATACTCAAAAACTTTTTCATTTTTTCCTCCATTAAAAAATTAATTATCAAAATTTTTAAAAATCAAAGATGTATTAACCCCGCCAAATGCGAAGTTATTATTCATTACAAATTCGGTTTTTATCTCAGTAATATCGCGCAAATAGTTTAAATTTGCGCACTCGCAATCTACTTTATTTAAATTTAAATTTGGATAAAACCTACTTTGTTTCATCATCATTATACTAAAAAAACTCTCCAATGCCCCACACGCACCCAAAGTATGCCCAAGATAGCTTTTTAGCGAACTAATCGCCGTTTTTTCGCCAAAAAGCTCGTTTGTAGCGATACTTTCTGCGATGTCGCCTTGCTTGGTGGCTGTGGCGTGGGCGTTTATGTAGCCGATTTTTTCAGGCGTTAAATTGGCATCTTTTAAGGCTAAACGCATAGCTTCTTTCATCGTGGCACTTTGTGGTCTAGTAATGTGAGTGCCATCACAACTCGATCCAAAACCCACAATCTCAGCGTAAATTTTGGCATTTCTTTTTTTTGCGCTTTCTAAACTCTCTAATACTAGCATCGATCCGCCCTCGCCCAAAACCAGTCCGTCTCGCTCGCTATCAAACGGCGCAGAAGCTAAATTTGGCGTATCATTTTTGCAACTTGTCGCAAACAATCTATCAAAAACAAAGGCTTCGCTAGGGCAAAGCTCTTCTGCGCCACCGGCTAACATCATATCAATTTGTCCGTATTTTATGGCTTCATACGAATATCCTATGGCATGACTTGCACTCGTGCAAGCCGAACTTGTCGGAATCATACGCCCTTTAAGTCCATAAAAAATCGCTATATTTGCCGCCGTAGTGTGAGGCATCATTTTGACATAGGTATTTGCGTTAAAATTACTTGGCATACCAAGCATAAGTTTTACTGCTTCGCAAATCGACCCCGTGCTTCCTGTGCTTGACCCAGCTGCCACGCCCATTCGCCCGTCTTTTATGCTCTCGTTCTCTAAAAGCCCAGCATCTTTTAGCGCTAGACCTGCGGCTTCGACGGCGTATTGAGAAACTATCCCCAAAGAGCGAAGTTGTTTTCTATCCCACTCTTTGGGTGGTGCATAACCTATTATCGGAGCGGCTAAGCGAGTATTTAATTCACTCCCAAACCTATCCCACTCGCTCATAAATTTAACGGCATTTTGCTTAGCTTCAAATTTAGCTCTTATCTCGCTCCACTCACGCCCAAATGCACAAACATTTCCAAAACCAGTAACAACAACCCTATTTAACATAATCCGCCATTTACTCCTATTACTTGTCTTGTGATATAGCTAGCATTTTCGCTTAGCAAAAACTCAGCCAAAGCAGCCACTTCGTCTGCTTCTCCGATGCGACGAGCCGGGATTTGTTTGATTATCTCATCTTTTAACTCGCCCAAATCTGTCATAGCCGTATCTATTAGGCCCGGCGCTATGCAATTAACGGTTATTTTCCTACTTGCAAGCTCTATCGCCAAAGATTTTGCCGCTGCGATAAGACCTGCTTTACTAGCGGCGTAATTGCTCTGTCCGCGATTTCCCATGATTGCGCTAACTGAGCTCATTACGATTATTCTAGCCGGATTTTTTGCCCTTATCATCGGCATTAGTACGGGATTTAACACATTGTAAAAACTATTTAAATTTGTATCAATTACGCTTTTCCACTCGATCTCTTCAAGTCCAGCAAATGTGTTATCTCGCGTGATTCCTGCATTTAAAATCACGCCGTAATACACGCCGTTTTGCAAATCTTTTGTAAGAATTTCTTTTGCCCCCTCAGTATCTGCGACATCAAAATTTAAAATTTCAGGCTTTTTAGCTCCAAATTTGCAAATTTCATCCGCTACGGCTTGTAAATTTACCAAATTTCGCCCGTGCAAAACCACTTCATAACCGGCTTTTGCTAGTCTTAAAGCACACGCCTTGCCGATCCCCGCACTAGAACCTGTAATCAAAACCCGCTTATTCATTTATCGCCTTATCTAAAAATTCTTTGCTCGGATTTAACACACTCAAACTCGCCCTTGCAACGCACTCATTGCTAAGTAAAATTTCACAATCAAACACAAACATTCCTGCCCCGTCACTTAGGCTCTCCGTTGCTTTTATGATTAGCTCGTCGCCCACATTTACAAAAGGGCGGAAAATATCCATTTTGCGACAACTTAGCAAAAATCCAAGCTCGATTTTATCGTTGCTTCCTGCATACGCCGCGATTGATTGTGCCATTATTTCGATATATGTGTAGCTTTCAAGTCGTCCGTTTTCTACAAATGGCGAACCAGGTGGAATTTTCACAGCGCATACTATCTCGCCTTGCTTGATTTCTTTGATTTCGTCCAAAAAAACCATATATCCGCTTTGGGGCAAAATTGATTTTATATTCATATTTTTCCTATCACGCTAACTGCGTTGTCTCCGCCAAAAGCAAAGCTTAAATTTATCGCAGTTTTTATGTTTGTCTGTATTTTTTCATCTATTATATTTATTTTTGGCAAAATTTGCTCTTTATCGTAAATTTGAGGTGGCAAAATGCCGTTTTTTATGGCTTGGAAGCAAATTCCAAGCTCTATGGCTCCTGCTGCTCCTAGCGTATGCCCAAAAATCGGCTTACTCGAACTACACGGCGTGTTTTTTAAAGTGTCGCTTATCGCCACGCTTTCCATAATGTCGTTCGCATTTGTGCCTGTGCCGTGTAAATTTACATAATCCACTTTGTCCAAACCCGCTTTTTGCAAGGCTAAATTTATCGCCTCAATTTGCATAGTGGCATTTGGATTTGGCTGAGTTATATGAAAAGCGTCTGAATTTGCGTGGTATGAGAGCAAAGCAATGTCTGAAATCTCATCACGGCTTAGCAAAAAAACTCCCGCTCCTTCGCCCAAATTCGTGCCTTTTCGGTTAAGAGAGAACGGATTTAATCTCTCATCGCTTAGCACTCCAAGACTCTCAAATCCCAAAACGGTCAAAGTATCGATCCCGTCGCTCCCACCGCAAATCACAGCGTCGCAAATCCCGCTTTTTATAAGTCTTGCGGCTTCGATTACGGCTTTATTTCCGCTAGTGCAAGCTGACGAAATCCCCACAGCAACGCTTTTTAAGCCAAAAAAATCTCTCACGAAATTCGCAGGATTTCCCTGAGAGTTTTGCTCTGCATTGTATCCTTTAAATTCGCCAGTTTTTGCGTGATTTTCAAAGGCTTTAAAATTGCTTTGCACGCCTGTTACGGTCGTGCCAATGACCACACCGACGCGGTGTGAGCCAAATTTAGCAATCGCATTTTTAATCTCATTTTCAATCTGCATAAAAGCAAGAAACAAAATTTGATTTGTGCGGTTTGCAAAATCTTCTTTAAATTTAGGGCAAATTTGATCTAAATTTTGCGAAATTTTGCCCAAAACAAAGCTTTTGTTGTTATAAAAATTTTCTATTTTTTTTAGAGCTGAGTTTTTATCGCAAACTGCCTTAAATACGGCGTTTGTATCATTTCCGGCAGAGCTTATGAGCCCAGGACTACTTAGATAAATTTGCATTTTTGACCTTGTAAATTTGACCTTGCAAATTTAGCTCAAATTCGCTTTTTTCGATATTTTCAAGCAAATTTAAAAATAAATTCTCAGCCCCTTTATTTGGCGGTAAAAATCCGTCGTTTTCAAACTCCCCACAAATTTTTTCACCGCAATTATTTAAATGCAAAAATTTCCTTGCAATCGGGGCTTTTAGCATATCAAGCCAGATAAAATGATAAAATCCATCGCCGCTTCTAGCAAAAATTTGGCTTTTTACGCCGTCCTTTTCTACCAAAAAATGCTTTTGGCTAAATTTGGGCGTATCGCTAAGTGTAAATTTAGCAGCACACCCAAAAAACAAAAAAACCAAAAAAACGGCAATCAAAAATCTCATTTGCAAAGCTCAGCTAAGGTATCTAAATGCCTTTTCGCATCTTTTACAAATGGATTGCTTTTATCCCACGCATAACCCGCTAAAACCGAGCTTATGTAGCGTTTGATTTTGTGATCTTTTTTCGGATAATAAATCACATCTTGGAATTTGCCATCATACCAGCCATCGACATAAACTCTAAATGTATCAACGCCGCTCATTAGCTCTTTTGCGTAGTCATTTTCCCAATCAGCCTTGCCGTTTTTGATCTCGTCTATCACGCATTTTGCAGCGATTTTAGCTGAATACAATGCAATTGTAACGCCTGAGCTAAATACAGGATCTAAAAACTCAGTCGCATTGCCCAAAAGTGCGTATTTATCGCTATACAGACGGCTCACATTTTTTGAATATCCGTTGAGATTTCGCACAGGCGTATCCCAGAGAGCATTGTTTAAAAGCCTTTTTAGCATAGGGCATTCATAAACGCATTTTTTAAGAATTTCGGCGTTATTTTCAGGATTTATTTCTAAATTTGATGGATTTATGATATGTTTTTCGCCGACCACACCGATAGAACAACGCCCATTTGAAAACGGAATCAACCAAATCCAAACATCTCTATGAACTGGGTGAGTGGTGATTAAAATCTTATTTCTATCATAAAGCGGCTCGGTTATGTTATCCTCTATATGCGTGAAATACGCACTTCTAGGCGGTAAGTGAGACGGCGTTTCTAAATTTAAAAGTGTCGGCAAAATCCGTCCGTATCCGCTCGCATCAAGGACAAATTTGGCTTCTAAATTTTCGCTAATGCCGTTATTTTCCACGCTTAAAACTGCATTTTGTCCGCTAAAATCGACTGCTTTTACTTCGCATTTGTAAGTTACTTCTACGCCCAACTTTTGAACTTCATCGATTAAAAGTTTGTCAAAATCAGCCCTTGGGACTTGAAAAGTCGTCCCGCTTCCAACGCTTGATTTATCGCAAAAATCGATATATGTGTATTTTTCGCCCCACGAAAAAGCTGCGCCGTTTTTGTATTGAAATCCGTAGTTATAAACAGCGTCTAATAGACCTGCTTCTTCAAGGATGTTGTTGCAGTTTGAGAGCAAACTCTCGCCAATGACGAATTTTGGCATGGTTTCTTTTTCCAAAACTCGCACTTTAAGACCGGCTTTATGCAAAAATGCCGCCGCCACGCTACCACTTGGTCCAGCACCAATTACCAAAACATCATACATTTTTATCCTTTGAAACAAATTGAAATTAAAAACTGATTATAGAGTAAATATGTTTTAAATCGGATAAATTTTTCCTTGTGATTTTTGGCTTTGATTTCGTTTTTATTTCCAGTCAGCCCAACCCTTGCAAGGTCGCTAAATGCGAGATTTTCGAGCTTGATTATAGCTTCTTTAATAGTGTAAATTTGATAAAAAAGGATTATTTTTTCGCTTTTATCGCAAATTTGCATTAATTTTTTTTCAAATTCGTTAAAACAAAAATCAATCACACTGTCAAAATCTCGCTCCGCTAAAATCTCCAAATCAAGCCCAAATTTTTTATTTGAAAACCCAACTGTGGCGATATGGAAATTTTGCAAATTTTCATCAAATTTTTTATGCGAAATGCAAAACTTGCCCCGTTTTTTAATGCGTGATTTAATAGAACGAGAAAGCAAAAAATCAGCAGAATTTTTACGGGATTTATATAGTTTTTTATCTTTCTTATCTAGTTTTGATTTATCAAATTTAAAGATTTTATCGCTAATATAGATTTCAAATCGTTGCATAATTTTATCTGAATAAAAAGTGGTGGTTAGAGGCAGAATCGAACTGCCGACACGCAGATTTTCAGTCTGCTGCTCTACCGACTGAGCTATCCAACCACGAAATAAAGGGGGCATTGTATTCAAACCCCGCTTAAAATCTATTTAAACGAGCCAGAATACAAAATTTAAAAGGGAGAATTTCAAGAAAAAATCTTGAAATTCAAAAAATTATTTTAAAGCAGCCTTTGCTTTATCGGCTAATGCAGCGAAAGCCTTAGCATCGTTCATAGCAAGGTTTGCTAGGATTTTTCTATCTAATTCGATATTTGCAAGTTTAAGACCGTGCATAAATTTAGAATAGCTAATATCGTTGATTCTGCAAGCAGCGTTAATTCTAACGATCCATAGTCTGCGGAAGTCGCGTTTTTTCGCGCGTCTGTCGCGGTAAGCATAAACCAAACTTCTTTCTAATTGTTCTTTGGCTTTTCTGAAATGTTTTCTTCTTGCGCTATAAAAACCGCGAGCAAGTTTTAAAACTTTATTGTGTCTGCGTCTTCTAACAACGCCTGTTTTTACTCTTGCCATATTAATCCTTTCTTAAATGGCGCCCATTTTTGGGTCTTTCCCTATCTTAGGGGAGTTTGAATGACTAGGTCAAAAACTAAAATTATTTACAAAGCATAAGCTTAACAGCTCTAACATTTGTAGAATCTACATAATGTGGGCCGCGCAAATCTCTTTTACACTCGCTAGACTTTTTAGTCAAGATATGGCTGCGGAAAGCTGAACCGCGTTTAATCTTGTTTTTGCCTACTTTAAAGCGTTTTGCTGCGCCACGCACACTTTTCATCTTTGGCATGTTTATCCTTTTTTTTAAGATAAGCTGTGATTATATAATAAAATTTTAAATTTCTGCTGAAATTTAAAAATATTTAAGCTACGCCGAAATTTAAGACTTTTTCGGCGTAATTAGCATACTCACATATCTTCCCTCTAAAATCGGGGCTTTGTCGCGTTCTGCGCTACCTGCGAAATTCTCTTCCCAAATTTTGTTTAGCAAATTTACGCCAATCTCAGGAGTGCTCATCTCGCGACCCTTCAAAAACACGCGAAGTTTGACATGTTTGCCAGAATCTAGGAATTCTTTTGCGTGTTTTACCTTGTAATTCACATCGTTTTGAGCGATTTTTGCCGAAAATTTTATCTCTTTAATCTCGATGATTTTCTGTTTTTTCTTGGTCTCTTTTAGCTTTTTTTCTTGTTGATAACGGAATTTACTATAATCCATTACCTTGCACACTGGCGGTTTCGCATCTGGCGCGATTAGCACGAGATCGACACCTTGTTTGCTTGCGATTTGCAACGCCTCATCTAGCGAGATTACGCCGTATGCTTCACCATCTTCGCCGATACATCTAACTTCATCAGCCTCGATTTCTTCGTTTAGAAAAACTTCTTTTTTGCTGCTCAAAAATTCACCTCATTTAATTTGTTTTGCACGAAATCCAAGAACTCGCTAAGCCCTAAATTTCGCTGTTCGCGCGCACGCCTATCACGCAATGCGACGCTACGATTAGCCACTTCGTTATCGCCAAGAACGATGATTAATGGCACCTTTTGCTTTTCGGCTGTTCTGATTTTTTTATTTAAAGTTTCGTTTTTGGTTAAAATCTCAGTGTCTATGCCCAATTCGCGCAACATAGCTGAAATCTCTTTTGCATACGCGCTGTGCGCTTCACCAATCGGGATAATCGCCACTTGTGTCGGGCAAATCCAAAACGGAAGCTCGCCAGCTGTGTGTTCGATCAAAATTCCTATAAATCTCTCAAAGCTTCCCAAAATCGCTCTGTGAAGCATGACAGGCTGTTTTTTCTCATTATTTTCATCGATATAGCCTAGCTCGAAGCGATTTGGTAGGTTGAAATCCACCTGCACGGTGCCACACTGCCATTTTCGACCCAAAGCGTCTGTGATTTTTATGTCGATTTTCGGACCATAAAACGCACCGCCGCCCTCGTCGATACCGTATTTAAAGCCCTTTTCATCAAGCGCTTCTTTAAGCGCTTTTGTAGCAATCTCCCAGACTTCATCATCGCCCACAGCTTTGGTAGGTTTGGTTGAAATTTCCATTTCGTAGTTGAAATCAAACGCGCCCATTAGCACATCGACAAAGTCCAAAATTTCATAAACATTTTCTTTGATTTGGCTTGGCATACAAAAGATATGCGCGTCATCTTGGGTGAATTCGCGCACTCTAAATAACCCATGCAAAACGCCTGATTTTTCGTGTCTATGCACGACGCCGTATTCGCAAAATTTAAGTGGCAAATCGCGGTATGAGCGAATTTCGCTTTGATAGACTTTGATATGACCCACGCAGTTCATCGGCTTGATGCCGTATTCTTGCTCTTCGATCATCGTAAAATACATATTTTCTTTGTAATTTGTGTAGTGTCCGCTGATTTGCCACGCGTCAGATTTTAGGATTTCAGGGCCTCTGACTGGCTCGTAACCGCGGCGGCGAAGCTGGCGATATAGCCTTTCTTCGAGTTTTACGCGCATTTTCGCGCCCGCTGGCAACCAAATCGGAAGTCCAGCGCCGATTTCTTCATCAAATGTGAAAAATTTCATCTCCGCACCAAGCTTGCGGTGATCGCGCTTTTTAGCCTCTTCGAGCATTGTTAGGTGATTTTTTAGGCTCTCTTTATCGGCAAAAACCACGCCGTAAATTCGAGTTAGCATTTCGCGTGTCTCATCGCCACCCAAATACGCACCCGCAATCCTAGTTAGCGCGAAATTTCGCAAAAATTTGGTGTTTGGCACATGCGGTCCGCGACAAATATCCTCAAAATCGCCTTGCGCATACAAACTCACTTCGCCCTCTGGGATTCGCTTCAAAACCTCGACTTTTAGATCGTCCTCGGCGTATTTTGCGCTAACAGCGCCTTTGGTAGAGCAAATTTTAACTATATCTTGCTTGGCTTCGGCTAGCTCTTTCATTTTTTTCTCAATCGCCTTCAAATCGTCCTCGCCAAGCTTCTCGCCGTCAGCCTTGCTCACGCGCATATCATAATAAAATCCATCTTCAATCGCAGGACCGACGAAAAATTTCGCGTCTGGGTAGAGTGATTTGACAGCTTGTGCTAACAAATGCGCGCATGAGTGGCGAAGCACTTTTAGCGCGTCAGCAGAGTTATCGAAAAATATCGGTTCTGCGCCATCTGCGCCATCGCCGATACTTTGGGTATCATAAATTTCACCATTAAATTTATATGCGATAATGTCGCTCATTTTTTTCCTTTTTTACCAAATTTATCTTTTCTACAATAAAAGAATAAGCTGTAATTTTAGCCAATACAACCTTAACCATAAATTTAAATTTGGCTAAATTTTAAGAAATTTTAAGCGAATTTTGAATTTTCATTAAATTTTGATTTGAAATTTAATTTTTGGATTTTGTATTTTAGTGGTGACCCCTACGAGATTCGAACTCGTGTTACCGCCGTGAAAGGGCGATGTCCTAACCGTTAGACGAAGGGGCCACTTAATTCGGTTAAATTAAAATGAACGATTATTTTATATAAATTGCGCTTAAATTTCACTTAATAAAGCTGGAATTTTTATAAATTTCGCTAAAATGAAAATATTAAAATTTAAAAAAGGACAAAAATGAAAAAAATAAATTTGATTTTTGCTGGATTTTTGGGAATCGGGGCAGTGTTTTGTGGTTGCGCCAAGCTCACCCCGCAAAAAACGCAAGCGGTGGCATTTTCGATAATTTCGCCAAATTTGCGCCTAAACGACACTGGATTTATTAGAAGTTTTAAAAACCAAACCGAGTTGCAGGTCTATTCTAGCGGGGTTAGCGTGCTTTCCTTGGTCGCAAAAAACGAAAGCGTGTGCATGAATAATGCCTGCGATGATGAGCCAACTTTCAATGAGAAATTTTTCAAAAACGCCCATTACAAGGGATTTTTGGGCGAAATTTTGGGCGCAAAGGCAATCTATGGCGCGAAAAATTTAGCCAAAACAGATTGCGGATTCGAGCAAAATTTGGGCGAAATTTCATACAGCGTCTGCGATGATAGTGGCAAAATTATCAAATTTAGCGACAAAAAAGCCGGGGTAAAAATCAGCGTAAGGGAGCTTTTATGAAGCGTGTCGGAGCCCATGTAAGCGCTGCTGGCGGGGTTTTTAACGCTCCACTTAACGCGCAAAAAATCGGCGCAGACGCGTTTGCGCTTTTTGTCAAAAATCAGCGCCAGTGGAGCGCAAAACCGCTTAGCGATAGCGATATAGCGCAGTTTCGTACAAATCTCGCCACCACTGGCATACGCGCAGAGCATATCCTAGCCCACGATAGCTATCTCATAAATCTAGGCCACCCAGACCCCACGCTTCGCCAAAAAAGCCTTGAAGCCTTTGTCGATGAAGTGCAGCGTTGCGAAAAGCTTGGCATAAAACTGCTAAATTTCCACCCGGGCTCACATTTAAATGAAATTTCGCCCCAGCAGTGTCTGCAAAATATCGCAGAGTGCATAAATTTCGCTATCGCAAACACTAGCAGTGTCAAACTCGTCATCGAAAACACAGCAGGCCAAGGCTCAAATTTAGGCTTTGAATTCGCCCAAATCGCCTACATAATCGCGCACGTAAGCGACAAAACCCGCATTGGCGTTTGTATCGACACCTGCCACGCCTTCGCCGGCGGATACGACTTTCGCACGAAAGACGCCTATGAGCGCACTATGAGCGAATTTGACCGCGTCATCGGCTATAAATTTTTATCTGGCATGCACCTAAACGACACCAAAAACGACCTTGGCGTGCGCAAAGACCGCCACGAGAGCCTTGGGCGCGGATTTTTGGGGCTGGCAAGCTTCGAAAACATTATGAACGACAAAAATATCGATGAAATTCCGCTCATTTTAGAGACGATTGATGAGAGTATTTGGGCGGACGAAATCGCGCTATTACGCTCGTTTGTGCGCTAAATTTAGCCAAATTTTGCTACCGCAAGTTTTTAAATACTGCGCCGAAATTTCGGGCGCAGTATTGCAGAGTTGCGTAGCGAAAATTTAAAATTTAAATAAAAAAGGGAAATTTAGCGATTTGCTAAATTTCCTAAAATTTGCAATGAAATTTGCGTAAAATTTTACTTCGCCACAGCTTCGATTTCGATAGAAATTTTTATATCATCGCCTAGCATCGCAGTGCCGCTACCTGGGGCGAAATTAAAATCAGAGCGTTTGATTTTGCCCTCTAAACTAAATCCGATTTTAGCCTTATCGCCCTGTTTTGCCTCGCCACCAAAATCATAGTCAAACTCGACCTCTTTGCTCACATCGCGGATCGTTAGCTCGCCTTTGACCTTATCAGGCGCGAACTCTTTCATCTCAAATTTCATATCAGGAAACTTTTCCGAGCCGAAAAAATCGTCCGCTTGCAAGTGTGCGTCGCGTTTTTCGTTGTCAGTAAAAACTGAGGCGGTTTTGACCACGGCGCTTAGTTTGTTTAGCTTGCCGTTCTCGGCGTCAATCTCTGCGCTAAAATCCTTGAAGTTTCCAACCACATTGCTAATGCTCATGTGTTTGATCTTAAAACCTACGCTAGAATGGGCGTTATCGACCTCGTAAGGGGCAGCGTTTGCTAGCATTGCGCCAAGCGCGCATGCACTTAGAATTGAGACAATTTTCATTTTTTCTCCTTTTGAAAAATTTAAAATTTGGATTTTAGCTTATATTTATTAATAAAAATTATTTATAAGAAATTTTATGCGAGAAAGGTGCGAAAAATATAAAAATCTATTTTTATCCTTTCTTTTGTAATTGATTTTGTAATTGATTAAAAGCACAATATTTGAAAGTGTGCAATACACTACGATTAGCAATACATACACACTCCGTTGTTTGTATAATTTTTGGCATTGAATTTTTTAAATTCTTCCTCTAATGCCTGTATGTCAATATCGGCGTTTTGCATAATTTGACTTAATAAATATTTGAAATAAAATTTAGAAATTTAGAAGAAAAGTTGTCTGCGAGTTTCCTCGCAGACAAGAGCTATTACATATATCCGTAGAAATGAGCTAGGATATAGCCTAGGAAGCATGAGCTAAATACGCCGATGAAACCAGGGATAATGAAGCTGTGGTTGATAACATATTTACCGATTTTTGTTGTGCCTGAGCGGTCGAATTGGATCGCAGCAAGGTCGCTTGGGTATGTAGGTAAGATGAAATAACCATAGCATGCAGTTGCGAACGCAATGATTGTTCCTGGATTTACACCGATAGCAATCGCTAGTGGGACGAAAGTCGCAGCAGCAGCAGCTTGTGAGTTAAGGAATTTTGAAATCAACATACCAACTACAATGTATGTAAATGGATATGCTTGCATTACCTTACCAAGTGAGCCAGCCAGCATATCGATATGAGCGTGGAACATAGTATCGGCCATCCATGAGATACCATAAATCGCAACAAGCGCAATCATACCGCTGTGGAAGATTTCGTTTTGAGCGATTGTGCCGGCTTTGATACCTGAATAAATCATCATAATAGCAGCAGCAAGGAGCATAAACATTTGGATAGTATCAACCATACCAAGAGTTTTTGAGCCTTTTGTGCTTGTAGCTACATCAATTTTTGCGTTTTCGTAAGTTTTTGTTTCGCCTTTTGCATTTACATAAGTTACTTTTGCACCGTCTTGGCTAACTTTGTAAGTTTTGCCGTCTTTATCTTTAACCTCTACGCTTTGAGCACTTTGAGTTAATTTAGATTTATCTTTTTTAACGCTCATTTTTGTCTCAGCACCGCTTAACATCATAGTTCCGTCGCTGATTTTTACTTTGTCTAGGACTTTTGAGCTATCGCCTGCATCTACGATATTAACGATAGCAGCGTCTTTTGAGATAGACCATGTCGGGCGAAGTTGTTTGTAATAACCCAAAACCGCAACAACAACGATTGCTGAAAGGAAGATATACATAACATTCCATTGTTTTTGTGGAAGTTTAACACCGATAAGTGATTTAGCATCGTCAGAACCATAGATGATTTTTCTTTGCTCTGGATCTTTAAGTTTAGCTTGGAATTCCTCATCTTTTTCAAGGCTTTTACCGCGGAATACTGAGTATGTGCTGATACATAGCATACCAAAGAAAGTAGAAGGAATAGTTACTTTAAGAAGGTCAAGGTAGCTAGAAAATCCCTCGATTTGAGCACCAGCGCCTAGCAATACAGCCACGATAGAAACACCAGCAACTGAAACTGGGCTAGCGATAATTGCTAATTGTGATGAAACGGTAGTAGCTGCCATTGGACGCTCTGGGCGCACACCACTTTTCATAGATACATCGTAGATAATCGGCAAAAGTGTATAAACTGTGTGACCAGTACCGCAAAGAACTGTCAAAGTCCAAGCACACATTGGTGCAACATAACAAACTAATTTTGGATTTTTTCTCAACGCTTTTTCAGCAAGTTGAAGCATAACATCCAAACCACCCGCAGCCTGCAATGTAGCTGAGGCGACAACAACTGCAAGGATTGTCAAAATAACATCAACGGCTGGTTTGCCCGGAGACATTTTGAATAAAAATACGAGTATAACTAAACCTATACCACCTAAAATACCAAGGGCCATACCACCCTTTTTGGCACCATAAAACAGACACGCCAAAACTATTATCAACTGAATAGTAAATTGGACGCTCTCAGACAAACCTGTAAGAAACTCCATCGCTTCTTCCTTTCCTTAAAAAATACTTATTTTATTATATCAATATTTCTTTTAAAGAAATATAAATAAAATTCAAAATATTGAATTTTTATAGAATAAGTGTTAAAAATTTATTTATAATACTTATTCAAAATTTAGAGTTATCTTTTCTCTACATGTAATCCAGCCCAAGTTTGCGCTGTCGCCATAGCCTCGACGATATTTATATTGACATGATGAGGCATATTTATGCAATTTAGCACGATTTGTGCTATATCCTCTGCTTTAATCGGATCTGTGTTTTCATAGACCTTTTTCGCTCTTGCTTTATCGCCTTTAAATCTCACATCGCTAAATTCAGTCTCGCAAATACCCGGCGCGATCTCTGTTACGCGAATACCAGTGCCGATTAAATCGTTTCTGATATTTCTGCTAAATTGCTTCACAAACGCCTTGCTTGCGCCATAGACATGGCTTCCAGGATATGGCCATGCACCAGCAGTAGAGCCGATATTGAAAATATAGCCATTGCCACTTTGCAAAAGTAGTGGCAAAACTGCCTTTGTAGTGTAAATAACGCCCTTGATATTCGTATCGACCATAGTCTCTAAATCCTCGATTTGAGCGTCTTTAATGCCATCTAGACCAAGCGCAAGACCAGCATTATTTACCAAAATTTCGACATCTCTATACTCACTCGGCAAATTCTCCACAGCCTTGAAAATTTCATCTTTATTTCGCACATCAGCTGCGATTATATGGGTATTTCCTAGCTCTTTGACCAAATTTTCTAATCTCTCTTTTCTGCGCCCAAGAGCGATGATTTTATAGCCCTCTTTACTCAAAATTCTAGCTATCGCTTCGCCAAAACCACTCGTCGCGCCTGTAATAAAAGCTGTTTTTTTCATAATTTTTCCCTATTTTATAAAGCTAACTTCTGGCAAAATTTCAGCCAACGCCTCATCTTTTTTCTTGTTAAATTCAACCTTATTTTTCTCAAAAAGATTATTGCCTTTCGCGTCGATTGATACGATTAGCGGGCCAAATTCTTTGACTTTGCAATTCCACAAGGTCTCTGGCATACCAAGCTCCATCCAATCAGCGCTTACGATTTCCTCGACCTCCATAGCAGCGATTACTGCGCACCCTGCCGGGAAAACGCAGTGCAATGCGCCAAAATCCTTGCAACCATTTTCTGTATTGCTAGCCATTCCACCCTTACCCACGATTATTCTAACGCCTGTTTTTTCGATAAATTCATACTCGAATTTCTCCATACGCATACTTGTCGTAGGTCCTACCGAGACGATTTCGTATCTATCCTCGCCACCAGCGCTTGTTTTTTTAATAATTGGGCCTGCGTGCAGTATCGCCCCACCATGGATATCAAGTGGCAAAGGCATATTTTTTTCGACCACACGCCTATGAGCCACATCGCGACAAGTTACGATATTTCCGCTTAGATAAATGATATCGCCAATTTTAATATCCTCTAAATCCTCCCTAGAAATCGGAGTTTGCAAAATTTTCTTATTCATATTTATAGTCCTTATGAGATGTCACGGTAAAGCTTAAATCGCCGTTCCAAACGATATTCGCGCGTCTGTGCGACCAACAGCCTGTATTTACAGCCACAGCGATGACTGAGGGGTGACGGGCTGAGTTTTCGATATGCACGCCAAGCACCGAGCTAGCTCCGCCCATGCCTTGCGGGCCAAGGCCGATTTTGTTAATGCCATCTTCTAGCAATTTTTCGGTTTTTGCAGCGCGCTCGTTTGGATTATGTTTTCCAAGCGGACGAAACAAAGCTTTTTTAGAAAGCAATGACGCCACATCTATCGAGGTTGCCACGCCCACGCCCACGACTAGCGGCGGACAGGCGTTTAGGCCATAGCTTGTCATTATATCCATTACGAATTTCACCACGCCCTCATAGCCCATACCAGGCATTAGCACGCCGGCCTTGCCAGGAAGCGTGCAACCACCTCCTGCCATGTATGTATCAATCTCGCATTTATCGCTACCAGGGACTATTTCCCAAAAGATCGAAGGCACATCTTTTCCGATATTTTTGCCGGTGTTGTATTCATCAAAGGTCTCGACGCTGTTGTGGCGAAGTGGAGCCTCCTGTGTCGCTCGCAAGACGCTTTCACGCAAAATTTGCTCTAATTCGCCAATTAGCGGGAATTTCGCGCCACATTTTACGAAAAACTGAATCGCGCCAGTATCTTGACAAGAGGGGCGGTTTAGCTTTTTGGCAAGCTCTTGGTTTTTAAACATTGTCTCATAAATCGTCTTTGCTAACGGCGCATTTTCTTTGCTCGCTAGCTCCTTTAATTTCGCCGTGACATCATCTGGCAAAATTTTGCCACTGTATCCGACGAGACTAGCCATGACGGCGGTCATTTTCTCTACATTTTCCACGCTCTCTCCTTATAAATGGTTGATTATACTCGCATTATACGCTGCGCCGTATCCGTTGTCGATATTTACGACACTAATGCCGTTTGCGCACGAATTTAGCATACCAAGCAAGGCTGCCACGCCACCAAAACTCGCCCCATATCCCACGCTCGTAGGCACGGCGATAACTGGGGCTTTGACAAGGCCTGCAATCACGCTAGGAAGGGCTCCTTCCATGCCTGCTATGACGATTAGGACTTTGGCTTTTTGGATTTCATCAAGCTTCAAAAACAGCCTATTTATCCCAGCCACGCCCACATCGGTGATTTTGCGCACATCATTACCCAAAAATTTCGCCGTCTCGTATGCCTCTTCCACAGCGTAAGAATCAGATGTGCCAGCCGAAATGATACCGATATAACTTTCGGTAAGTTTTGGCTCGTTTATGATAATGCTTATCGTGCGACCGACCTCGTTAAATTTAGCAAGCGGGAAGTCTTTTTGCAAAATTTCAGCCACCTGCGAATTTGTGCGCGTGATTAGGACATTGTTGCCGTTTTTCACACACTCGCGCGCGATTGCCAAAATCGCCTCAGCACTTTTACCCTCGCCATAAATCACCTCGCCAACCCCACTTCTAAGCTCTCTTTGCATATCGACCTTAGCGCAGCCGATATCAGAAAATGGGTAGTTTGCGAAATACTCGACGACCTTTTCATCAGAAATTTTGCCACCCTTGATTTGGGCGATTAAGTCCAAAATTTCAGCCTTTTTCATTTAAAACTTCCTTTCTAAAACCCTTTAAATCGAGCAAAATTTCATCAATTTGCGAAATTTCATCTATTTTTTGAATAATTTTTGCAAAATTTTCACTCGCCACGAATTCGCTCATCAGCGCTCTTGGCATTTCGATTTTTAAATTTCGCCCATTAAAGCGCGCTCTGATGTTTGAAAAGCCGTTTTGTATGAGTAAATTTTCCACACGCTCGATTAATCTCAAATCATCTGCGCTAAATTCGCGCCCGTGAGGCAAGCGAGTCAGCAAGCACGCAAAGCTAGGTAAGTCCGCACTTTCTAGGCGCAGGGTGCGTGAATACTCCCTAATTTGGGCTTTGGTTAAATTTATCAGTGGCGAAATGACGCCAAGCTCGCGCACGGCGCGAAGTCCTGGGCGATCTTCGCCCAAATCATCTTTGTTTGTGCCGTCTGCGAAATTTGAAAATCCCAAATTTCGCCCAAATTTAATTAAATTTTCGAATAAATTTCTTTTGCATAAATAACAGCGATTTTGCGGATTATTCGCGATTTCTTGCGGGGTTTGGAGTTCTAAAATTTCGTGGCGAAATTTGTGAATTTTAGCAAAATTTATAGCCTGCGAAATTTCGCGTTCGCTCATATATGGCGTTTTTATGGTAAGCGCGATGAAATTTGCGCCCAAGATTTCACTTGCCACGCAGGCTAAAAACGAGCTATCCACCCCGCCAGAAAAGGCCAGGGCGAGATTTTTAAGCCCTCTAAGCTCTTCCTTTAAAGTTTCCATTTTCATACTCTTTGATCGCCGCAGCTCGCACCGTAGCGATATTTGTGCCAAATTTTTGTGCCAAATTTTTGCAATCATCAAATTCGGGTTTGATTTTTTCTCCACCCTCAAATTTGCAAATTTTAATCCTAACCTCGCCGAATTTTGTATTCACAGCGCGAATTTGGCGCGGAAGTTCTGTTTTTTGCACAGAAATTTCGCGCACCCCAATCGCCGTGGTATGGCGAAAAATCAGCTCTTTTAGCGCGGGCGCGTCGCAAGATTTAGCTAGCACGCTAAGCTTCGTGCCAAGGCGCGATTTTTTCATATTCACAGCCTCGCTAAACACATCAAGTGCGCCAGCATTTAGTAAAATTTCACTCGCTAACGCCAAGCCCTCAGCGTCCATATCATCGATATTTGTCTCGATTAAAACCTGCCCTGATTGAGCCAAGCGCTCATCTTCGCAAATCATAATTTTAAGCAAATTTGCGAATTTGGTTTCCTTGCTTCCAGCCCCGTATCCAGTGCGCAAAATTTTAGCGCTAAATTCGGCGCAAAATTCGCTCGTTAGAGCCTTTGCGATACCTGCGCCAGTAGGTGTAGTCTGCTCGAAATCACCGCCAAATTTCACAGGCACGCCAGATAAAATTTCACTTACCGCGGGTGCTGGCACGCTTAAAATTCCGTGAGCGCACTTCACAAATCCCCCGCCAAGTGCAAGTGGCGAGCAAAGCACGCGTGAAATCCCAAGCGATTCGAAGCAAATCACGCTTCCTACGATATCGACTATACTATCGGTGCAGCCAACCTCGTGGAAATGGACATTTTCTAGGCTACTTTGGTGGATTTTTGCCTCCGCTTCGCCGATGATAGTGAAAATTTCGATTGATTTTTCTTTTACAAATTCGCTTAAATTTGAAGAATTTATTAAATTTACAATGTCTTTAAAAGTGCGTCCATGCTCATGAAAATGGGGCGTCGTGCTCCATTTGCGCTTTAAAATCACATCTACTTTCGTAGCGCTTATGCCGGATTTTAAAACCTTTTTGGCGCAAATTTCATACTCATTAGAAATTCCTAACTTTTCGAGGCTGTGTTTTAAGAAGCCAAAATCTACGCCAAGGTCGATAAATGCGCCAAGGCACATATCTCCGCTAATGCCACTGGCGCAGTCTAAATAGATAAATTTACTCAAATTTTTGGAACCGTCATTGAACCAAATGGCAAAATCACAATCTTAGCGTCTTTGCCCTTTTCGCTAAGCGCGTCATCTAGGGCTTTTTGCAAATCATGGTATGGCTTTAAATGCACAGCTCTCATCTCATCGTCGCTTAGATCGCTAACCGCCCAAGTCTGCGCCCAAAGCCCAATCTCAGCCATTTTGCCAGCTTTATGATAGCCTAGATGAAATTCCTCTTGGATTTTTTCTAGCACTTTTTGCGGCGTATCGGCTGATGCCATGAGGTTAAAAAACGGCTTAGGGCCGATACCTGTGCGACATTTGGCCACCATGATAAGCACGCCACCCTCTGCCAGGGCTAGTTTGCCGTTATCTAGCGCTTTTTGGGCTTGGTATAAATCCACATCCATTGGATATGGGGCTACTGAGATTACGATATCGGCTTTTTGAGGGATTTTGACGCAAAATACCTCTTCTGCTTTTTGAATACAATCATAAAATGTATCGTTTAAATCGCCACTATTTACATAATAAATATTATGGTCGCTATCTAGCACCGTCATAATCGCAAATACATCGATATGAGTTAGCACCTTCATCGCATCGACCATATCCTCATGCACAGGATTGCCCTCTAATCGCAAAGCCTGCGCGTCGTGGCTAAGGGCTAGTTTGTGGTTTTGCTCGATAGTTTCGTATTTGGCAACGCCTGGCAAAAACGCCTTTCTGCCGCCTGTGTAACCCGCGAAATAGTGCGGTTCGACTGAGCCGATTGGGATAACTTTTTTCGCGTTTGCTACGATTTTGTTTAGATACATTTGGGTTTTGTTGCTACTCTCGCCCAGATAGACCATTTCATCGTTTTTAGAATCGTGGCTGTGAGCCTCGCCTTTGGCCTTGACCTCAGCCCAAATTTCTTTTGAAAAGATCATCTCATACTCATCTTCGGTCGGATCTCTGTGGCAGCCGTTTGCGATGATAAAGGTTTTCTTTTTGTCCCTGATTTTTGGATAAATTTCTTTTAAAATTTTAGATGTCGGAGTTGGGCGCGTGCCGTCATTTACGATGATTACAATCTCTTCATCACCACTGATAAACTCATCAAAAGTTTTTTGATTGATTGGATTTTGCATTGCTTTTTTGATAAGCTCAGCCTCGTCAAATTTCTCAACCTTATTCGGATTGAAAATCCCCAAAAGATTTTTTTCGTCAAAATTTATGTTTAAAACATCATCTTTGCCATAACGAATTGGAACTTGCATTTTTCACCCCTTGATTAAAATTGAATTTTTCGATTGTATCAAAAATTTTATTTAAAAGAGATTTATGTCACAAAAATTTAACTTAATTATCAAAATTTAAGGTTTTTTAGCGATAAAAAACCTTGCTAAACGCAAATTTAGCAAGGCGAAAATTTAAAAATTTAAAGCTTAA
Organism: Campylobacter sp. VBCF_01 NA2; assembly: GCF_027797205.1. Lineage (NCBI taxonomy): Bacteria > Pseudomonadati > Campylobacterota > Epsilonproteobacteria > Campylobacterales > Campylobacteraceae > Campylobacter > Campylobacter sp. VBCF_01 NA2. Next base: position 1,459,878 of record NZ_CP115607.1, read on the forward strand.
AGTAGATTATAAATATCATCTAGCAAGAAGTATTTTTTCTCGGCTGTGCCCTTGTAATATGGGGAAATGTGGTTGTTAAACTCTGTTTCGAAAAAGCCGGTTTTAGATAGCTCCACAAGCGCAGCGTCGATTGCTTTTAGCAAATCTGTGTTGCCCTTTTGCACGCCGATTGAGTTAAACTCAGAGGCTCCGAGGTTTTTTTGTGGGACTTCGACATTTCTATTTATCACTGGAAACGCCATTACGATGATGTTTTCATCAGCATAGGCATCGCCTTGATTTTCGAGTAGCGCCCTAGCGCAGCCACCAGCGCTATCGCACTCTTTGATAGTATAGCCTTGTTTTTGGAAATATTTTTCGCCGATACTTCCTGGCATGGCTAGGATTGTTTTGTCTTTTAGATCTTTTATGCTTGTTATCGCGTCTGCTTTGCGGGTTAGGATACCGACATTTACGCTAAAATACGGGCTAGAAAAATCAGCGAGCTTCTCAGTCTCGACGGTAGGGACTAGGGTCGAGACAGCCATATCCACAGCGCCATCTTGCAACAATCTATAAGAGGTCTCATCGTTTGCAGACGCTACGAACTCCACCTTTCCCTCGCTACCTGCGAAAATCTTCGCAGCCACAGCCTCGGCTAGGGTTATTTCAAAACCCTCGTATTTGCCGTCAGTTAGCTTGCCAAATGGAGCCTCGTCATCATGGACGGCTATTAGAATTGTTCCGCTAGATTTGATTTCTGCTAGGCTTTTGGCGCAAACTCCGCTAAAAAGTAGCGCACTAGAAGTTAGTGCGAATAAAATTTTATTCATTTTTTTCCTTTTTTTTAGTGTAGATAAAAATTTAGGCGCTGATTATATACTTAAATTGTTTAATTAAATTTTAAAATACATAGTATTTTTATAAATTTACCAAAGTATTGTATTTTTACCTTTTAAAGCTAAATATTCATTGCATTTGCTAAAATGTCTGCACCCAAAAAACCCACCGCGCGCTAATGGGCTAGGGTGCGGGGCTGTGAGGATCAAATGGCGATTTGCGTCAATCAAATTTGCCTTTTTTATGGCGAAATTTCCCCAGAGCATAAAGACTAAATTTTCGCACTTTTCGCTGATTTTAGCGATTATGGCGTCTGTGAATTCGCCCCAGCCAAGCTTGGCGTGCGAATTTGGAGCACCTGCACTCACGCTTAGAGTGGAATTTAGTAACAGCACGCCCTGCCTCGCCCACGGGGTCAAATCGCCCCCACTTATGGCGCACGAGCCTATATCTGCGGCGATTTCTTTGAAAATATTTTTTAGGCTTGGCGGGATTTTTACCCCCTCTGGCACGCTAAATGCTAACCCCATAGCCTCGCCTGCGCCGTGGTATGGGTCTTGACCTATGATTACGACTTTTAAGCTTGAAAGCGGGGTTAAATTTAGGGCGTTAAAGATTAAATTTAGCGGTGGGTAAATTTGGGTAGTTTGTGAAATTTGAGCTAGATTACGCTCTAAATTTTTGAAATTTTCGCTTTGAAATTCGGCGCGCAGTAGATCTCTCCACTCGCGCGCACTAAGAAATGAGGCTAAATTTAGCACTAAATTTTGTCCCTAAATTTAGGCTGGTTTTGGTCCTACGGCCTTAGCCACGATGTATCCGACTAGACCTGAGACGATAGAGCCGATGAAAACAGCGAGTTTGTCTGTGTGATGATAAATGTCGCTTCCGCCATAAGCTAGACCATCGACAAATAGCGCCATTGTAAATCCAATACCGCAAATTATGCTTACAGCGTATAGTTGCGCCCAGTTTGCGTTTTCTGGCAAGTAGGCGATTTTGCCCTTGATAAGTAGCCAACTAAATGCAAAAATTCCAAATTGTTTGCCGAAAAATAGGCCAAGCGCGATACCCATTGGAACTGGGCCAAATAGATAGCTAGGGCTCATGCCAGCTAGGCTTACGCCCGCATTTGCAAAGGCAAAAATCGGCAAAATGAAAAAATTCACAGGATATGCAAGTCCGTGCTCCATATCTTTTAGCATTGAGCCAGAGCGAGTTTGTAGTGGGATACAAAATCCAGCCACAACGCCAGCGATTGTCGCGTGGATACCTGAATTTAGCACCATTACCCACAAAATAAGCGACATAATGACGAAAAGCAGTTTTTTATCTACCTTCATTTTATTCATTATAAACATAATCGCCACGCAAATTCCTGCGCCGATTAGGTAAGAGATATTTATCGTAGATGAGTAGAAAAGCGCAATAATCAAAATCGCGCACAAATCGTCCATAATCGCAAGTGTTAATACGAAAATTTTAAGACTTGCTGGAATTCGTTTGCCAAGTAGCGCCATTACGCCCACAGCAAAGGCGATATCAGTAGCCGTAGGAATCGCCCAGCCCTTCAAAGCCTCGCTATCGCCCCAGTTAAGTATCGTAAAGATAATCGCAGGCGCCATAACACCACCAAGTGCCGCGAAACTAGGAAGCAAAATTTGAGAAAAATGGCGAAGCTGACCTTCGATTTTTTCGCGTTTTAGCTCCAAACCGATAGCGAAGAAAAATATCGCCATTAAAAAGTCGTTTATCCAAAAGTGCATATCCTCATCGAGTTTTAGTTTGCCGATACCCATGACGATGTGCGTGTGGATAAACTCGCGGTAATACGGAGATAAAATATCGACATTTTGTGCGATGATAGCAAATACTGCGGATAAAAGGAGGATTACGCCAGCACTACTTTCGCTGGATAGGATTTTTTTGATTATGCGTTGCATGATTCTCCCTTTGAACAAATTTGTCTATTTTAGTATAAATTTCATTAAATTCTCATTGATTTGGCATGATTAACATAGCATAAAGTATGCCTATCATCAGAATCGTTGGAATTTCATTTAGCGCACGGAAATACTTGCCACTTTTTTTACAGGCGTCTTTTTCGAATTTAATCAAATAATAATGAAGCCAAAAATGATAAGCCACCATTAAAACAGCGCAAAGTAATTTTAGGTGAAAATAGCCCATTTTCATAAGTCCCGGATTTAGCAAAATCAGCATAACCGCGCTAAAAATCGTAACCGCCAAAGCTATCCAGCCGATAGCGTGATAGAGCATTTTTTCCATTTTTTTCACAACTTTGACAAAATTTGGATTGTCCAAATTCTCAGCGTGATAAACATATAGGCGCGGTAGATAAAACAGCATCGCCATCCACGAAATAAAGCCCACAAAATGGATAAATTTAAACCAATAATAACTCATTTTCCTTCCTTTCAATCTCTCATTAAAATATCTTTTCTAGCTTCAAATTCTTCCTTGCTAATCGCCCCTTTTTGGAAAAGCTCGTATAGGGCCTCTACCTTTTTAAGACGCTGTGAATAATCCTCAGCCACGCCTTCGCCAGCTTCTTCGTTGATATCCTCGACCCAAATTCCTACGAAAAATAGGTCAAAAAGCACCCAAAGAAGCCAAATCGGCAAAATCACAAGCCCTAGCAAAAAATACAGCGTAAAAATCCCAGCCCAATACAGCCCGATTTGCGCAAATCCACTGACAAATTTACCACAATAAATTCTATGCAATCCCCCGCCAATAGGAAGTCCCACAGCCCACGAAAAAGCTCCGGCAAACCACAGCGCATACGCGATATAATTGTTTCTTTTCAAATTTTGCCTTTCTTTGAAATTTTCAAATTTTGCCATAAAAATATGACAATCGCCAAATCAATCATCACATCGGCAAAGTTAAAAACCGCAAATTCAAACCATTTGTGCCACGCCACATAATCCACAACTCCGCCGTGGATAAAGCGATCTAGCACATTTGAAACCCCGCCTCCAAGCAAAATGCCAAAAGGAAGCCAGTGCGCGTTAAAAAGCTCTTTTTGGCTAAAAACATACCACGCCAAAAGCGCGATTAGCCCAAGCTGGATAAATTTCAAACTCTCGCCCAAAAAAGCTAACATCGAAAACGCTACGCCTCTATTAAAGGTCAGTATCAGCGAAAAATACTCACCCTCCCACGAAAAACCATTTAAAAATATAAATTTTATAAATTGATCAAGTGCCAAAACAAGCGTAAAAATCAGGACAAATTTAACAAATTTTCTAGTCATTTAACGCTTTTTTGAAAAATTTTTCTGCTTCGTTTGCCCATTTTTCCAGAGCTTTTGCATTTTTGCCCTCAAAAAGCAAACGGATCAAATTTTCCGTGCCAGAGTAGCGAAACAGCGTGCGAATTTTATCTTTTTTGATCTCTTCTTCAAGCTCTTTTAATCCAGCGATTTTTTCAAGCGGTTTTTTGGTCGTAATCTTTAAATTTCGCAAAATTTGCGGATACGGCTTGATTAAATTTGCTAGCTCGCTCGCTTTTTTATTCATACCGAGCATACACGCTGCAAATTGAAGCGCAGACGCGATTCCATCGCCTGTTTTAGCATAATCGCCAAAAATCACATGTCCGCTTTGCTCGCCACCGAAATTCGCCTTTTTCTCTTTCATCATTTCTAGCACAAATTTATCGCCCACACTGCATCTATGCACAGCGATTTTGTGCTTTGCCAAGAAATCATCAAGTGCGCCGTTACTCATCACGGTTGCGATAATTTGGTCGTTTTGAAGCTTGCCAAGCTCTTTTAAATACAGCGCCAAAACGCCAAGCAAAATATCTCCGTGTAAAATTTGACCGCTATCATCGACTACGACTAATCTATCAGCGTCCCCGTCGAAGGCAAATCCCACATCAGCGCGCAATCTTTTTACTTCGCTTGCCAAATTTTGCGGAGCCAAGGCGCCACAATTTTCGTTGATATTTTTTCCATTTGGCTCATCGCCTAGGACTATCACTTCTGCGCCAAGCTCGCTAAACACCGTCGGAGCGACCTTGTAGCTTGCGCCATTTGCGCAATCAAGCACAATGCGAAGTCCATGCAGGGTTTTGTTTTTTGGAAATGAATTTTTAAGCTGGACGATATATCTGCCAATAACATCATCGACGCGCCTTGCCACGCCGATTTCCATCATTTGTTTTCTAGCCTCGGCGATTAGCTCGTCGCTATAATAAATTTTTTCAATCTCGGCTTCCTCTTTTTCGTCGAGTTTAAAGCCCGTGTGATCGAAAAATTTAATGCCGTTATCATAGTATGGATTGTGTGAAGCGCTTATCATAATTCCGCCATCACAGCGCATATCCTCTGTCAAAAACGCGATTGCTGGGGTCGGCATAGGGCCGATTTGGCGGACATTGTATCCCACGCTAGTAAGTCCAGCCACAATCGCAGTTTCTATCATATAGCCACTTCGCCTAGTGTCTTTACCGACTAAAATCATATTTGTAACGGAATTTTTCCTAAAATAAATTCCAGCCGCCATAGCTAGTCGCATAGCAAGTTCAGCTGTCAAAAACTCGCCTGCTCTGCCCCTGACGCCGTCAGTTCCGAAAAGTTTCATAAATTTAATCCTTTATAAATCAAAATTCTCGCAATATTAGCAAAAAAAGTTTAATAATCGAATTTCTTTTAAAAATTGCTTAATTTCAGCAACGCTTAAAATTTTTGTAGTATAATCACGAGTTTAATATTTTCATTTAAAGGGATAAAAATGGCAAATCACAAATCAGCCGAAAAACGCGCTAGACAAACTGTGAAAAAAACAGAGCGCAATAGATTTTACCGCACAAGAGTAAAAAACATGACAAGAGCGGTAAGAGAAGCAGTAGATAGTAAAGACCTAGCAGCAGCCGAGGCAGCGCTAAAAGTAGTTAATCAAAGCTTCCACGCTTTCGTTAGCCGTGGATTTTTGAAAAAAGAAACTGCAAGCAGAAAAGTTAGCCGCTTGGCAAAACTAGTAAATACACTAAAAGTCGCATAATTATCATTAAATGTTAGCCCAAAAATTACAACCCTTTTTAGACCGATACGAGGAGCTTTCACGGCTCCTTAGTGATCCAGGTATCGCAAGCGATATTTCAAATATGACAAAGCTTTCCAAAGAGCAAAGAGGTATCGAGCCGATAAAAAACGCCGCAGATAGGTATATAAAGGTTGTCGCTGATATCGAGGAAAACAAAAATTTATTAGGCGATCCTGAGCTTGGCGAGCTTGCCAAAGAGGAGCTTAAAAATTTAGAACTCGAAAAAGACGAACTCGAAGAGCAAATCAAAATTTTACTTCTTCCAAAAGATCCAAATGATGATAAAAATATCTTCCTTGAAATTCGCGCCGGAACCGGTGGCGACGAGGCTGCGCTTTTTGCGGGGGATTTGCTAGGAGCATATTTGCGTTATGCTGAACTTCGTGGCTATAAATGCGAAATCGTAAGCCAAAGCGAAGGAAGCGTGGGCGGTTTTAAAGAAGTTATTTTGCTTGTTAAGGGCGATGGGGCGTATTCAAGGCTTAAATTCGAAGGCGGCACACACAGAGTCCAAAGAGTGCCTGAAACCGAAAGTCAAGGACGCGTGCATACCTCTGCTATCACGGTTGCTGTGATGCCTGAAATCGAAGATAGCGAAATCGAAATCAAAGATAGCGATTTGCGTATCGATGTCATGCGTAGCTCGGGGCATGGCGGGCAGTCTGTAAATACCACTGATAGCGCCGTTCGTATCACCCATATACCAACAGGTCTAGTCGTAACCAACCAAGACGGCAAAAGCCAACACAAAAACAAAGAAGCTGCGATGAAAGTGCTAAAAGCTAGGCTTTATGACTTGCAAGAGCAAGAACGCCTAGAAAAAGAGCGCGCCGAACGAAAAGATCAAGTCGGCACAGGCGATAGAAGCGGTCGAATTCGCACTTACAACTACCCACAAAACCGCATTAGCGACCACCGCATAAATTTAACACTTTATCGCTTAGACGCGATAATGGCTGGCGGGCTTTTTGATGAAATCATCGATCCGCTCATCACAAACGCACAGGCCGAAGCGATTGCAAACGCAGGGCTGTAAAGCTAAATTTATCTATAAATCAAATTTAATCAAAATTTTATCTGTTTTTAATGGGGAGAGCTATAATCCCCTTTTTAAATTTTAAAAAAAGGAAATTTTATGGGAATTTGGCAAAAAACTTTTGGCGGGTTAGACAAGGCGTATTATTTTAGACATTTTATCTTTGGCGCAGTTTTGGCTGTGATTTTGATCTGGGCGCAAAGCTACTCGGCAGAAAGTATGAGCGCAAGGACCGGCAAGGAATTTGCTGGCATGGATTTTTTCATCTATGTATTTTATGCGATTTGCGCGCTTTTGTATCCGTATGCGAGATTTGTGTATGAAAGTATCGTAAATTTCATCATCGGAAACAACTTTTTTATCGTAAATGCCGTGTTTTTGCTCATTTGGAAACTTGTAGTTATGATAGTGCTTTTTGCGTTTTCTATCATCATCGCACCCGTTGGCCTAGCGTATCTATACTACTATCACACAAAAAACCGCACATTTGACGAAAATTCAAGCGATTATTTTGAATTTATAGAAAAAGGCGATGAATAATAAAAAATAGCGAAATTTAAACGAAATTTATTCTAAATTTTGCTATTCTCTTTCGAATTTTAATCAAAAGGATAGCTATGAGCAAAAAAGTATTTATCTGTGTTGATGAAAATGCGCTTTTAAAACCTGTTTGCGATTATGGAATCTACACTGCAAAGCGTCTTGACGCCGAGGCTGTGTTTATCCATGTGATCGAAACCCCAGAGCTTGGTCAAAATTTTTACGGACTTGCAGCTGGCGGGATAGTTTTGGGCGAAAATGATATGGTAATGTCGCAGTATGGGGCGTTTGACGGCAAAGACAACGAAGTAGATGAGAGCAAAATCAAAGCATGGCTAGATAAATGCGTAGATGAGGCAAAGGCTCAGGGCGTGAGCGCTAGCGCGATTTTGCGCGACGGCGATTTTATCGAAATCATCGAAGAATACAAAGACGAGGCTAGAATTTTCGTGCTAGGCATAAAGGGCACAAACAGCGAAGATGTGGGCTTTAACGCAACTATGCTGATTAAAGAAATGAAAGTTCCAGCCCTTTTGGTAAATAAAGATTTTAGCCCAATAAACTCCGTGCTTGTGGCATTTGACGGCACAGAGGCTGCGCAAAAAACTCTAAATTTCACAAAAGAGGCCAAGCTTCTAAAAGACGCGAAAAAATATGTCATAAATGTAAATAACGACGCCGAGGAATCGCAAAAAACGCTTGAAATCGCAAGAGAAATTTTAAAGGGCGAAAACGCCGAATTTGTAAGCGTCTCAGGCGATGTGCCAGGCGATGAGATCATCAAATATCGTCGCGCCAACAACCTCGATTTAATCGCGACTGGCGCATTTACGAAGAGTTTTTTCAAAAAGCTTTTTGTAGGAAGCGTTTCAGAGGATATCTTGCACAACGCTCTTGTGCCGATTTTAGTTCTAAGTTAAAATTTGGGGCAAATTCGCCCCAAATTTACCAAATTTCTTTAAATTTCAAAATTCTATCAAATTTCAAAATTTCACCAAATTTTGCGCCTAAATTTTAGCCCTTAAAACGGCAAATCACGCCCCGCTCGCTCGCAAATAAAACTTTACCTTTTGCCTTTTTCTTAAATTTATCGTAAAGCCTACCTGCACTCATGCTCTCGCCAATGACAGTTTTAGTGCTGTTTGCGACATAGCCGATTTTACCAAAACCCTCCAATTTCACGACGATTGCCTCGCGGTCGTATTTATTATCTGGCTCTTTTTCGAGATTTACGACCATATTTTCCTTCAAAAATTCCCACCCATAGTAGAAATTTAGCCCAGTGATTGTGAAATAAATCTTTTTCATTTCGCGCTCCTTTCCTAAAATTTCCACTATTTTAGCGTGAAATTTTGACATATTATGTCGAAATTTAAATTTGTCCTTCCCACAAATCAAGCGCAGTTTTTAGCCTAGATAGACCATCAATCACATTTTTGCGCGAAGTTGCGATATTTAATCGCAAAAATTTCTCTCCGCCCTTGCCGTATTGCGCGCCATGGCTTAGGAAAAGCCCTGTTTTTTGGCGGATAAAATTAGCTAATTTCGTGCCCTCATCGCAATACTCGCTTACATCAAGCCACATTAAATATGTCGCATTTTGCGCTACGCTACGCACTTTTGGCAGTTCGCGCGCGATAAATTCATTGGCAAAAGCTCGGTTTGCGCTCACATACGCTCTCATCTCTTCCAACCACGCTTCGCCCCGCTCAAACGCACAAATCGCCGCAATTAGCCCAAAAAAGCTAGGCTCTGCGATATCATCGCCATTTAGCGCACGACTGACTTTTTTATGCAGTTTTGGATTTGGGGTAAAAACAGCCGCTGTTTGCAAACCAGCGATATTAAACGCTTTTGTCGCAGCTATGATATTTGCGCTTAAATTCGCACAAACCTCGCTAGCAGCGGCAAATGGAGTGTAATTTACACTGGGCTCAGTGATATCGCAATGCACCTCATCGCTGATGACGATGACGCCGTATTTTTCGCACAGCTCGCCAATTCTCATTAGCTCGTCCTTGCGCAATGTCCTGCCGATAGGATTGTGCGGATTACAAAGCAGTAATAGCGATGTTTGCGGGTCTTTTAGGCAAAATTCCAAATTTCCCCAGTCGATGAAATACTCGCCCTCTTCGTATCTAAGCTCGCAAGAAAGGGTATTTCTACCCATATTTTTAATGCAGTAAAAAAAGCAGTTATAAACAGGCGTTAGGATTACGACATTTTCTCCGGGCGCGCTAAGCTTGCGAATTAGCGAATTTATCGCTGCTAGCGTGCCACCAGCGTAAGTTAGAGAGCCTTTTTTGATTTCGTAATTATGGCGCCTTTTCCACCACGAAGTATAGGCGTTTTCCCACTGCTCATCTAGCACGCTATATCCATACACGCGCTCTTCTAGGCGATTTTTTAATGCCTCATAAATCTCGGGTGCTACGGCAAAATCCATATCCGCAACCCACATTGCAAGCTCGCCCTCACCTACTTCCCATTTTAGCGATTTTGTGCCAGCTCGGTTTGGCAGATTGTCAAATTCATACGCCATTTTATGCCCTTAATTCAGTGATAATCTCTGTTTTGCTCGCGTCTGTCGCGCCGTCTTGGATCAGCTCGCGGATTTTAGCGGCTTTGATTAGCCCTGAGCGCGGGTTTTTCACGCTGTCGATTTCGCCGATGATTTCGGCATGCACATCGCTAAATTCAAACGCCAAGGTCGTGTTTATGAGCTCGCAGTTTTCTAGGCGCAAATTTTGCATATAGCAAAATCCTTGCAGGCTTTCGATTTTGCAGTTTTTCAGAGTGACATTTTTGGAATTCCAGCCAAAATACTCGCCCGCGATGAAACAATCCTCGATTAGGATATTTTCGCAGTTCCAAAACGCATCTTTGCTAAGAAGTTTTGAATTTTTGATTTTCACATTTTTGCAGCCGTCAAAGCAATAATCGCCAAAAAGATTTAAATTTTGTATTTCTAAATTTTGGCAATCAAGCCCGAAATAAGGGCCTTTTGCGCTGATATTTTTAAGCACGATATCCTCGCAATGCCACAGGGTTTCTAGCGCGTCAGTGAATTGAATATTTTCTAATCGCGCATTTTTCACTCTGCGAAGCCCCTTTGGCGCGCCATAAACGCAATCGCTTAGCCTTAAATTTTGGCTATACCAGATACCTGCGCGCGCGATTTCATCGAAAAGGCAGTTTGAGATTTCGATATTTTTCGCATACCAAAACGGATATTTCCACTCAAATTTTGAGTTTTGCACGATTATGTCAGAGCTCTCTTTCAGCGGTGATTCGCCGTCGCAAAAAACAGAATTTTCTATTTTTAATTTTTTCGCGCCAAAAAGCGCTCTTTCACCACTAAATCGCATTTGTTTTAATGTTTGCATAAATTTTCCTTGTGATAAATTTACCTTTTTATACCAAAATTTTTAAAATTTTAATAGAACAATATTGCAAATTTCTTGCCTAATTATGCAAAATTTGATTTATTTGTGTTTTGGCGTTTTGCGCAAATCAAAATAGATAAAATGTCCTGTGCTTTCGCCGTTTTCGAAAATTTCGAGTTTGTAGCGCATAATAGGGCTGTGGCAGGCTGCGACCATGATTTTAGCATGGTATGAGCCGTCGTTAAAGCGCGCAAGCGGGCTTTCGAAATTTCCCATATTCATGCTAATTCCTTTGATTTTTAGGGTTGGATTTTTTAGCTCGCGCAAAATCCCGCTTACCACAACCTCGCTCTCGCTCATCGCTACAATCGGCGCTGGTATGATTGTAAAGCTCGCACTCTCGCCACCTGCATTGCTAAGGCACGAGGCTGTGTTTAAATCGCACGGCAAGGAAATTTTAGTATCCCCAAATAGCTTGTCGCTATCCTCATTTGCGTGAGTTAAACCGCATAAAATCGCCAAAACAAGATAAAATTTTTTCATTTTTTCTCCTTGAAAATTTTTGCGTAATTTTAGGTAAAAAAGGTAAATTTTAATGATTGTTATTAAAATTTTGCTAAAATATCAGCCAAATTTTTAATGATAGGAGAGCTATTATGGATTTAAACGCACTTATGAAAATGGTTTCTGCGCTAAAAAGCGACGAGGGAAATGTCAGCAATTTCCAAGCAAACCCTACTGCATTTATCGAGAAATTTCTAGGCGTCGATCTGCCTGATGATCAAGTAAATGCCCTAATCGCCGGCGTTAGCAATAACTTTTTAAAAGGCAACACTGCAAATGCTATGAGTAATGGCGGCGGCAGCGATATGATTGGAGCTGTGCTAGGCGGACTTTTAGGCGGTGGAGAGAGAGCAAACGCAAACTCAGTAGATAAATCAGGCGTAGATTTTACTGCGCTTATCGGCAAGCTTGCTGTGGCGAAATTTGACACAAACGGCGACGGCAAAATCGATATGAACGATCTAGGCGGGATACTCGGCAATATCATTGGTGGCGGAAACAAGGCTGGTTTTGGCGCAGATAATGGTGGGCAAGCTGGGCTTGATCTTGGCACATTGATGAAAATGTTCAAAGTCTGAAAATAAAAAAATATGCGAAATTCCTAAATTTCGCATATTAAAATATACTTAAATTATCATTTTTATATCACATATTAATCATTTATTTACCAAACTAGTAGTATAATCCCCCTGTCCGACAAGATAAAAACCTCCTTTTTGTATTTGCCTAGGCTTTCGGGTCTAGGCTTTTTTTATGCCCAAAAATTTGCTATAATCCCGCCAAATCAAATTCCAAGGAAAATCAATGCTAACACACATAGACGAAAACAATATGCCACGCATGGTTGATGTCAGCGCCAAAGACGACACCCAGCGTGTAGCCACAGCCAGCGGGATAATCCACCTAAACGAGGCTGCATTTCGCGCAGTCAAAGAAGGCGATGGCAAAAAAGGCCCCGTGCTTCAAACCGCCGTTGTAGCGGCTATCATGGGGGCAAAAAAGACAAGCGAACTAATCCCAATGTGCCACCCGCTAATGATAAATTCGGTAAAAACGCAAATAACAGAGCTTCCTAGTGCGTTTAAATTATCAGTCACCGTGAAAATCACAGGCAAAACAGGGGTCGAAATGGAGGCTCTAACCGGCGTGAGCGTGGGCTTACTAGCCATTTATGATATGGTTAAAGCCGTGGATAAATCAATGCGCATTTCAGACATAATCTTAGAGCGCAAAGAGGGTGGCAAAAGTGGCGTGTATGTTAGAGAGTAAGCCCGTAATCGCCTATCCGACGCAGTGGAAATACAAGGTCATCATCGAGTGCGCCACGCAAAAAAAAGAAAAGATTGACGAGGTTTTAGCTAGCGAGGAATACAGCCTGAAATTTTCGAAATTTTCAAACGGCGGAAAATACGCAAGCTTCGATATTTCGGTCTTGGTAGCCAGCGAGGCTCACAGGCTGGGCGTTTTTGAGAAATTAAAGAAAAATTTTAAATTTGTATTATAGGAGAGAGTATGAAAGAGGAATTAGTAGCGAAATTTGGCGAGAATTTACGCAGCGCAAGCGAGGCGCAAATTACTGAAAGTATCGAAAATTTGGCATTTTTAGCGTGCGAAAGCGAATTTAGGAATTTAAGCAAAGATGAGAAAACCGCTAAATTTGCGACCCTTACTAGCGCACTTTGCGCCCAGCTAGGTGAGCTTGAAATTTTAAACAAATCAAACGCCAAATCTGTCATAAACGGCGCAAAAAAGGCACTTTGCGAAGAGGGCGAAAAGGAGCTTTATAGCCTGTTTTACGAATACGACGATTTGCGCAAAAAAATCCTAGCCTCACAAAGAGAGCTTTTAAATTTAGTCGAAAACGGCTACGAAAAAATCGAAAATTTGCTCCCAAATTTGGGCGAAAATGAGAAAAATATAGTCTCTGACGCTCTTGGCGAGCTTAGCAAAAACTCGCTTTTGCTTGCCGATGTTTTAAAAGAAGCTAGCGAAATGGCGTTTATCAGCGTGCTTGAAAATGGCGATGATATCGAGGATACGGCGCATTATACGGCGAAAAATATCGCATTTTACGCTATTAGCGAGGGCGAATTTACCCGCTTCCGCCTAAAAGAGATAGCCAAACTCATCATCGAAAGCGCGATTTTCGTAGCAAACGAGAGCAAAAACACTGCCCCTGCACTAATTCGTGGAGCCGTGCTTGGCGTGTATGATGCGATCACCAAAGTGGCTGAAAAATACCTAGACGATATGAGCGTGAGCCCTGATGAGAGCGTGCAGACCTTGGAGCAAAAAAAGGCGCAAATCGCCCAGACTAGCGACATTTTCACAGCTGTTTTAAGCGACGCAATCTCTCGCGCTGGTGAGCCAGCCAAAAGCGAAATCGAAAAATTAGCGCAAGAGGAATTTGGCGGATATTTGTCGAAATTTAAGAAAATTTATGGCGAGCTTGGCGAGGTGCTAAGCGATAAAATCAGCGAAATGAAATTTGGCGAAAAGGCCAAGGATCTAAGCGCGCAATGGAAGGAAAAGGGCGAGAGGATTATCGAAAATTTCGAGCTTGATGAGAAATTCGGTAGCTTTAAAAAGGAAATGAGCGAAAAGCTTAGCGAAATCAAAACGGATATGGCGAAAAATATGAGCCAAAAAGCGCGTGAAATCAGCAAAAAAGCCTATGAAAGCGCACTCGATGCACTTGCTAAGATGAAAAACAAAGGCGAGAGCAAATGAGGGGCGAAAATAGCACCTATCCGCTAATGGGAACGAGATTTGTCCTTGACGAGGAAAAAATCCTGCGCGAGGGCAAATACCGCCCAAAAACGCTTTACGCACAGATTGATAAAATCGCCAAAGAGTGCAATATGCAAAAGCAGGATAAAAAGATAAATTTGAACTAATAAATTCGCTAATTGCTACCATAGAAGCAAAATCAGAGCTACAAGCTCATATACTAAAATCAAATTTCACGCTTAAAAAGCTTGGCTTAATTACAAGCCAAAGCAAAGCGTGTGAGTAGGTGGGGAAAATGGGGAATTTAAGTGATAATCTAAATGAGCGAAAAGAAAAAACTCGTGAAAAACTGGTGCATAGTGCAATTTGGGTTAGTTATACGATTTTGGCTTTGCACATTTTTGTATTGCCACACGATGTATTGGATAAAGTCCCATTTCTTGCACCATATACGGAATTTATGAAGTATAATTTGCCTTTTATACGCCAAATTTCGCTTCGTATTTCAAATTTGCCACAAGTTGGAATTTTATATGCGTCAAACATGATAATATTGGCGGTATTATATGCTATACCTATTTTAAAAACAGGTTATCCTTATTCAAAATATTCAAATTCTTGGGCGTGTAATTCTATAAAAAATGAAAAATTTTTTAATATACTTTTTATTTGTATTGTGACTTTTTGTGTCGCAAGTTATATTTTATACACTATGAATTCTGGCGAAATTTTTGATACGAATTTACACGGCGCCCCAAACAGCGACAATATAAACTCCAAGATAGGACTATTTGTAAGACTTTATATTTTATTTTTTGGTCTTGTTTTAATTTATACAATATTTTTGAGAACACTATTTTTAGAATTTAAAATTTTAATCAAATTTCTATTTAAAGGATAAATTATGGATCAAAATTCAACAAACAACACTCCGTCTAATGAAGAAGAGGGAAATGAGGATTTGATTGAAGATATAGCAGAGGTAAAACAATGGAAAAAATCCTAAATTTGGGCTAAATTCACGCTAAATTTAACCCAAATTTCATGCCTACTCAGCCGGACTCATCTGCTTTATCACAAGTTCTGGCGAGATTACACTTCTGAAATTATTTTTATTTATGCTAAAAATCAAATCCACTCTCTGATTTTCGCGTGGCAAAAAATCATAGTTAAACCACAGCGCCTCGACGCTGGCGCCGTTTTTTTGGATACTCATTTTGATATGTTTGCCCTCTTTGCCGATTTGGCGCACATTGCCCACACTCGCGCCACAGATATTAAAGACAGGCTTTGGATTTTTCTGCCCGTAAGGCTCGAAAAATTCCAAAATTTCAAGCAGTTCAAAGTCGATTTGCGAAACTTCTAGCTCTCCTAGCAAATCGTCCGCCGCCCTGAAATCCTCCAAATCATCAGGCGTGATTTTCGCATTTACCCTGCGCCTAAATTCCTCCAAATTCGCAGGCTCAATCCCCACACCAGCTGCACCCTTATGCCCGCCATAGGTGGTTAAAATTTCAGCCTGCGATGAGATTAAATTTAAAATATCAAATTTCCCCACGCTCCTAGCGCTTCCCTTGGCGCGGTCCTCATGCACGCTAAAAACAATCGCTGGTTTTTTGTAAGTTTTGCTTAGGCGCGAAGCCACGATTCCGATAATCCCCTCGTGCCACTCATCACCCCAAACCACGATGATATTGTCGTCTTCGTTGATACTTTGCGCGATTTGCTCGTAAAGGGCCTTTTCCTCCTCTTTGCGAGAGTTGTTGATGTGATCTATCATTTTTAGGTATTGATTTGCCTCTCTGATATCGCGCGCACACAAAAATTTATACGACATCGTCGCATCGTCCATGCGCCCCGTGCAGTTAATCAGCGGAGCAATCGTGTAGCTAATATCGTCGAATTCGAAATGTTTTTTGAAATAATGCTCTTTAATCGCCTTAAAACAAGCCCGATTTGAGTTGTTTAGCTTTTTGATACCATAGCGCAAAAGCGCCCTATTCATATCTCTAAGCTCCATCATATCGGCGATTATGGCGATAATTAGGATATCCATTAGACTAGACATATCGTAATTCACGCCAAGGGTTTCTTTAAGCGCGCCCACTAGATACCACGCGACCTGCGCCCCGCAAATTTCGATATTTGGGAAGGTGCAGTCTGGTTGTTTTGGATTGACGATAGCGTAGGCTTCTGGCAGGACGGGTGGAGGCATGTGGTGATCTGTGATGATTAAATCAATGCCCTTTTTAGCGCAAATTTGCGCTGCTTCTATCGCCGAAGTGCCGTTATCAACGGTAACTATCAGCCCGATACCCTCTAATTCATCGATTATTTCGTTATTTAGTCCGTATCCGTCAGTGAAGCGGTTCGGGATTTTTATGACATAATCTGCGCCGATTTGGTTAAAAAAGTCGCTCATAATCACGGTGCTTACGATACCATCGACATCGTAATCACCCACGACTGCTATGCGTTCATTTTCATCAATGGCAGTTTTTATACGCAATGCAGCCTTATAGATATCTTTGAGCTGGCTTGGTAAGGGAATTTCACTAAGTTTTGTATGTTTATCATTTGCAAACCTCGATTGTAAAATTTCCCTTACTTCGTTTTTACCTAACATTTTTAATAGAAGCTTCGATAAAGCCCAAAATCGCAGGATTTGGGCGCACTAAGCGACTAGTAAATTCTGGGTGAAACTGCACACCTAGAAAAAACGGATGATTTTTTAACTCTACCGCCTCGATTAGGCCGTTTGATTCGCCACATACGATCAAACCCTCTTTTTCAAATTCGGCTCTGTATTCAGGATTTGCCTCGTATCTGTGTCTGTGGCGCTCTCTAATGGTCTTTGCGCCATCGTAAATTTTGGCTAGCAGTGAGCCTTTTTTGGTATCGCAGTCGTATCCGCCAAGGCGCATAGTCCCACCTAGCGGGCTTTTGTGCGTGCGGATTTGTTTTTTGCCACTTGCGTCGATAAAGCTATCAATGAGATAAATAAGCGGACTTTTGGTATTTTCGTCAAATTCGATTGAATTTGCGTCCTTTATGCCTAGCACATTTCGTGCAAATTCGATTATACATAATTGCATACCAAGGCAAATGCCCAAAAACGGCACTTTGTGCGTCCTAGCGTAATTTATGGCTAAAATTTTGCCCTCTACGCCACGCACGCCAAATCCCCCAGCTACTAGCACGCCATTTACATCGCTTAGCATTTCATCTAAATTTGACTCTTCTATTTTTTCACTATCAATCCATTTGAGATTTACCCTAGTATCCAGAGTAGCCCCTGCGTGGATAATGCCCTCGGTTAGGGATTTGTAGCTCTCTTTGAGGTCGATATATTTGCCTACAAATGCGATTGTGGTCTCATTAGTCGGAGCGATTACGCGCTTGACTAGGCTGTCCCATTTGCTCATATCTGGCTTTAAAACGCCCAAATTTAGGAAGCTTGCAATCGGCTCTAAAATTCCTTGGCTCATAAATGCGAGTGGAATTTGATATATGCTTTGGCTATCTGGGCTTTCGATGACGCAGTTTTTATCCACGCCACAACTTAGCGCGATTTTGTCCTTTAAATTTCGATTTAAAGGCATTTCCGAACGGCAGATTATCATATCAGGACTGATACCGATACGGCGCAACTCGCCCACACTATGCTGGGTTGGTTTGGTTTTTAGCTCGCCAGCGACCTTGATATATGGAACTAGCGTTAGGTGGATATTCATGGTGTTTGCGCGCCCAAGCTCCACTCTCATAGCCCTTATCGCCTCCAAAAATGGCAAGCCCTCGATATCGCCTACGGTTCCGCCGATTTCGACGATTAAAATGTCATTGTCTTCGCCCGCTTTTTTGATACGGCGCACGATTTCGCCCACGATATGCGGGATTACTTGAATAGTCTTGCCTAGATAATCCCCCCTGCGCTCGCGCTCGATTACTGCGCTATAAACTCTGCCTGTGGTGAAGTTGTTATCTTGGCTTAAATTTTCGTCCAAAAATCTCTCATAATGTCCCAAATCAAGGTCAGTTTCAGCCCCGTCATCAGTGACAAAAACCTCTCCGTGTTCTAGCGGGCTCATAGTGCCTGGATCGACATTGATGTATGGATCTGCTTTTAGCATGCGAACTTTTAGCCCCGAGTGCTTCAAAAGTGTCGCAATCGATGCCGCCGCAATACCCTTGCCAAGGGAGCTTAAAACGCCACCCGTCACAAAAATATACTTCGTTTGTTTTGACATAGAAATATCCTAAATTTTGATTTTGATTAATGGCGAAATTATATCTTTGTTTTGGTTAAAGATAGATAATTTAAAATTTTATTATTTTTGGTTACAATGTCTTTTTGAATTTAATCCAAATTTTAAGGAGAAGCTGTGAAAAAATTTCTTGTTCCCATAGTGGCTGTTGTGGTGCTAATTTTGGGTTTTGCCTTTTTGCCAAGCAAAGATAAGGGCGAGAGCCAAAATGAGCCAAAAGTAGAGCAAAGTGCGCCCGCAAACCCTATCGCTAAGGCTATTGATAGCGTAGTTGGCAACAAAGCAGGCGAGCTAGCCGAAAAATACATTAACCAAATGCTAGAAAATAGCCAGTTTTTCGAGGTCAAAGAGCGTAAATTCGACCGAGGCGATAGCTCGTCTGCTGGATATTTTACCGGTGTGATTAAAAAACAAACCCTAAAAGATCAGCTAGCCGCAGTCGTAGCTAGCGTGCTTGGCGAGGCAGAAGCTAAGGATTTGCAAAAGTTAAATTCCGAAATGGATGAAATTTTCCCGCAGGATTTGGAGTTTAGGTATGATTATACTATCGCGCACAGTGTCGCAAATATCGCTGATGGCGCGCAAATCGAGGGCAAAATCAAAGTTTTAACCCCACACTATGCTGAAATTTTAAAACAATTTTTCAAAACTGAGGAAATCGCTACAAACCGCGTTACAATCGCAACTGATATTAAATTTATCACCCAGCTCGCAGACGCCGAATACTCAAACGAGGGGGTGATGATAAATTTAAGCGGGCTAAATTTTGGCGGAGTTAGCGATTTAAATGGCGAAATTTTTAAAACCCTAAATTTGAGTTTGGATAAATTTTTCGTGTATGGCGTAGAGGGTGTGGATATCGAAATGCAGGGCCTTAACTACGATATGAAATACAAAAACGGCGTCAAAAAGGGCGCAGAGCTAGTGGATTATTTCCTAGCTGATATGAGCTATACTTCCAGCCTTAAAAACGCCCTAATCACCGTGGAAGGCGATAGATTTATCGTCGCAAATGACGCTTCTAGCGAGGGCGAGACTAAGGTTAGTGGCGGAAAATACTTTATGGACGATAAATCGCGCATAGCAAGCCTCAAAGTCGCAGATGTGCTAGTGCGAAATGTCGCAATCGATAGCGACATCGCTATGAGCGAGAAACTTTACCGCGAGCTTGCATTTGCGAACCAAAACAAAGCAGAGGAACTAGCGAAAAATCCGCAAATTTTAAGAGATTTGCTTAAAGATGATATTTCGCTAAATTTGAAAAATTTATCCTTCGAAAACAGCGTCGGCAAAAAATTTAGCCTTAGCGCAAAGGGTGTCGTGGGCGATTTCGTCGATGAGGAGACGCTGTTTGCGAAAATGAGCGCCAGCGGCAGCGCTAAAATCGACACAAGCCTTGGCGAGTTTATCTCTGATTACGATAGCCTGCGCCCGTTCGCACCGCTAATCGAGCTGTATTCGGCGCAGTTTTTACGCCCTGAGGGAAATGGCGTAAAGCTCGATTTTAGCTACGATAAGGCTTCAAATTTACTGCAACTAAACGGCGAAAATATCCCGCTTCAATAATTTTTAGGTCAAATTTATGCGCGGTAAGCGTTTAAATTTGACCATTACACATTTTAAATTTGTGAAAATTTGTAATTTAAATCAAATTTAAAGGATAAAATTTATTAATATTATTTTATAAAAATTTTAAAATTTCGCTAAATTTTAAAATTTTGTTACCATAAGTAACGCACAAAAAAATTTTCAAATTTTATTTAACGCAATTTTAATAAATTTCCAACCTAATTTTGTATTATTCATAAAATCTTACAAAAAAGGAGTAACATGCCTGATCAAATCAAGGTGCGTGGGCACAACTTCCCAGACCTAGAACCGCAAAACTCGGAAGAAGTTGCGGAAGTAGCGCAACTAACCGATGTTGATTCGTTTCCGAAGCGTGGCATTATCATTGCGATAGTAGCGGCGTTGATTGCATTTGCGCTTTACAATGTCTTGCCGTTCGAGCCAAATGTCAAAAAGGGCTTGGCGCTTTTGGCATTTATCGCGATTATGTGGCTTACAGAGGCCGTGCATATCACGATTACAGCGCTTATGGTGCCAGTTTTGGCTGTGGCGATTGGGATTGGTAAATTTGGCAAAGACGGCGAATTTACGGCTTTGACGCTAAAAAACGCCTTGGCAAATTTCGCAAACCCTACGATTTTTACATTTTTTGGTGGATTTGCCCTAGCTACGGCACTTCACATGCAAAAACTCGACAAAAAAATCGCAACCTGGCTTATCCAAAAAGCCGGCGGACGCCTTGGCGTGGCTGCGATTTTGATATGTATCACGACTGCGCTTTTATCAATGTGGGTTTCAAACACCGCAACCGCTGCGATGATGTTACCGCTTGCGCTTGGAATTTGCGCGAATTTAGACGCAAAGAAAAAAGAAGATCGTGGCACAATCGTCTTTTTACTCTTAGGAATTGCCTATTCAGCTAGTATCGGAGGACTTGGCACGATTGTTGGCTCACCGCCAAACATCATCGCAGCTGAGGCTTTGGGCTGGAATTTCGCTGATTGGATGAAGGTGGGACTTCCAGTAATGCTTTTAATGCTTCCATTAATGTTAGTGGTGCTATATTTGGTATTCCGCCCAAATTTAAATCACAAAGTAGAGATTGAGCTCGAAGAAATTCCATGGAACAACAAGCGCATACTTACCGTCATAGTTTTCGTAATTACTGCGTTTGCGTGGATTTTCTCAAAAGACATTAGCAAGGTAATCGGCTTTAAAATCGACGACTCTTATGTCGCTGTGTGCGCTGCAATCGCTGTGGTAATGCTAGGCCTTGCTAAATGGCACGATGTGGCAGAAAACACAGAGTGGGGTGTTTTAATGCTATTTGGTGGCGGTTTAACGCTAAGTGCGGTGCTAGGCATGTCAGGAGCCTCTGGCGTGCTAGGAAACCTAGTAGCTGATACCTTCAAAGACGCGCCTGTGTATTTGGTATTGCTTGTAACTGCTGTATTTATCATCTGCCTTACAGAATTTACTAGTAACACTGCCTCGGCTGCGCTTTTGGTACCTGTATTTGCGGGCGTAGCAGCTCACATGGGCTTGCCGAAAGAAACACTTACAATCGTAATTGGTATCGGCGCAAGTTGTGCGTTTGTAATGCCAGTAGCGACTCCGCCAAATGCCCTAGTTTTTGGCACTGGCATGATTAAACAAATGGATATGATTAAAGCAGGTGCTTACCTAGCCTTTGCTGGTGCGGTGATAGTATCGCTTTATGTTTATCTATTTTTTGCATAAAATTTAGTTGCGAGATTTTCTCGCAACTACTAAATTCTGCCAAATTTCACCTGCTAAAATTTATTAAAATTTTGATAAAATCACCAAATTTCATTTCAAAGGATTTTTATGAGAAGCGATATCGTTAAAAAGGGCTACACACGCACACCGCACCGCTCACTTTTTCGCGCGACAGGATTAAAGGACGAGGACTTTGATAAGCCGTTTATCGGCGTGGCAAACAGCTTTATCGAGTGTATTCCGGGGCATTTTTATCTCAACGAATATGCCAAAATCGTAAAAGACGAAATTCGTAAAAATGGCTGTGTGCCGTTTGAATTTAATACAATCGGCGTCGATGACGGTATCGCAATGGGACATAGCGGAATGCTCTACTCGCTACCAAGTCGCGAAATCATCGCAAATTCGATAGAAACCGTGATGAACGCTCACAAACTCGACGCTCTTCTATGCATACCAAACTGCGATAAAATCGTGCCCGGTATGATAATGGGAGCACTAAGAGTAAATGTGCCTACGATTTTCGCTAGTGGTGGTCCAATGGCCGCTGGCAAGGGGCTAAGTGGCGAACAAATCGATTTAAATACCGCATTTGAGGCTGTTGGCGCGTATGAGACTGGCAAGATTAGCGAAGAGCAGTTAAAAGCTATCGAGTGCGCGGCATGTCCTGGTGGGGGAAGTTGCTCTGGTATGTTTACTGCAAACTCAATGAATACCCTATGCGAAGCTCTTGGAATCGCGCTTAAAGGCAACGGAACGATTCTAGCCCTTACGCCTGAGCGCGAGGAATTATTACGCACGGCTGCTAGGAGAATTTGCGAAATTGCGCTTGATGAGAGATTTAAAATCCGAAATTTAATCAACGAAAAATCGATCCGCAACGCCATGGTTATGGATATGGCAATGGGCGGTAGCTCAAATACGATTTTGCACATGCTAGCAATCTCGCGCGAAGCGGGCGCGCCACTTGATATCGCGGAATTAAACGAAATTTCGCGCAGTGTGCCTCACATAGCCAAAGTCAGCCCAAGCCTACCAGGAGTTCATATGCAAGATGTGCAAAAAGCAGGCGGACTAGGTGCTATAATGAAGGAAATAAGCAAATTTGATAGCTCTTTGCTTGATTTAAATTTACTCACAATCAGTGGCGAAAGCCTAGGTGAGCGTATCCAAAACGACGATATCAAGGACGAAAACATAATCCACACCGTAGCAAACGCATATTCTAAGCGTGGCGGACTTGCGATTTTGTTTGGAAATTTGGCCGAGCAAGGTTGCGTTATAAAAGCAGCTGGAATCATCGGCGAGCGCAAATTTAGTGGCAAAGCGATTTGCTTTAACAGCCAAGACGAGGCAATCGAGGGGATTTCGGGCGGAAAAGTGCAAAAAGGAAATGTAGTCGTCATACGCTACGAGGGCCCAAGAGGAGGGCCTGGTATGCAAGAAATGCTAAGCCCAACTAGCCTAATCGTAGGCCGTGGCCTTGGCGCAGATGTCGCGCTCATCACAGACGGGCGTTTTAGCGGTGCTACAAGAGGGCTAAGTATCGGTCATGTAAGCCCAGAAGCAGCCGAGGGCGGTATGATAGGACTACTCAAAGACGGCGATATAATCGATATCGATGTGGATAATTTCAGCATTAATGTCCGTCTAAGCGACACCCAAATCGCCGCTCGCCGTGCCGCATGGAAATACGAGGGCAAAAAAGTAGAGGGCAAATGGCTTCGCCAATACCAAAAACTAGTAACCAACGCCAGCAGTGGCGCGATACTAGAAGCGTAGATTTAAATTTAAAACCCTTTTTTAAATTTTAAAAAGGGGTTTTAAAATAGTTAAATTTAGACTTTATAAATTTTGCAAAATTTTAAAATTTAAAGGGCAAATTGCCCTTTAAATTTACGCATTTAAAAATTCTTTAATATTTCCTGCGATTTTGGAGATTAGCAGTTTGCGCGCTTCCACGCTCGCCCACGCAATGTGCGGAGTAAGGATTAGATTTGCCTTGTTTTTCACGCCAAGAAGCGGATTATCAGCGTTAATCGGCTCTTTTTCGACCACATCTAGACCCACGCGAAGTCCCATTTCATCGATAGCCCATGCCAATGCACTCTCATCGGCGATTCCACCACGACCAAAGTTCATAAACACAGCGCCCTTTTTCATTTTAGCGATTTCATCTTTGCCGATTAGACCTTTTGTTTTTTCGTTTAATGGCGCATGAACCGAGATGATATCGCACTCTTTAAGCATAGTTTCCAAATCCACCCTTTTAAACTCAGCGTCATCGTGCGCCCCGCTCGTAGAGTAGTAGCAGACATTTGCGCCAAAGGCTTTTGCTATGCGCCCTACTTCACGACCGATTTCGCCAAGGCCGATTATGCCGAAATTCTTGCCAGAAATTTGATCAATTGGCGCGTTTAAATGTGTGAAAATTTCACTCTCACACCATTTTTTCTCGCCGTATTCGGCGTAGTATCTCACATCGTTTAAAAGCGCTAGAAGCGTAGCAAAGGCTTG
The DNA here is from genome assembly GCF_027797205.1 of Campylobacter sp. VBCF_01 NA2. Classification (NCBI taxonomy): domain Bacteria; kingdom Pseudomonadati; phylum Campylobacterota; class Epsilonproteobacteria; order Campylobacterales; family Campylobacteraceae; genus Campylobacter; species Campylobacter sp. VBCF_01 NA2. The sequence goes on from NZ_CP115607.1 coordinate 1,484,119, forward strand.
TTGCGATACACTTTTGGTCGAATACCCAGCGACATTTTTCACAGGCACACCATGCGCTGCGGCCGCTTCGGAGTCGATATTGTTCGTGCCGGTTGCGCTTACGCAAATTAGCTTTAAATTTGTCTTTTCGAGCACCTCTTTTGTGATTAAAACCTTGTTAGTGATGACGATATCAGCGCCCGCTAAACGCTCGATTGTCTGCTCAGCCTTGGTTTTTGGGTATGTTACAAGCTCGCCCAAGGCCTCAAATTCGCTGAAATTTGCGTCGCTTCCTAGTGTATCAGCGTCAAGTAAAACAATTTTTGGTTTCATTACTCCACCCCTTCGATGTAGTGACCGACAAATTTAGAATAGTTGTCGATGATATCTGCGCCCTTCCTAAATCCAAGCGCACAGCCTTCAAAGGCGTAAAATACCCCAGCTTGGTATTTTACGCCGTTTTTATCAGTGTTTAGATTTGCAAATTCTTGGTATAAAAAATTTTGATTTGCGTATTCGCCACCTTTTTCTTTGATTTTTTTACCATCTTCGTCAAAAATACTCACATTTGCCCCCTCGCGCCCAAAAAACGGCTTTTTGACCATTTTTTTGCCGATTAGTGGCTCGCACGCGCTTTCTAGCAAAAGCGGGTGATTTGGGTATAAATCCCATAAAATTTTCATTATTCCCTTGCTTTGGAAAAGTAGCGTGTATGCGGGGTTTAGGATAATTGCTTTTTGGTTTTTCATTATGTTTTTTAGTATCAAGGCTAGCTCGCCCTCCTCGATAGCAATCGCCTCCCACGGGATTAGTTTGCACCAATACTCGTAATTTTCGCCACCAAAAAATACCCCTTTCTCGTCGTCAAACTCGACCTCGTGCGCGTATGCGAAGGCTGTCTTAAAGCCCGCTTCATCGGCAGCTGTTTGCAAAAGCCTGATTGTTTTTTCGTCCTCATCGCTTCCAGCGACCGAGCTAAACAAAATTTTCCACCCCTCGTAAAATTTATCAAATTCCTCCAACTCTCCGCCCAAAACGACAAGGCGTTTGAAATTATCGCTAATCGCGGCGAAAAGCTCGTTAAACTGCGCCATTTCATCAAGTCCATTTTCTTTAAGCAACGCCCACTGGATAATCGCTGTTTCAAACACAGCCGTTGGGGTATCGGCGTTAAATTCGAGCAGTTTTATCGGCTCGCCGTCTAATCCGCCAGCGAAATCAAACCTGCCATAAAGGTGCCAATGCACATCATTTTCCCAGCTCATTTTGATAATTTCTACTAGATTAAAGGGAATTCCAAGCTCGTGGAAAAGGTCATTATCTATCACATACTGCGCCGCTGCGATAAACATATCATACAGCTCGTTTGCCACCTCGTAGTAGGCGTTTGCCTCCTCTGCGCTCACGCTTACGACCTCATCTGCTATGTATGCTGATAAATCCGCGTCAGTGTGCCACGAAAAGCCAAGTTTTTCTAAAAATTCATTGCTTAGTGGGGTTAGTTTTTTGAGTTTCATCTATTTCCTTGAATTTTAAAATTTAGCCTGAATTTGCGGGTAAATTTAGCCACCAAATGCACTACCGCCACTTTTTGTGGGCGCGCTTGCTCCGCTTGATTTTGAGCCGAAAAACCCGCTTTTGCCACTTTTTGCTTTGGCGTTATTTGCCCTAGCCTCTTTGAAGCTATTTACGCTCCTTGAATACGCGCTAGGGTTTTTAAAGGCTGTTTGTCTGTGCGCTTGATACGCTGGTGAGCCAAAGAGTTTCGAGCCTATCCATGAGCCGATGATTGCGCCTGCTGCGCTTGCTAAAATCGCCTCGCCAAGGCTGTATCCGCCACTAGAAATTTCGGCGTTTTGATTGGTTAAATTTGAAGTGCCAGCGTCGATTTTGGCGTTTTCCTCAGCCAAAAGCGCGTTTGTCTCAGCCTCGCTTAAAATTCTCTCGCTTCCGTCCAAACTTTTTAAGATAATTTGCGTTTTTTCGCTAGGAAATTCCTCTAAAATTTTATATTTTCCGGGCGCTACTTCCTCGATTCTAACTAGCGCGCCCTCTTGGATACGAAGCTCCGAGCCTGTATTTTCGCGCTCGCAGCCTGCCAAAGCACCAGATAAAATCAGTCCGAAACCGCCCACAATCGCATAACTTGCAATTTTTCTAATTTTCATTTTTTTCCTTTTAAATTTTTGATATCTAAACTCTTATGCACCAAAAGCTCATCGCCAATGACCCTGATTAGCTCGTTTGCGCCGATATTTTCGATGATTAGACTTTGGGCTTTCATCCGTTTTTTGCGCCCTAAATCTAGGCTTTTGATAAATTTCGCTAGGCTTAGCCACTCGTTTTCATCGAAAATTTGCTCTTTTACCTCGACATCGTATGGCTTTTTTTCGCGCACACTCTCGCCGATTAGGGGCTTTTCAAAAAACGAGAGAAAATACCCTAGCTTCTCATCTCGCTCTTTATACATGAGCTTGATTTCTTCTTTTGATGAGATTAAAATTTCCTCTTTTTCGCGGTAAAGTTTGTCTTTATCATTTTGTAAGGTTTGGATTTGTTCTTTTAGCTCGGCGATTTCTTTGATTAAATAATCAATAAAATTTTGGTTCGAATTTTGCGGGGCAGGTTTTGAGGGGCGCGCTTTTGCGCTAGCTCCTTGCGCGCTAGAATTTGAAATTTCATCGTTTTCGTCTTCTAAAACGACATATTTTACGCCATTAATCTCTGTCGTGCGAATAGAATTTCGCCTGATTCTATTGTAAATCGCCTCTTTTGAAACACCCAAAATTTCGGACGCTTCGCTTATAGAAACCTCTCTCATAATTCGCCTTATCCGCGTTGAAATTTTAAAACTGGGTATTATGGCGAATTTTGCCTAAAAATGGGCTTTAAATATCAAATTTCACAGACAAATTCAGATTTTTTTCGTGAAAAAATATCCAAATTCTATAATTTTAATATGTAATTAATCTTTTAAGAGTAAAATCGTGCATTTATACAAAAAGGACATTTCATGGAGAGTAAAATCTCGAAATTCAGGCAGAAGCGCTACTTTTTTTACGCTATCGCTTCGCTGTGGCTTTTCATCATGCCGTGGCTTCAAATAGGTGGCAAACACCTGTTTTTAATCAGTTTTGAAAAAAAAGAAATTCACCTTTTTTTCAACACCTTCTCGACGCAAGAATTTTTCTTAATGCCGTTTTTGATAATATTCTTTTTCATTTCGATATTTTTCCTAACCACGCTCGGCGGGCGCGTGTGGTGTGGCTGGGCCTGTCCGCAAACGATTTTTCGCGTGATTTATAGAGATTTAATCTGCACTAAAATTCTTAAAATTCGTGGCTCTATCACAAACAAACAAAAGGGCGAAAAAGGCGGCGCAAAGGGTATTATCGCGGTTGCGCTTTTTGCCATTGTTGCGCTGATTGCAGCCTCAAATTTGCTCTGGTTTTTCGTGCCACCACAAAGCTTTTTTGCCTATCTAGGCGAGGCTAGCGAGCATAAACTTCTCTTTGGTATAGTGCTAGGATTTGCGGCGTTTTTGACATTTGATATCACATTTTTGGGCGAGAATTTCTGCGTTTTTATCTGCCCTTACGCAAGGATTCAATCAACCATGCTTGACGAAGACTCGCTTGGCGTGATTTACGATGATATCAGAGGTGGCGCAGTTTATGACGAGCATAAAAATTTAATCTCAAACAAGCCTGCTAATGGGGATTGCACCGGCTGTCAGGCGTGCGTGAGGATCTGTCCGACACATATCGATATCCGCAAAGGCATGCAGTTAGAGTGCATAAACTGCCTAGAATGCGCCGACGCATGCTCAAATACAATGAGTAAGCTTGGCAAAGCTCCACTTATCAACTGGACGAGCCTAAATGCGCAAAAATCGCAAAGCAAGGTTAAATTTATGCGATTTCGCACGATTGGCTATATCGGCGTGCTAGCCGCTGCGCTAATCGGGCTAGTGGTGATGAGTGGCACGAAAGAGAGCATGCTTTTAAACATCAATCGCAACACCCAGCTCTATAAAATCGATTTCGACGATAACGGCGAAAAAATCGTCAAAAACAGCTATACATTTTTATTCGAAAACACCCACAGCGAACCGCACAGCTTCTTTTTTAGCGTAGATAACGAAAATATCAGCATTTCTCGTCCAGACGAGCCTGTGAAAGTAAGCCCCGGCAAAAAGGCAAAAATCATAGTCTCGCTTACAAGCAAGGCAAATTTGAGCCTAGAAAACGAGCACGATAATGTCGTTTTACCACTAATCATCAAAGCTTATGCGGTTGATGATGAAAAAATCAGCGTTACACGCGAGAGTGTATTTGTCTATCCGCAACAAAAATTTATCGATAGGAAGGATTAATGGCACAAAAATCGAGGTATTATAAATCGCAAATTCGCATAGAAAAGATTTTCGAGGTGGCCACAGAGCTATTTTTACAGCGAGGATATGACAGCGTCAGCCTAAATGATATCGTCGCTATCAGCGGCGGCTCGCTTGCCTCGATTTACAAATATTTCGAAAGCAAGGAAAATCTATTTTTGCATGTGGTCGAATTTCACACCCAAAGGCTTGATAAAAAGCTGGATAATCTGCTTAGCTTAGACGAAAACCTCGCGCCACAGGAGTATTTGAGCGAATTTGCTCCGATTTATTTCGACTTTATTTATAGTGCCGAAAATCAAAAATTTCTAAAAAATATCCTGCTTGGAACCTCAAAAACCTTTGGTTCCATGCTAAAAAATGTCTCAAAAATCTTCTTAGATACCAGCACGCTTGCATTTCCAGCGGGGCTGAGCGATTATTTTAGGGCGCATATTGATGAGTTTGATAGTGCAGATCCTGAGTATTTGGCACGCTATTTTTGCTTTTTGCTTCGCGAACCGCACTTCAACCGCCTTATATTTTTCGGCGAAGAGCCAAATTTAGACAAAGAAAATTTCATAAAAGACCGCATTAAAATCTTTTTGCACGGCGTGAAAAAGCAATAAATTTATGCGAAATTTAGCGAAATTTAGCCTTTTGGCGTTTTTGTGCGTGGGCGCGTTTGGCACGGATTTATCCAGCGTGGCAGAGAAAATTTACGCCAACGAAACCGGAGCGAAAAAATCAAATTTAATCCACTGGAATAGTGGCGAGAATTTCCCGTCCTTGGGGATCGGACACTTTATCTGGTATAAAAAAGACGAAAAAGATAAATTCGAAGAGAGCTTTCCAAATTTAGTAAAATTTTATAAAATTCGCGGCGTAAGCTTGCCCAAAATACTGCGCCTGCACTCTCACGCGCCTTGGCAGAGCAAAACCGCGCTTGATGCGCTAAAAAAATCAGGCGACGCGGATTTAATAGAGCTAGAAAATTTTTTGTATCAAACCAAAAATTTGCAGGTAGAATTTATCTATGAAAGGCTTCAAAACTCCCTAGAAAAAATGCAAAATTTAAGCGACAAAAAAGAGCATATCAAATCGCAGTTTTACCGCGTCGCAAGCTCACCAAATGGGCTTTATGCGCTCATTGATTATGTCAATTTCAAAGGCGAAGGCATAAAAGAGAGTGAGCGATACAGAGGCGATGGTTGGGGGCTAATGCAGGTTTTGGAGTGCATGAGCACGCAAAAAGAGACAATGAGCGAGTTTCGCAGGTGCGCGAAATCTCTCTTAGAGCGCAGGGTGGCTAACGCGCCCACAAACCGCGATGAAGCGCGCTGGCTGGCCGGCTGGCTAAAACGCTGCGATACATATAGATAAATTTTAAATTTTGCTTACGCAAGCCCGTAATACTGCGCCGAATTTTAAATTTGGCAAATTTTGCAGAATTAGGCAATGAATTTGGATAATTTTTCTAACGAAATTTTCGCTTTTTTTATATAATCTTTGAAATTTTAACTAAGGGGCAAGTATGAAAAAAATCCTACTTTTTTTTCTTTTATTTTTCTTTGGCTGTGCGGGAAATGCCGCTGACACAAAGGTTTCACAAGGATTTAATATGAGTGGTAAAAAGGTGCTAATCGCGTATTTTTCGCGCGCAGATGAGAATTATCAGGTGGGCTATATAAAGAAGGGAAACACTGAAATTTTGGCTGAGTATTTGGCTGAGTTTAGCGGCGGCGAACTCTTTAAAATCGAAACTATCGCGCCCTATGCCAAAGAGTATCAAGCCGCGATAGATTTTGCAAAAAGCGAACAAAAACAAAAAGCAAGACCCGAAATCAAGCCATTTGATAAAAATCTAGCCGATTTTGACGCCGTGTTTTTGGGCTTTCCTACTTGGTGGGGCGATTTGCCAATGGGTGTTTTCACATTTTTAGAGGGGCAAAATTTTGGAGATTTGCCAATTTTCGTCTTTAACACCCACGAGGGAAGTGGGCTAGATAGGACAATCAGCTCGGTCGAAAAAGCGACAAAAGCCAAGGTTTTGGGCTATTTTAGCCTGTATGGAAGCGTGGCGCAAAATCAAAGAGAGAAAGCCAAAACCGAGCTAAAAGCGTGGTTTGATGAGATTTCAAAATAAATTTTGCAATGAAATTTAATAAAAAATCGTTTTACTGGGGCGCGATTTTCGCCCTAGTTTTATGTATGAATTACAAAAAATTTGGCGAGATAGCGCATGAAATTTTGGGCTTAATCTTAATCTTTTTCGCCCTTTTTCACGCCTTTTCGCGTCGTAAAAGCTTAGCCAAATTTAGGGTGCGAAACGCCCTAAATTTCGCCCTTTTAGGCTCATTTTTAGCCACTTTTGCAAGCGCTGTTTTTCTTAGCGAGCATATTTTTTCTTTTATTGATTTTGGTTTTGGCTCGGACGCAGCCAAAAATATCCACATGTTTGCCACGCACGCGCTATTTTTGCTAAGTGCTACGCATTTGGGGCTAAATTTTAGAATTTTTGCAAATTTGCTTAGCGTGAAATTTGGTAAAATTTTGCAATTTTGCCTCTTTTTAGCTCTTTTGGCTTTTGGAATTTATTCGTTTGTGGATCTGCATTTTTACGAATATCTGTTTTTTAAAACCGGTTTTGGATTAGAAAACAAAAATACATTTTTATTCAGCAGTGCCGAATATTTGGCGATTTTTGCAGCTGTTATGCTAGGCGTAAGAGCGATAAATTTGAGATTTAAATTTTAGGGTTAAATTTTAAAATTCTAGGGCAAATTTGCCCTAGATGGATTAGATTTTTTTGTATGGTGCTTGACCGACTTCGTAGAAGTTGTTTCCCTCGCAATCAATTGCGACAATCGCTGGGAAATCCTCGACTGTTAGTCTTGCCACAGCCTCTGGGCCAAGCTCAGGGTAAGCTAAAACCTCGTATTTTTTGATACTTTGGCTAATTAGCGCGCCAGCTCCGCCGATAGCTACCATATAAACACAACCTGATTTTTTCATAGCTTCAACTACTGCGTCGCTTCTATAACCCTTACCAATCATGCCGTTAATGCCTACTTCGTTAATCATTGTCGGAGTGTATTTATCCATACGACCGCTTGTAGTTGGGCCTGCTGCGCCTACTGCTTGACCTGGTTTTGCAGGTGTTGGGCCAAGATAATAAATAGTCTCGCCAGCTAAATTTACAGGCAGTTTCTCGCCACGAGCCAAAGTCTCAGTCAAAGCCTTGTGAGCAGCGTCGCGTGCTGCGATGATTGTGCCTGTGATTAGGACATTATCACCAGCTTTTAGGCTTTTTACTACATCTTTATCAAATGGAGCTGTTATTCTTTTTACTTCTGACATAATTATCTCCTTAAAGTTCAGCACTTGCGTGGCGTGCTGCGTGGCAATTGACATTAATAGCTACTGGAAGACCTGCGATGTGAGTTGGATACCACTCTACATTTACTTTAACAGCAGTGTTTAGACCGCCTAGACCTTGTGGGCCAACGCCTGTTTGTCTAGCAAGCTCTAATAGCTCATCTTCTAGTTTTGCGTATCTTTCATCTGGGTTTCTGCTATCTACTGAGCGAACAGCTGCTTGTTTTGCAAGAAGTGCTGCTTTGTCCATTGTGCCACCGATTCCTACGCCAAGAACCATTGGAGGGCATGAGTTTGGACCAGCATATTTTACAGCTTCAAGAAATACTTTTTTTACACCCTCTACGCCGTCAGCTGGAACAAGCATTTTTAGCACAGATTTATTCTCGCTACCAAAGCCTTTTGGAGCAACTGTGATTTTTAGTTTTTCGCCTGGGACTATGCGCATGTTAATAACAGCAGGAGTGTTATTTGTGGTGTTTTTGCGCTCAAATAGTGGCTCAGCTACAACTGATTTTCTTAGGTAGTTATCAACATAGCCGTTTTTAACGCCCTCGTTGATAGCGTCCTCGATATATCCGCCCTCGATATGCACATCTTGACCAAGTTCTACGAAAACTACCGTCATACCTGTGTCTTGGCAGATTGGAGCTACGCCTTTTTCTGCAAGATCAGCATTTTGAAGCAATTTGCCAAGGATTTCTTTACCGATTGAAGAAACCTCAGTCTCTTTTGCTTTTTCAAACGCTTTTCTCATATCTGGCGTTACTACATAACAGGCTTTTTTGCAAAGCTCTGCAACTGTTTTAGAGATTTCACTTGCTTGGATTGTTCTCATTGTATTCTCCCAAAAAATAGTGATTAAAGATTATACCTTTTTCAAATTTAGCAACCACTTAAAATAGTATAAATTTATGCATTTAATTTTTAAAAATAAATTTTAAAGCCAAAATTTTAAAATTTGGCCTTTAAATTTTCCTTACAAGCTCAGGAATTACAAGCTCAAATTTCACCCCGTCGCTGCGCCTCCACTCGCTATCACTCATAGTCTCTTTCATCGCGCTTACGACGAAATCAGCGGCTATGCGGATTGCGGTTTGGAGGGATTTGCCACGCATTAACGCACCAAATGCAACCGAGGCAAAAATATCACCTGTGCCGTTGTATTTCACAGGTAGTAGCTCGTGGAAATACTCGCTCACACGCCCGTCTTTGGCGTCGTAGCTAAACACTCCACACTGCTCGCTAATGTAATTAATCCCCTTTAAAATCACCTTTGACGCGCCTAAATCTTTTAGTCCTTCGAGCAAATCAAAGATAAATTCCCTCTCGGCCTTTTCTCGGTATTTCACGCCGACCATTGCGCAAGCTTCCGTGATATTTGGCGTAATCACATCTGCACTAGCGCACAAAAGTGCCATCATACGGGCAAAGTCGCTATCAAATCCGGGGTAAAATTCGCCATTATCGCCCATGCACGGATCGACTAATATCGTCTTTCCGCTTCCGCCAAATTCCATAAAAAGTTCGCTAATAAGCGCGATTTGTTCTTGCGAGCCCAAAAATCCAGTATAAATTCCGTCAAATTCCACCCCCTGCTCGTGCCAATGCGACATTATAGGGCGCAAATCTTTGGTAAGATCACGAAATGTAAAACCGCTAAATCCAGTATGCATAGAAAGCACCGCCGTAGGCAAAACGCTAACACTTAGCCCCATTGCGCTAATCACTGGCAAAGCAGCGCTAAGCGAGACCTTACCCACGCACGAAATATCTTGAACACTAAGAACTCTTTTCATCTATTTCCTTGATTAAATTTTTGCGCCATTTTACAGTTATTTTGCCTTAATGTAAAATTTAGCCCTTTTCGCGCGTTTTATAGAGATAATCGTATCAGCCACCAAAAAGCAAATAGCCATAAATAGGCAAATCATCAAAATATACGAATCAGGCTCGATTTTTTCGCCCAAAAGCAAAGAAACGCCTAACATCAAAAGTGGCTCGACATAGATTAATAACCCAAAGAAATTTATCGGAATTAGCGCGCTTGATAAAATTTGAGCCAAAAGCGCAGTCGCACTCAATAGTGCCAAAACCGATAAAAGCGTGTAAATGTTTGGATTTTGCACCGCGACCGCGCTAAGGTCAGTGTTGCTTACAAACCACAAACAAAACGGCAACAAAAGCGCGATTTCTAGGGCGAAACTGCTAGCCCCTTCTAGCCTAAAATACCGCCTTAGGCAAAAATACAGCGGAAATCCTATAAAAACAATCGCGCTATGCCACGACGGCGCGCCTCCAATTAGGATTTTTGAAAACACTCCAATCACCGCAAAGCCCACGCACAGAGCTTTTAGGCGCGAAATTTTCTCGCCAAAAACAAGATTGCCAAAAATCACCATGGAAATGGGCATTATGAGATATCCAATCGAGACTTGCAGTGCGTAGCCGTTACTTGGCGCCCACAGATACAGCCACATCTGAATTCCCATTGTAGCGGAAGTCGCGAGTAAAATTATGAGTAAAAACGGCTTTTTTATCAGACGCAAAAGAAGCTTTTTCATCTCTGCTTTTTTGCCGCCTAGCACCAAAAACAGCGCCACTATCGGAAATGTTACTAGCATGCGATATCCCAGCAACTCCTGTCCGCCAAGAGGCTGCATGAAAACCGACATATAATAAATGCTCGCAAATCCGATAGAAGAAAACAGCGATAACGCGATACCTTTTAACATTTTTTAAAATTTAGCCGTGCTAAATTTGACCTTTCCCTGAAATTTTAAATTTGGGATTTTATTAAAATTTGACTTAAAAAATAATGGCTAAATTTTGGCAAATTTGAAATTTGCCAAAATTTATTAGTGAGAATTTTTGCCCTTTTGCGCGCCGCCCGCCTCGCCTTTTGGCGCACGAGCCGGCAAAAGTGCGTTTAGGATTTCGCCCTCTTTGAGATTATATTTCGCGCACGCTTCGCGCAAATTTAGACTTTCGTCGAAATTCGCTATACCTTTATCAGCCAAAAATGCGCTAAATTTCGCATTATCCGTGCCAAATGCGCCTTTAAATTTGCTAATTTCCAAATTTAGAGCCTGCATATACACAGCCCTAGCTGGATTTCCAGCCCCGCTAGCGCCTTTGAGGCTGTATCCAGCGTATCCGCAGCTAAGCACTATAATAGCGCAGATTACAAGCCCCTGCCAGCCTTTAAAATAGAGTTTAAAGGGTTTGAAATTTATGAAAATATGCACCAGCGCAAGGGCTAGCATAGCCATGCCAAAGTATTCGTGGAAATTTTTCATAACCCCACTTTTTAGCCCAAAAAACATACCAGCCCCACTAAATGCGACGAAGCCAAAAACAGCGATTAAAAGCCCAGTTCCTACAAATCTAAGCGGTTTCAAAATAGCTCCTTTTGTAAAATTTAAAGGCGATTTTAGGCTAAAATTTTAACCCCAAAATCGCCCGAATCTAACCGAAGCTAACCTAGTTTTTTTCAGATTTTTTGCGCACTTGGATATTGATGAGCTCGACGACAAGCGAGAAAAACATAGAAAAATAAATATAGCCCTTTGGGATATGAAATCCAAGTCCGTCTGCTATGAGCGAAACACCCACCAAAATCAAAAACGAAAGCGCAAGAATTTTTATCGTAGGATTATCATCGACAAATTTCGCAATCGCCCCACTAGCAAACATCATCACAGCCACGGCGATGATGACAGCTAGTATCATTACAGGCAGGTGCTGTGCCATACCCACAGCCGTAATCACGCTATCAAGCGAGAAGATTATATCAAGCAAAGCGATTTGAATTAGCGTGCCACCAAAGCTAGCCTTTTTCTCATCTATCCGCTCTTCGTGGCTCTCGCCCACAGCAGAAGAGTGGATTTCGAGCGTGGATTTTACTAACAAAAACAAACCACCGCCGATTAGCACCAAATCTCGCCCACTAAAACCGTGTCCAAGCACGCTAAATAGCTCTTTTGTCAGCCCCATTACCCAGCTAAGGCTAAGTAGAAGCAAAATTCGCGTAATCATCGCAAGAGCTAGCCCCATAATGCGAGCTTTGTCGCGGTTTTCCTGAGGCAGGCGCGAACACAAAATCGCTATGAAAATTATGTTGTCTATGCCAAGAACGATTTCTAGCCCAGTTAGCGTAGCTAGGCTTATCCACGCCTCAGGCGAGCTGATCCAATCAAACATTTTAATCCTTAAATTTAAAATAAACTCGCTATTATAGCGATGAAAATTTAATTTTTAGCAAGGTGAAATTTTATGAAATTTAAAAAATTTGCGCACGAAGTGCGCCACCGCTAGCGTCGGTCAGGTGGGGGTGCGGGGGCGGGCGACCCTCGCAACTATGAGCGCCGCCCCCACATAAAAAGGATTAGACTAAAAAATTTCCAAGCGGTAAATTTTGTAAAGTATAATTAATAAATTTTTGAGTTAAAGGAAAGCCATGAAAAAGGTTCTTACAATCGCGGGTGTCGATAGTAGCGGCGGCGCAGGTATTTCAGCCGATATCAAAACCATAACCGCCCACAAAATGTATGGCGAAAATGTCATCACAGCCCTCACCGCCCAAAACACGCTTGGCGTGCAAGGCGTGCTAAATATCGAGCCTGAATTTGTCGAAGCCCAGCTAGAAAGCGTATTTTGCGACATCGTCCCAGACGCTGTGAAAATCGGTATGATTTCTACTGCCGAGATTGCGCAAACCATAGCCAAAAGCCTTAAAAAATTTGGCGCGCGAAATGTCGTCACAGACCCTGTCATGGTCGCTACAAGCGGTGGCGTGTTAATGCAAGATAGCGCAATGAACGCGCTAAAATTCGACCTTTTTGGCATTTCAGCGATTATCACGCCAAATATCAAAGAAGCAAGCGCGCTAAGTGGCGTTAAAATCGAAAATTTCGACGATATGAAAACAGCCGCGTTAAAAATCGCCGAATTTTACGGCGGAGCGATTTTGGTTAAAGGCGGAGATTTAGAAGGCGCAGGCGAGGCGCGCGATATACTCTACGAAAATGGCGAATTTAGCGAGTTTAGCGCGCCCAAAATCATCACCAAAAACACTCACGGCACAGGTTGCACACTCTCATCAGCTATCGCTTGCGCCCTAGCGGCGGGGCTTGGCGTAAAAGAAGCGGTTGGTAGTGCGAAAGAATTCGTCCGCACTGCGCTAATGCAGGATTTGCACATTGGCAGGGGCAACGGCGCGATAAATCACTATTTTCGAATCCCAGAGATGTTTTAAATCTAAATTTGGCGGAATTTTAAAATTTCGCCAAATTTTACCCCCAAAAATACCCCAAAAACATTTAAAATTAAATCATCAAGCTCGAAAATTCCGCTTTTAAAGACAAATTGTGAAATTTCGATTATTAGCGAGAGCAAAAGGCCAAAAATCAAAATTTTTCGCATGCTAAAATTTGGGAAAAAATATCGCGCAAAGAGCCCAAACGGCACAAACCAGACTATGTTTCCCGCAAAAAGATAGATAAATTTTATCGCGCCAAATTTCAAAGTATTTGCGTAATCGCTAAATGGCACGAGATTATATTCGCCGACACGCCAAATTTGATCGAGCCTAAAATTTGCCCTAAAAATCGTGATTTTAAAGAGCGTACAAAGATAAATTATAAAAAGAAAACAAGCTTTGGATTTTTTCATTTGAAATTTAAAATTTGGGTAAATTTTGCCATTAAAAAATGGCAAAATTTTAGGTTATAAATCCCTAGGATCCGCGATTTTACCAGCGATTGCGCTAGCTGCTGCGACGGCTGAGTTTGCTAGATAAACTTCGCTTGTGCGATCGCCCATGCGGCCTACGAAATTGCGATTTGTCGTGCTCACGCATCTCTCTCCATCGCCCAAAATACCCATATATCCGCCAAGGCACGCTCCACAGGTTGGGTTACTCACAACGGCTCCTGCGTCGATGAAAATATCCATTAGCCCTTCTGCCCACGCTGCACGGGCGATTTTTTGCGTTGCAGGTGTGATGATAAGCCTTGTTTTTTTAGCGACCCTTTTGCCTTTTAAAATCCCAGCAGCAATTCGTAGGTCGCTAAGTCGTCCGTTTGTGCAACTTCCGATAAATGCTTGATCTACTGCTAGGTCATCTTTTACGGCTTGACGAACGCTTTTGCCGTTGCTTGGCAAGAAAGGATAAGCAATAACCGGGTCTAAATTTGCCGTGTCGATTTCTAGGACGCGCTCGTAGTTTGCCCCCTCGTCTGAGTAGTGAAATTTCGGCTCGCTTCGTAGCGTTCGCCCAGCCAAAAATTCTTTTGTTACCTCATCGCACGCGACGATTCCGCTCTTTCCGCCAGCCTCGATTGCCATATTACAAAGCGAAAATCTACTATCCATATCAAGGTGCGCAATCGCCTCGCCAACAAATTCTAGCGCTTTGTAGCGTGCGCCATCAACGCCGATTTGGCGGATTACTTCAAGTATCAAATCCTTGCCGTAAATGTGCGCACCCGGTTTGCCTTTGAAGATGACTTTTATGCTTTCTGGCACCTTAAACCAGTTTTTGCCCGTAATCATCGCATAAGCCAAATCCGTGCTTCCCATGCCGGTAGAAAACGCACCAAGTGCGCCGTGCGTGCAGGTGTGGCTGTCCGCTCCGATGATGACATCACCCGGCACAACTAGCCCTTTTTCAGGCATTAGGGCGTGTTCTATTCCCATATCTTTTTCGTCAAAATAGTTTTTTAGGTTGTGTTTGTAGGCAAATTCGCGTGAAATTTTGGCTTGATTTGCGCTTAAAATGTCCTTTGTAGGGATATAGTGATCCATCACAATCGCAAAGCCGTCTGGATTTGCCAAAGCTTTTGCGCCGCTTAGCTCAAACTGCTTTATCGAAATCGGCGTTGTGATGTCGTTGCCGATAACCATATCGATTTTGCTTTCTACTATTTGCCCTGCGCTGACCACTTCGCCTACATGTTCGCTAAAAATTTTTTCTGTGATTGTCTGTTTCATAACCTGTCCTTAAAAAATTTGGGCTAAATTCTATCAAATCTAACCATAAAACTTTATAATAAAAGGTATAATTTTGCTTTTGGAAAGGAAAAATCATGGAAATTTTAGAGATTTTAAAAGCCAGGCGCAGTGTGCGAAAATACGCTCCTGGCGAGATTAGCGATGAAATTTTAGACACAATCTTAAAGGCTGGTTTGCTAAGCCCTAGCGGACATGCAAGGAAATCTTGGGAGTTTATCGTAGTCAAAGATAAAGCAAACCTCGCCAAACTAAGCCTTGCGCGCACGGGCGCAGCCGATATGCTAAAAGGTGCAAATGCCGCTGTGGTCGTAATCGCCAATGAAAGCGTGCAAGATGTCTGGATCGAGGACGCCTCTATCGCTATGGCCTACATGCACCTGTGCGCGAGTGCGCTAGGCGTGGGGAGCTGTTGGATACAATGCAGACTGCGCGAGGCGCAAAATGGCGCGAGCAGCGAGGAATACCTGCGCGAAATTTTGGGTTTTAAGGGGAATTACAGAGCCTTAGCGATTTTATCACTTGGAAATCTAATCTCCACGCCCGCTCCACACGAGCTAGAAAAGCTAGAATTTAGCAAAATTCACAAAGAGAAATTTTAGGTTATGAAATACCAACACCTAATCCAAATTTGCGAATTTTTGCAAAATTTCAAAACTCTAAGCCACATAAAGCGCGTCGGCGACAATCTTTTTAAGCTTAGCTTTGATAGCTATGAGCTGTTTTTTGATATGAATAAAACCGCGTGCAATATCCACAAAAACGGCTCTTTCGTGGAAAATAAAATTTACAAAGCCCCATTTGACGGGGTTTTGGCTAAACGGCTTGTAAAATCGAAAATTTTGCAAATTTGCGTAGTGGAAAATAATAGAATTTTGCATATCAAAACTGAGCTAAAAGCCAGCTACAAGGCGTTTATCACAAATTTATACTTCGAATTTACAGGGCGATTTACAAATGTGATAATAACTGATGGAAACGGCATAATCCTAGAAGCGCTCAGGCACCTAGATAACGATGTGCGAAGCGTGCGCGTAGGGCGGGTTTTGGCGCCACTTCCGCCATATAAAATCAAAGAAAAAGATGTAGAAAAAATAGAGAATTTCGATGAATTTTTCGTGGGCGAGTTTAAAAAACTA